>NZ_CP059903.1:1577500-1893000 GCF_014127485.1 Nocardioides dongkuii | reverse complement strand
ACTTCTTGTCGACCCGCATCGCGGCGTGCAGCTCCTCGAACGACGCCCCGGCGTACGACGTGGGCAGGCCGACCCGCGCGAACGCCGACCGGTGCCGGTCCGCCTCCGCGTCGCTCAGGTGGCCGGTGCGCCGGGCGAGCTCGGCGACGTACACGCAGCCCATCGCGACCGCCTCGCCGTGCCGGACGCCGTAGGACTCCGCGCGCTCGATCGCGTGCGCCATCGTGTGCCCGTAGTTGAGCGCCTCGCGCCCCGGGTGCCCGGCGTCGCCGCCGGTCTCCTTGAGGTCGGCGACCACGACGTCGATCTTGACGCGGATCGCGCGCTCGACCAGCTCGCGCAGCACCGGCGAGCCGGCGACGAGCGCGTCGGGGTCGGTCTCCTCGACCAGCTCGAGGATGCGCGGGTCGGCGATGAACCCGCACTTGACGACCTCGCCCAGCCCGGCGACCAGCTCGGCGCGGGGCAGCGTCTCCAGGAGCGCCAGGTCGCAGAGCACGCCGGCCGGCTCGTGGAAGGCGCCGACCAGGTTCTTGCCGGCGCCGGTGTTGATGCCGGTCTTGCCGCCCACGGCCGCGTCGACCATCCCCAGCAGCGTGGTCGGCACGTGCACCACGCGCACCCCGCGCAGCCAGGTCGCGGCGACGAAGCCGCCGACGTCGGTGGTGGCTCCCCCGCCGACGGTCACGACGGCGTCGGAGCGGGTGAACCCGGCCCGGCCGAGCTCCTCCCAGCAGCGGACCGCGACGTCGGCGGTCTTGGCGTCCTCGCCGTCCGGCAGCGGCAGCACCAGCACGTCGTACGCCGCGTCGAGCGCGGCGACCACGGGGGCGAGGACGTCGTCGAGCCCGTCGGGGCAGACCACCGCGACCCGCTGGGTCGCCTCGCCCAGGACCTCGGGCAGCCGGCCGGCGAGGCCGTGCCCGACCACGACGTCGTACGGCGCGGCGCCGCCGACGTGCAGGACGGTGTCGCTCATCCCCCGGCTCATCCCAGCACCTCCCGGACCTCCTGTGCGACCTCCTCGGCCGGGCGGCCGTCGGTGTCGACGACGTGCGTCGCGACCTCCTCGTAGAGGCCGGCGCGCTCGTCGAGGAGCGACTTGATGCGGGCGCGCACGTTGCCCAGCAGCAGCGGCCGGCCGACGCCGAGGCCGACCCGCTTCACGGCGTCGCTGAGCCCGACCCGGAGGTAGACCACCCGGTGGCCGGCGAGCAGCGCGCGGGTGTCGGCGTCCAGGATCGCGCCGCCGCCGAGGGCGAGCACCCCGTCGTGCTCGGCGAGCGCGGTCGCGACGGCGGCCTTCTCCAGCTCGCGGAAGCGGTCCTCGCCGTCGTCGACGAAGATGTCGCTGACCGACCGGCCCTCCGCCGCGACGACGTCCTCGTCGGTGTCGCGCACGGGGACGCCCCAGGCCTCGGCGAGCAGGCCCGCGACGGTGGTCTTGCCGGCGCCCATCGGGCCGACCAGGACGACGCGGGGACTCATCGGTAGCGCAGGGTGTCGAGGTAGGACTCGGCGTTGCGCCGGGTCTCCTGCACCGAGTCGCCGCCGAACTTCTCGGTGACCGCGTCGGCCAGCACCAGCGCGACCATCGCCTCGGCGACGATGCCGGCGGCGGGGACGGCGCAGACGTCGGAGCGCTGGTGGTGGGCCACGGACGCCTCGCCGGTGGCGAGGTCGACGGTGCGCAGGGCCCGCGGGACGGTCGCGATCGGCTTCATCGCGGCCCGGACCCGGAGCACCTCGCCGGTGGTCATCCCGCCCTCGGTGCCGCCGGAGCGGCCGCTGGTGCGGCGGATGCCGTCGGCGGTCGGCACGATCTCGTCGTGGGCCAGCGAGCCGGGGGTCGCGGCGAGCGCGAACCCGTCGCCGACCTCGACGCCCTTGATCGCCTGGATGCCCATCAGCGCGCCCGCGAGGCGCGAGTCGAGCCGGCGGTCCCAGTGCACGTAGGAGCCGAGCCCCGGCGGCAGGCCGTGGACGACGACCTCGACGACGCCGCCGAGGGTGTCGCCGTCCTTGTGGGCCTGGTCGATCGCCGCGACCATCCCCGCGGAGGTCTCGGGGTCCAGGCAGCGGACCGGGTCCTCGTCGAGCCGGGCCACGTCGTCGGGCTCGGGCCACAGCCCGTCGGGGGCGCGCACGCCGCCGAGCTCGATGACGTGGGAGACGATGCGGGCGCCGACGGACTGCTCGAGGAAGTTGCTCGCCACCCGGCCGAGCGCGACCCGGGCGGCGGTCTCGCGGGCGGAGGCGCGCTCGAGCACCGGGCGGGCGTCGTCGAAGTCGTACTTCTGCATGCCGGCGAGGTCGGCGTGGCCCGGGCGGGGACGGGTGAGCGGCGCGTTGCGCGCCATCGCCTCCAGCTCGACGGGGTCGACCGGGTCGGCGGACATCACCTGCTCCCACTTGGGCCACTCGGTGTTGCCGACCTGGATCGCCACCGGGCCGCCCTGGGTCCGGCCGTGGCGGACCCCGCCGACGATGGTGACCTCGTCCTGCTCGAACTTCATCCGGGCGCCGCGGCCGTGGCCGAGCCGGCGCCGGGCGAGCGAGTCGCGGACGTCCTCGCTGGTCAGCGCGACGTGCGCGGGCAGACCCTCGAGGATGGCGACCAGGGACGGGCCGTGGGACTCGCCCGCAGTGAGCCAACGCAGCATGGCGTCAGTCTCCCACGAGGGGTACGCCGGTCCGCGGGGGTCACCGCCCGACGAGACCGTCCAGGACCGCCGGCCCGGCGACCACCCCGAGCAGGGCGCCGGCGATCATCGCGGGCCCGAAGGGGTACGACGCGCGCAGCAGCCCGAGGTCGCGCCGGGCGATCGCCAGCAGCAAGCCGGGCACGGCGAACAGCAGGAACCCGGCGTACGTGCCGACGACGAGCTCGGCCCAGCCGAGGTGGCCCAGCGCCAGCCCCAGCAGCGCCGCGAGCCGGACGTCGCCGAACCCCATGCCGGCGGAGTGCACGAACCACAGCACCCAGAAGAACGAGCGGGCCGCGACCATGCCGACCACCGCGCGGACCAGGGGGTCGGGGTCGCCGCTGACGGCGGCTCCGAGGACGGCCAGGACCAGCAGCACGCCGGTGGCCGGCAGCACCACGACCCGGGGCAGCAGCCGGGTGTGCAGGTCGACCACCGCCAGCGCGACGCAGACCGGCACCAGCGGCAGCAGCCCGACGAGCGCGGCGTCCCAGCCGACGGCGTGCCCGACCAGCGCGCCGGCCAGGCCGCTGACCAGGGTCGTCCACACCGCCAGCCGGGGACGCGCGGCGACCTCGGCGTACCGGACCTTGGGCAGGCCCGCGGGCTCCGGCTCCGGCGACGGCGCTGGCTCGGGGACACGCGCGACGAGCGTGGGCCCCAGGGCGCCCCCGACCGCGCAGAGCACTGCCGCCAGGACGACGGTCGCCTCGGGGCTCACCCGGCAGCGCGCTCCGCGAGCGCGCGCTCCCCGGCGGCCCGCATCGCGTCCAGGGGCGCCGGCACCCCGGTGAAGAGCGCGAACTGGAGCGCGGCCTGGTGCAGCAGCAGGTCCAGGCCCCCGACGAGCGGCCGGTCGCCCGCGGCCGCCGCCAGCGGCGTGGGCCACGGGTCGTAGAGCACCTCGAACACGACCGCGGCGGCTCCGCAGCGGGCGACCAGGTCGGGGTTCTGGGCGGCGGCCGGGACGGTCGAGACCACCACGTCGCCCCGCACCGCGTCGTCGGCCATCGAGCCGACCTCGACCCGCGGCCGCGCGGGGTGCGCGGCGACGACGGCGGCGACCCGCGCGGCGCGCTCGGGCGACCGGGCCAGCAGGACGACGGTGCGCGCGCCGAGCTCGACCATCGCCAGCCCGGTCGAGGCCGCGGTGGCGCCCGCGCCGAGCACGGTCGCGGCGGTGACCGGCCCGTCGTACCGCTCGCGGACCGCGGCGACCGCGCCGGGCAGGTCGGTGTTGTCGGCGAGCGGCCCGCCCTCCCCCAGCACCAGGGTGTTGGCGGCGCCGACCAGCCGGGCCCGGTCGGTGATCTCGGTGGCCACCTCGACCACCTCGTGCTTGAGCGGGGCGGTGACCGAGAGCCCGCGCCAGGACCCGTCGAGCCCCTCGACGAAGGCGCGCAGCCCGCCGGCCGGCACCCGGACCGCGTCGTAGGACCAGTCGGGCAGGCCCGCGGCGTCGTACCCCGCGCGGTGCAGCACCGGCGAGAGCGAGTGGGCGACCGGGTCACCCAGGACGGCGCACCTCACGTCAGCAGGCGTCGGAGGTCTCGCAGTACTCGAGGTACTCCGCCTTGTAGCGGTTGAACTCGTCGAGGGTCTCGGCGAACTTCGTCTCGCCGGTCTTCAGGTTGACCGTGATCCAGTACAGCCAGGGCCCGTCGGCGGGCTTGGCGGCCGCCCGGATCGCCGCGTCGCCGGGCGCCTCGATCGGCCCCGGCGGGAGACCCGGGTAGAGCCGGGTGTTGTACGGCGAGTCGACCTGCAGGTCCTCCTCGCTGATCGCCACGCCCAGGTTGCGGCCCAGCGCGTAGTTGACCGTGGCGTCGATCTGCAGCAGTCCGTTGGTCTCGGTGTTGTCGGGGCTGAGCCGGTTGTAGATCGCCCGGGCGATCTTGGGCATGTCGTCGCCGCGGCCCTCGGCCTCGACCAGGCTGGCGACCGTCATCAGCTCGTGCGGGGTGAGGTCCAGCGCGGCGGCGGCGCCCTCGAGGTCGGCGTCCTCGGCGGCCTGCTGCCAGCGGGCCACCATCTGCCGGAGCATGTCGACCGGCTTGGCGGTGGGCGCGAACGCGTACGTCGCGGGGAACAGGTAGCCCTCGGCGTTGCCCTCGGCGTACTCGGGGAGACCGATCTTCGCCGGGTTGTCGAGCGCCTTCTCGAACGCTGCGGCGGGGAAGTCGGTGCCCTTGGCGAGCACGTCGACGATGTCGACCACGCGCAGCCCCTCGGGCACGGTGACCGTCTGGGTCACGATGTTGCTCGGGTCGACCAACACGTCCACGACGTCGGCGGCCGGCATCTCCTTCTTCAGGGGGTAGAAGCCCACCTGGATGGAGCTGGCGCCGGGGTTCGCGGAGGCGGCGTCGGTGAATGCGTCGACCGAGGCGACGACGCCCGCCTCCTTCAGGTTGCGGCCCATCTGGGCGACGCTGTCACCCTGGGCGACCTCGAAGCTGACGTTGCCGCGTCCCGGCCCGGGGTAGTCCTCGGGGTCGCCGAACTGGTCGCGCAGCCGGTCCAGGCCGGCGGTGACGCCGACGTACAGCAGCCCCGCGACGATCCCGAAGGCCACCAGCACGGCCAGGCAGCCGGAGAGGCTGCGGCCCCGCCGCTTCCGGGCCCGGCGGGCGCCGCCCGGGACGTACGTCGCGCCGCCGTCGCCGGCCGGCTCGTCGATCGTGCGCGGCAGGATCCCGGAGTCGTCGTGCTCGCGCCCACTGGTCTGCGTGGAGTCGTGCTGGTCGCTCATGCCGTCTCCTCGACGATCTCGCCCGGCGCGGTCCCCGTCGCCCGTTCGGTGTCCAGTGCGTGCTGCAGGATCAGCACCGCCGCGGCCTGGTCGACCACGGCGCGCCGCGAGGTTCCCTTGCGGCCACGGTCGCGCAGCATAGCCTCCGCCGACACCGTGGTCAGACGCTCGTCGACCAGCCGGACCGGCACCGGCGCGACGGCGCGGACCAGCCGGCCGGCGAACTCCCGGGTCTTCACCGCCGCCGGTCCCTCCCGGCCCGAGAGCGACCGCGGCAGCCCGACGACCACCTCCACGACCTCGTGCTCGGCGACCAGCGCGGCGATCCGCGCGAGGTCGCCGCGCCCACGGCGCACGGTCTCGACCGGCGTCGCGAGGAACCCCGTGGGGTCGCTGCGCGCCACCCCGATCCGGGCGTCCCCCGGGTCGATGCCGAGTCGTGTGCCGTGCCGCACCCGCTCAGGACCCCCCGGTCGCGCGGGCGACCTCGGTGTGCACGAGCGCCAGCGCCTCGTCGATCCGGGAGGCGTCGGTGCCGCCGCCCTGCGCGACGTCGGCCTTGCCGCCGCCCTTGCCGCCGACGAGCGGGCCGACCGCGCGCACCAGGTCGTTCGCGCTGAGCCCGAGGTCGCGGGCCGCCTCGGTGGTCGCCGCGACGACCGAGACCTTGCCGTCGGCGGCGCCGATGACCACCACCACACCCGGCGCCCCGTCGGGGAGCCGGCCGCGGACGTCCATCGCGAGCGTGCGGACGTCGCCGCCGCTGGCGCCGTCGACCCGGTGGGCGACCACGTGCACGCCGCCGATCACCGCCGCGCCGGCCGCGAGCTGCGCACCACCGGCGAGGAGCTGGCCGAGCCGGGCCCGCTCGACCTCCTTCTCCGCGGCGCGCAGCCGCTCGACGAGGTCGCCGACCCGGCCGACGAGGTCGTCGGGGCGGGTCTTGAGCAGGCTGGTCAGCTGGTCGACGACGTCGCGCTCGCGGGCCAGGTAGGCGAAGCCCTCGACGCCGGTGAACGCCTCGATGCGCCGGTTGCCGGAGCCGACCGAGGCCTCCCCGGTCACCACGATCGTGCCGATCTGGGAGGAGTGGTCGACGTGGGTGCCGCCGCAGAGCTCGCGCGACCACGGGCCGCCGATCTCGACGACCCGCACCTTGGTGTCGTCGTAGGTCTCGCCGAACAGCGCGATCGCGCCCCACTCCTTGGCCTCCGGCAGCGTCATGTACTGCCAGGAGACCGGCAGGTCGGCGCGCAGGGCCTGGTTGGAGACCAGCTCGATGTCGCGAACTTGGTCGGCGGACAGGCCGGTGGTCCACCCGAAGTCGAGGCGCAGGTAGCCCGGCCGGTTGTAGGAACCGGACTGCAGGGCCGAGGGGCCGAGCACCTCGCGCAGCGCGGCGTGCACGACGTGGGTGCCGGAGTGCGCCTGGCGGGCGCCGGTGCGCCACTCGGGGTCGACCTTCGCGTGCAGCGCGGAGCCCGTGTCGAGCTCGCCCTCGAGCACCCGCACCTGGTGGACGACCAGGCCGCGCACCGGGCGCTGCACGTCGAGCACCTCGAGCCGGCCGCCGTCGAGCTCGATGATGCCGGCGTCGGCGGCCTGGCCGCCGGACTCGGCGTAGAACGGGGTGCGGTCGAGCACCAGCTCGCCGACCTCGCCCTCGGCGAGCGAGCCGACCGGCGCGCCCGCCTGCAGCACCGCCAGCGCCCGCGACTCGGTCTCGAGGGTCTCGTAGGCCAGCCAGTCGGTGGGCCCGTGGGCGTCGAGGATGCCGCGGTAGACCGTGGTGTCGGCGTGCTGGCCCTTCTTCGCGCGGGCGTCGGCCTTGGCCCGCTCGCGCTGCTCGGCCATCAGGGCCCGGAAGCCCGGCTCGTCGACGCTCAGCCCGGCCTCGGAGGCCATCTCGAGCGTGAGGTCGATCGGGAAGCCGTAGGTGTCGTGGAGCGCGAACGCCTTCTCCCCGGAGAGCCGGTCGGCGCCCGACCGCTTCACCTCCGTGGCGGCCAGGTCGAAGATCTGGGTGCCGGCCTGGAGCGTCTTGCGGAACGCCTCCTCCTCGGCGTACGCGACGCGGGAGATGCGGTCCCAGTCGCGGTGCAGCTCGGTGTAGGTCTCCCCCATCTTGTCGCGCGAGATCGGCAGCAGCTCCGGCAGCGCCGGGTCCTCGTAGCCGAGCAGCCGCATCGAGCGGACGGCGCGCCGCAGCAGCCGGCGCAGCACGTAGCCGCGGGCCTCGTTGCCGGGGGTGACGCCGTCGCCGATCAGCATCATCGAGCTGCGCACGTGGTCGGCGACCACGCGGAACCGGACGTCGTCCTCGTGGCCCTGGGCGCCGCCCGCGCCGTACCGCTTGCCGGTGAGGGCCATGGCCTTCTCGATGACGGGGAACATCACGTCGATCTCGTACATGTTCTGCTTGCCCTGCAGCAGGAACGCCACCCGCTCCAGGCCCATGCCGGTGTCGATGTTGCGCTTGGGCAGCGAGCCGGCGATGTCGAAGTCGCTCTTGCTGCGCACGGCGCTGAGCTCGTCCTGCATGAAGACGAGGTTCCAGATCTCCAGCAGCCGGTCCTCGAGCTCGACCGGCATGTCCGGGCCGAGCGCGGCGGGGTCGAAGTCGGGGCCGAACTCGGGGCCGCGGTCGTAGAGCAGCTCCGAGCACGGGCCGCCCGGTCCGGGCACGCCCATCGACCAGTAGTTCTCGCGCTTGCCCAGGCGCAGGATCCGCTCGTCGGGCAGGCCGGTGACCTTCTTCCAGAGCGCGACCGCCTCGGCGTCCTGGTCGTAGACGCTCGGGTAGAGGCGCGCGGGGTCCAGGCCCCACCCGCCGTCGGCCAGGGGCTTGGTGCACAGCTCCCAGGCGAGCTCGATGGCGCCTTCCTTGAAGTAGTCGCCGAAGGAGAAGTTGCCGCACATCTCGAAGAACGTGCCGTGCCGCGTGGTCTTGCCGACGTCCTCGATGTCGGGGGTCCGCACGCACTTCTGCACGCTCGTCGCGCGGGCGTACGGCGGGGTCTCCTGGCCGAGGAAGTACGGCTTGAACGGCACCATGCCCGCGTTGACGAACAGCAGGTTGGGGTCGTCGAGCAGCAGCGACGCGGACGGCACGGGGGTGTGGCCGGCGCGCTCGAAGTGCGCGACGAACCTCCGTCGGATCTCCGCGGTGTCCATCAGGTGGTGCCTTCCTCGTCGGTGCTGCTGATCTCGGGGATCGTTCCCGGAGTGGTGGTGCTGCTGGGTGCCACGAGCTCGGGCCGGCCGTGGGGCACCAGGCCGAGCCGGGCGCGCAGGTCGGTCTCGGCCTCGGCCTTGCCCTGGGCGACCTCGTCGCGGAACATCCGCGCGCCGGCGGTGACGGCGCCCCAGCGGTCCTGGAGGCCGTCGACGGTCAGCGCCTCGGCGGCACGGCGGCCACGCACCATCGCGTAGACCCCCGCCCCGGCCCCGGCGACGAACCAGAGGCCGCGCCTCATACCGGGGTCCCCGCGGAGGCGTGAGCGGAGCGAGCGGCTTCGTGGGGTGAGCTCATGCCGCCGTGCCTTCGCGGGTCTGCCAGGCGCGCTTGGCCTCGCGCAGCTCGGCGCGCCGCCGCTTGCGGGCGAGCTTGACCTCGCGGCGCATCTCGAACCGGATCCGGTTGCGGACCTCCGGCGCCAGCGCCCGGCGTACTCCGTGGGCCAGCGACGCGGCCTGCACCACCGACTCGCGCAGCACCAGGTCGGCGAAGAGCCGGCCCTCGACGGTGGGGGCGGGTGCCACGGGCTCGGGCTCGCCGAGCCGGGTGATCACGAACTCCTGGTCGACCGGCTCGGGACGGGGTACCGGGGCGGACCGCAGCTCCAGCGCGTCGAGCCGCTCGCGCAGCACGGCCGTCTCGGCGCGCGCCTCGGCCAGCGCCCCGGCGGCGCGGCCCCGTGCGCGCAGGGCGACGGCCGCGAGCAGCAGCGCGAGCAGCGCCGTGAGCCCGGCGGCCGCAGCCATGATCTGGTCGGTCATGATGCTCGACCCTATCCCGTGGCCCGGCGGCCCCGGACCAGCCTCCGGACCCGCTCCCAGCGCTCCTTGACCGCGGCCTCCGCGCCGAGCGAGGTCGGCTGGTAGTACGTCGCGTCGAGGACGACGTCGGGGGCGTACTGCTGCTCGGCGATGCCGTACGGCGCGTCGTGGCTGTAGGTGTACGTCGCGCCGTGGCCGAGCTTCTTGGCGCCGGAGTAGTGCGCGTCGCGCAGGTGCGCCGGCACCGGCCCGATCTTGCCCGCCTTGACGTCGGCCATCGCGGCGCCGATCGCCGTGGTCACGGCGTTGGACTTCGGGGCCACCGCCAGCGCGATCGTGGCGTGCGCCAGGGTCAGCTGGGCCTCCGGCATCCCGATCAGCTGCACGGTCTGCGCGGCCGCGACCGCGGTGGTCAGGGCGGTGGGGTCGGCGAGCCCGATGTCCTCGCTGGCGATGATCATCAGCCGGCGGGCGATGAAGCGCGGGTCCTCCCCCGCCACCATCATCCGGGCCAGGTAGTGCAGCGCGGCGTCCGCGTCTGACCCGCGGACCGACTTGATGAACGCGCTGGTGACGTCGTAGTGCTGGTCGCCCTGGCGGTCGTAGCGCACCGCCGCCTGGTCGACGGCGGTCTCGGCCGTGGCCAGGTCGATCGTCGTCGAGCCCGTGGACGTCGCGGCACCGGCCGCGGCCTCCAGGTAGGTCAGCGAACGGCGAGCGTCGCCGCCGGCCAGCCGGACCAGGTGGTCCAGCGCGTCGTCGTCGATCGTGAAGCGGTCGGCGAGGCCGCGCTCGTCGGTGAGCGCCTGCCGCACCACGGCGCGCACGTCGTCGTCGGTCAGCGACTCCAGCCGCAGCAGCAGGCTGCGGGACAGCAGCGGGGAGATCACCGAGAAGAAGGGGTTCTCGGTGGTGGCCGCGACGAGCGTGACCCAACGGTTCTCGACGCCGGGCAGCAGCGCGTCCTGCTGCGCCTTGCTGAACCGGTGCACCTCGTCGACGAACAGCACGGTCTCGCGACCGGTCGCCACCAGCTCGGCGCGGGCCGTGTCGATCGCCGCGCGTACCTCCTTGACGCCCGCCGAGACCGCTGAGACCTCCACGAACCGACGGTCGGTCTGCTGGCTGACGATCGAGGCGATGGTGGTCTTGCCGGTGCCGGGCGGGCCCCAGAGCAGCAGCGACATCGACTGGTCGTTCTCGATCAGCTGGCGCAGCGGCGCCCCGGGCGCGCGCAGCTGCTCCTGGCCGACCAGCTCGTCGAGCGTGCGCGGACGCATCCGCACCGCCAGCGGTGCCGAGGCGTGCGTGTTGGCCGCCAGGGAGCCGCCGCCCCCGCCCCCGCCGGGGCGGGGCACGTCGAAGAGTCCGTCCACGCCAGCGAGCCTAGGAGATGCCCCTGACGCGGCCGACGGCCCGGGTCAGCGGCCGGTGCCGGCGACGGTGCGGGTGTTCACGTCGAACCAGGTGTCGGCGTACCCGGACCCCTGGGTCAGGTCGGTGGTCGGCGAGGTGGACGCCGCACCGCTCGGGTTGCCCCGGTCGTCGACCCCCAGCAGCCCGGCGGTCACCGGGGTCTTCGGCGCCTTGCCCAGCTCGCTCGCGAAGTGGCAGGCGACCTTGTGGCGGGGGCCGATCTGCAGCAGCGGCGGCTCGACCTTGGCGCAGATGTCCTGGGCGAGGTGGCAGCGGGTGCGGAACCGGCAGCCGGACGGCGGGTTGACCGGGCTCGGGACGTCGCCCTGCAGGCGGATCCGGTCGCGCCGGCCGCCGATGGCCGCCTGCTTCACGTCGGGCACCGCGGAGAGCAGCGCCTGGGTGTAGGGGTGGTGGGGACGGTTGTAGAGGGTCTCCCGATCACCGATCTCGACGATCTTCCCGAGGTACATCACCGCGACCTCGGGGCAGAAGTGCCGGACCACCGCCAGGTCGTGGGCGATGAAGAGGAACGCAATCCCGAACTCCTTCTGGACGTCCTGGAGCAGGTTGATCACCTGCGCCTGGATCGAGACGTCCAGCGCCGAGACGGGCTCGTCGGCGACGAGCAGCTTCGGGTTCAGCGTGAGCGCCCGGGCGATGCCGATCCGCTGGCGCTGGCCGCCGGAGAACTCGTTCGGGTAGCGGTTGTAGTGCTCGGGGTTGAGGCCGACGACCTCGAACAGCTCCTGGACCCGCGAGATGATCTTGTCCTTCGGCACCACGTTGTGCACCGAGAGCGGCGCCCCGACGATCGAGCCGACGGTGTGCCGCGGGTTCAGCGAGGTGTAGGGGTCCTGGAAGATCATCTGCACGTTGCGGCGCACCGGCTTGAGCTCGCGCTTGGACATCTGCGCGATGTCCTGGCCCTCGAAGTGCATGCTGCCGCCGGTCGGCTTGTACAGCCGGGTGATCAGCCTGCCGGTCGTCGACTTGCCGCAGCCGGACTCGCCGACCAGGCCCAGGGACCCGCCCTCGGGCACCTGGAAGGAGATCCCGTCGACGGCCTGCACGTGGCCCACGGTCCGGCGCACCAGACCGGCGGACCGCACCGGGAAGTACATCCGCAGGTCCTCGACCTGCAGCACCGGCTTCGCGGTGGGGTCGAGCCTCGCGGCGGTGTGGCCCTGCTCGGCCTCCTGCTGGAACAGGTCCTCACCGACGGACGCGGCCGGCACGGCCGGCTCGGGGCTCGTCTCGGAGGTCGTGATCTTGTCGGTCACCGGGTCTCCTCGACCAGTTCGGGGGCGATCTCGGGCAGGACCTCCTGCACGTACACCGCCTCGGGGTCGGCGATGTGGCAGCGCTTGAGGTGGAGCTCCCCGGGCCGCACCGGCAGCAGCTCGGGCTGCATCGTGCGGCACAGGTCGCCGGGCACCTTGTCGCGGTGCACGCAACGCGGGTGGAACTTGCAGCCCGAGGGCGGGTTCAACAGGCTCGGCGGGTTGCCCGGGATCGGGATCAGCCGGGCGTCGGTGTCGGCCTGCACGTCGGGGACGCTGGAGAGCAGCCCCCAGGTGTAGGGCATCGAGGGCCTGGTCAGCAGCTGCTTGGTGGTGCCGTACTCGACCGCGCGGCCGGCGTACATCACCAGGACGTCGTCGGCGGTCTCGGCGATCACGCCCAGGTCGTGGGTAATGATGACGACCGCCGAGTTGAACTCCCGCTGGAGGTCCTGGAGCAGGTCCAGGATCTGCGCCTGCACGGTCACGTCCAGCGCGGTGGTGGGCTCGTCGGCGATCAGCAGGGACGGGTCGTTGATCAGGCCCATCGCGATCATCGCGCGCTGCCGCATGCCGCCGGAGAACTGGTGGGGGTAGTCGTCGACGCGGCCGTCGGGCTGCGGGATGCCGACCCGGTCGAGCATCTCGATCGCACGGCGTCGGGCGTCCCGCTTGGAGGCCTTGGGGTGGTGGACGAGGTAGGCCTCGGCGAGCTGGTCGCCGACCCGGTAGAACGGGTGCAGGGCGGCCAGCGCGTCCTGGAAGATCATCGCCACGCGGTTGCCGCGGAGCTTGCGCATCTCGGGCTCGCTGAGCCCGACGACCTCCTGGCCGCCGACCCGGATCGACCCTTCGATGGTCGACATCTTCGGGTCGTGCAGGCCGAGGATCGCCATGCTGGAGACGGACTTGCCGGAGCCCGACTCCCCCACGATGCCCAGGGTCTTCCCGAGCTCGAGGGTGTAGGAGACCCCGTTGACGGCACGGACGGGGCCGTCGGGCGTGGGGAACTCGACGGAGAGATCCTCGACGACGAGGAACGGGTCGCTGTCGGACACGGTGGTGCCTGACCTTTCGACGGAGGAGGGACTCACGACAGCCGCACCCGGGGGTCGAGGGCGCTGTAGACGATGTCGACGAGCAGGTTGCTGATGACCATGATGATGGCGCCGAACAACGCGGTGGCGGAGACCACCGGCAGGTCGAGCTGGTAGACCGCACGCAGGCCCCACAGGCCGATGCCCTGGATCTCGAAGATCCGCTCGGTGAACAGCGTCCCGGCGAGCAGGACGCCGAGGTCGATGCCGAAGATCGTCACGACCGGCACCAGGGCGCTGCGCAGGCCGTGCTTGTAGACGACGGTGTTCGCCGACAGACCCTTGGCCTTCGCGGTGCGGATGTAGTCCTCGCTCAGGGTCTCGACCATGGCGCCGCGGGTGTAGCGGGTGTACTGGGTGCACCCGAAGATGCCCAGGCACAGCCACGGGAGCAGCAGGCCGGTGAACCACTTGCCGGGGTTCTCCAGCAGCGGGGTGTAGCCGCTGGAGCCCAGGATCGGGACGTCCCAGATGAGCGTGAAGTAGAGCCACGCGAGCAGGGCGAAGAGGTAGTAGGGCACCGAGCTGACGAACAGGAAGCTGCTGACCAGGACCTTGTCGGCGGTGGTGCCGCGCCTGCGCGCGGCGGCGACCCCGATGGGGACGCCGAGGAGGAGGTAGAGGGCCGCGCCGCCGGCGGCCAGCGAGATGGTCGCAGGGAGCCGCTCGATGAGCTCGTCCCAGACCAGCCCGCGGGTGCGCTGGGAGATGCCGAGGCAGGGCGCGGTGCAGTCGATGGTGGTGTTGCCGATCTGGATCTCGCGCCCGACGAAGACGCCCTTCACGTAGGTGCCGTACTCGGAGACGATCGAGTTGTTGTAGCCGAGCTGCTCCTCATAGTTCGCCAACCGCTCGGCCGTGCAGCGGTTGCCGGTCTCCTGCAGGCAGATCGGCCGCGCGGGGCTCGACGGGCCGTACCAGAACAGGGCGAAGACCGCCATCGAGACGAGCACGATGACGACGACGCCAGCGAGGATTCTCTTGATGATGTAGGCGAACACGTCCAGCACCTCTCAGCGGCCACAGTGGCACGGGGGAATCAGGCTACGCGCAGGACGGATGGGGGCCGGGCGGACCCGGCCCCCATCCGACTGACTACGCGGTTGTGCTAGTCGGACGGCACGTCACTGGATGACGTAGAGGTCCTTGTAGTTGATCGCGCTCATGGCGGCGTCACCAGTGAAGCCACCGATCTTGGAGCCCGCACCGAAGAGGTCGTTGCGGTAGGCAACCGGGATGAGCGGGAAGAACTCGGTCCCGATCTGCTCGTCGAGGTCGCCCCAGGCACCCGGCTGCTCGTCGAGCGGCAGGGTGGCGATCTCCTCGATCCGGTCGTCGATCTCCTGCTCGGAGAAGTACGACGTGTTGTACGCCTGGCCGGTCTGGAGGAGCGGCGGGATCATCGTCGACGCCGAGGGCCAGTCCGAGCACCAGTTGGAGTTACGGAGGTTCAGCTTCTTGTTGATCGGGCTGTTCATGTCGTCGTAGAGGGCGTAGTAGTCCTCCTGGTACGGGATCATCTCGACGGTGAAGCCGCCCTGCTCGTAGCCCTTCTTCTCCTGCTCGGCAGACGCCTTGAGCACGGGGTCGGAGTCGTCGTAGATCATCGTCAGCTTGTAGCCCTCGGCGCCGGCCTCAGCGAGGAGCTCCTTGGACTTCTCGGGCTGGAAGGTGATCTGCTCGCCGTCCGGGAAGTACTCCTTGCGGCCCGACATGCCCGGAGGCATGATCGCGCTCGCCTCGATCCGGGTGACGCCGGGGATGTTGCCGCCGGCCAGCATGATGTTGTCGAAGTCGTACGCGTAGGCGATGGCCTTGCGGACGTTGATGTCGGTGATCTTGGTGTAGTCAGGGTTCTTGTAGCTCACGCACTGACCGGTCTGCTGGATGAAGCGGTCCCCGAGGACCTCCTCGAGCTTGCTGGCGTTGGTCGCGCCCAGCTTGTTCGAGATGATGGTCTGCGACTCGGCGCTGTCGCTGAGCAGGATCTGGTCGGCCTTCGCCTGGTCCTGGTCGAACTTGAAGATCAGCTTGTCGGCGTACTGGTGCCGGGCCGGGTCGCTGGCCGGGTCCCACTCGGGGTTCTTGGTCAGCGTCAGGCTCTCGTTGACCCGGAACTCGTCGATGACGTAGGGGCCGGTCGCGAGCGGGTCGCGGCCGTACGCCGGGAACTCGGAGTTCTCGAGCGGGACGGGGCCCATCGCCATGAAGGAGCCCCAGAAGTCCATGTCCGGGAACGGCTTGACCATCTTGATGGTGATGTCCTGGCCGTCGGTGGTGATGCCGGGGCAGTCGCCCGACTTCTCCGGACCGGCGTAGTCCTCACCGCAGTCGATGGTCCCGACCGAGTAGGCCTGGCCGGGGCCGGAGGTGAAGGTCTCGGTGTCGAACGAGCGCTCGATGCCGAACTTGACCTCCTCCGGGGTCACCGGGTCACCGGTCTCCCAGCGGACGTTGTCCTTGATCGTGAAGGTCCACTCGGTGAAGTCCTCGTTGGGGCGACCGAGGTCCGTGGCGATGTCGGGGACCAGCTCCATGTCACCGTCCGCGTTGCGGCGGTACTGGGTCAGGGAGCGGTTCGTGTACGCCTGCTGGATGGAGTTGCCCAGCACCGACCAGCCGTTCGTCGGGTCGAGGTCCTCGGGGCCCGGGTCGAGCGGAACCAGCACGGTGATCTCGCCACCGGCCGTGGCCCCTTCGACCTCCGGCGCCGGTCCTTCGGCGTCGGGGACCTTGCCGAAGCCGGATGCGGCTTGCTCGAACTTACGGTCGCTGGTCGGGTTGTCGCCGCCGTCGTCCCCGTCGCCACCACAGGCAGCGAGGGTCGAGACGAGGGCGACACACGCGACGGCTGCGAGCGACTTGCTTCGCTTCATCGTGTCTTGCCTTTCCTCTTCATCCGTGCCACGAACCCAAGCCCGCGACCACATTTCCGAACACCGTCAACGACGGGTCTTGGGGTCCACCGCGTCGCGAATGGCATCCCCGAGCAGGTTGAGGGCCACGACCAGCACCACGATGGCGATCAGTGGTTCCCAGAGAAAGAGCGGGTAGAGCTCGAAGTAGTTCACGGCCTGGCCGATGGTCTGCCCGAGGGACTCGCCCTGGGTGATCCCCACGCCGAGGAACGCCAGCGCCGCCTCGGCGGCGATGAACGCCGGGAGCATCAACGAGACCGCGACGACGATCGGCGCCGTCAGGTTGGGCAGCAGCTCGCGGAACATGATCCGCCGGGTCGGCATGCCGATCACCTCGGCGGAGAGGATGAACTCCCGCTCGCGCAGCGAGAGCACCTCGCCGCGCACCAGGCGCGCCACCGACATCCAGCCGAACCCGGCCAGGATCGCCACGAGCGAGATCAGCTGCATCTGTGAGTAGATCTCGGGCCGGAGCGCGAAGCGCTCGTTGAGGATCGGCGCCACGATCAAGGCGATCAGGATGTAGGGCAGCGTCAGGAAGAGATCGATGAAGAAGGAGATGATCTTGTCGACGACGCCGCCGAGGAACCCGGCGGTCAGCCCGAGGACCACGCCGATCAGCGAGGCGACGATCGTGGCCAGCACCGAGATCATCAAGGAGGTGCGCAGGCCGTAGAGCAGGACCGCGAGGTTGTCCTCCGCCGTCTGCGGCGCGATGCCCAACGGGTGGTCGGGGTCGAAGCCGCCGTTCGGCGGCCCCTCCCGCGGCATGCCGCCGTTGAGGAAGTCCAGGTCCCGGGCCGGGTTGCCCGGCCCCGTCTCGACGCCGAAGAGCTTCGCGATGCTGCCGGCGAAGATGCCGATCAGCACGAAGATGACCACGATGACCAGGCAGACCATCGCGACCTTGTCGCGACGCAGCCGCCCAGCGGCGATCTTCAGCGGGGACTGGCTCTTGACCGGCTCGCCGGTCTTCGGGTCCTCGGGTGCCTCAGGCGCCTCGTCGCTCAGGTGACCGAGCGTCTCGGCGGAAACCGGCGGCAGCGACATGCTCTTCCCATCTGGTGTTCGGTTAGTCGAAGAGCGGCGCATGATCCCGGCGCCGCCGGTGACTCTATGTGAACCTCGGGGTACCGGCGATCACCCGCGAGTAACGATCTGGTCTCGAAGGTCGAGACGTCTTGTCGATCAGGGCGACGTCGGGACGTTCTTCGCCACGGCGGCGTCGACCCCGGCCTCCTTGCGCTGCTGGGCCGTGATCGGCGCAGGAGCGGCCGTGAGCGGGTCGAACCCGCCGCCCGACTTCGGGAACGCGATGACGTCGCGGATCGACTCCGCCCCGGCGAGGATCGCCGCGATCCGGTCCATGCCGATCGCGATGCCGCCGTGCGGCGGCGCGCCGTACTGGAGCGCGTCGAGCAGGAACCCGAACTTCTCCTGGGCCTCCTCCTCGGAGATGCCCATGACCGCGAAGACCCGCTTCTGGACGTCCTCGCGGTGGATCCGGATGGAGCCGCCGCCGAGCTCGCTGCCGTTGCAGACGATGTCGTAGGCGTAGGCCAGCGCGGTGCCGGGGTCGGTGTCGAAGGTGTCGAGGAACTCCGGCTTGGGGCTGGTGAACGCGTGGTGGACGGCCGTCCACGACCCGGCGCCGACCGCCACGTCGCCGCTGGCGACCGCCTCGGAGCTCGGCTCGAACAGCGGCGCGTCCACGACCCAGGTGAACGCGAACGCGCTCTCGTCGATCAGCCCGCCGCGGCGGCCGATCTCCAGGCGCGCGGCCCCCAGCAGGGCGCGGCTGGACTTGGTGGCGCCGGCGCCGAAGAAGATGCAGTCCCCCGGCTGGGCCCCGACGTGCGCGGCCAGGCCGGCCTTCTCCTCGTCGGTGATGTTCTTGGCGACCGGGCCGCTGAGCGTGCCGTCCTCACCGACCAGCACGTAGGCCAGTCCCTTGGCACCGCGCTGCTTGGCCCACTCCTGCCACGCGTCGAGCTTCTTGCGCGGCTGGCTGGCGCCCCCGGGCATCACGACCGCGCCGACGTACTCGGCCTGGAAGACCCGGAACGGGGTGTTCTTGAAGTAGTCGGTGCACTCGACGAGCTCGAGGCCCATCCGCAGGTCCGGCTTGTCGGAGCCGAAGCGCGCCATCGCCTCGGCGTAGGTCATCCGCGGGATCGGGCGGGGGATCTCGACGTCGATCAGGCGCCACATCGCCGCGAGGACCTCCTCCATCAGCTCGATGACGTCCTCCTGCTCGACGAAGCTCATCTCGATGTCGAGCTGGGTGAACTCCGGCTGGCGGTCGGCGCGGAAGTCCTCGTCGCGGTAGCAGCGGGCGATCTGGTAGTAGCGCTCCATGCCGGCCACCATCAGCAGCTGCTTGAACAGCTGCGGGCTCTGCGGCAGGGCGTACCAGCTGCCCGGGTGCAGGCGGGCGGGCACCAGGAAGTCGCGGGCGCCCTCGGGGGTGGAGCGGGTGAGGGTGGGCGTCTCGATCTCGACGAACTCGCGGCTCTCGAGCACGTCCCGGGCGGCCTTGTTGATCTTGCTGCGCAGGCGCAGGGCGTGGTTGGGGCCGCTGCGGCGCAGGTCGAGGTAGCGGTACTTCAGGCGCGCCTCCTCGCCGACGTCCACGTGGTCGCTGATGGGGAACGGCAGCGGGGCCGCGGCGCTGAGCACCTCGACGTCGGAGGCGACCACCTCGTAGGCGCCGGTGGCCAGGTTGGGGTTGACGTTGCCCTCGGTGCGCTCGACGACCTCGCCGGTCACCTTCAGGCAGAACTCGTTGCGCAGCGGGTGCGCCACCTCCGGGTCGCGGATCACCACCTGGACCACGCCCGACGCGTCGCGCAGGTCGATGAAGGCGACGCCGCCGTGGTCGCGACGGTTGGCCACCCACCCGGCGAGGGTGACGGTCGAGCCGACGTGCGCAGGCAGCGTGAGGGCGCCGGCGTCATGGGTGCGGATCACGGGAGGAGCTCCTTGACGTGGGTGGTGAGCTGGTCGAGCGGGACCGGCGTCTGGTCGCCGGTCGCGAGGTCCTTGAGCTGGGCGACGCCCTGCTCGAGGTCGCGCTCCCCCAGGACGACGACGTACGCCGCCCCGGAGCGGTCGGCGGACTTCATCGCGCCCTTGAGGCCGCGACCGCCGTAGCTGAGGTCGGTGCGCACGCCGGCGCGGCGCAGCTCGGTGGCGAGCAGCGCGGCGCGGGCCTTCGCGGCGCCGAGCGGGACGACGTACACGTCGAGGAGGCGCTCGGGGCCGACCTGCAGGCCCTCGGCGCGGCAGGCCAGGAAGGTGCGGTCCAGGCCGAGCCCGAACCCGATGCCGGAGAGCTCCTGGCCGCCGAGCTGCGCCATCAGGCCGTCGTACCGTCCGCCACCGCCGATGCCGGACTGGGCGCCCAGGCCGTCGTGGACGAACTCGAAGGTGGTGCGGGTGTAGTAGTCCAGGCCGCGCACCAGCCGCGGGTTGAGGACGTACGCCGTCCCGTTGGCGTCCAGCGAGGAGCGCACCTCGCCGAAGTGGTCGGCGCACTCGGCGCACAGGTGGTCGAGCATCAGCGGCGCGCCGGCGAGCTGCGCCTGCACCTCGGGGCGCTTGTCGTCGAGGACGCGCAGCGGGTTCTGGACGGCGCGGGCGCGGGTGGCCTCGTCGAGGTCCAGCCCGGCGAGGTACGCCGTCAGCCGCTCGCGGTAGGCGGGCCGGCACTCGGCGCAGCCGAGGCTGGTCAGCTCGGTGCGGTAGCCGGTGAGGCCGAGCGCGCGGTAGCCGTCGTCGGCGATCGTGATCACCTCGGCGTCGAGCACCGGGTCCTCGGAGCCGATCGCCTCGATGCCGAGCTGCTGGAGCTGGCGGTAGCGGCCGTGCTGGGGGCGCTCGGCGCGGAAGAACTGGCCGGCGTACCAGAGCTTGACGGGGAGCGGGCCGCGGTCGAGGCGGTGCTCGATGACGCTGCGCATCACGCCGGCGGTGCCCTCGGGGCGCAGGGTCAGCGACCGGCCACCGCGGTCCTCGAAGGTGTACATCTCCTTGCTCACGACGTCGGTGGACTCACCGACGCCGCGGACGTAGAGGGAGGTGTCCTCGAAGACGGGCAGCTCGACGTACCCGTAGCCGGCGTTGACCGCCGGCGTGCGGAGCGCGTCGGCGACCGCGAGCCAGGCCGCGGAGTCGGGCGGGAGGTACTCCGGCACGCCCTTGGGTGCCGCGAGGGTGGTGTCGCTCATCTGCTCAGAGACCTCGGGTCACTCGGCCCGCGTCGCCCCGGTCGAGCAGGTCGAGCAGGTAGGGGTTGGTGGCGCGCTCGCGGCCGATGGACGTCTGCTCGCCGTGCCCGGGCAGCACCACGACGTCGTCGGCCAGCGGCAGCACCTTGGTGGTCAGGCTGCGCAGCATCGTGGGGTGGTCGCCGCCGGGCAGGTCGGTGCGGCCGATGGAGCCCGCGAACAGCAGGTCGCCGGAGAACATCACCTCGCTGACCTCCGCGTCGGCGTACGGCGTGCGGAACGTGACCGAGCCCTGGGTGTGGCCGGGGGTGTGGTCGACGACGAAGGTCAGCCCCGCCAGCTCGATCTCCTGCTGGTCGCTCAGCTCGCGCACGTCGTCGGGCTCGGCCCACGAGTAGTCGCCGCCGAGCAGCATCTGCGTGGTCTCGCGGGACATGCCGGCCATCGGGTCGGAGAGCAGGTGCCGGTCGGAGGGGTGGATCCACGCGGTCGCGTCGTACGTGCCGGCGACCGGGGCGACGCACCACATGTGGTCGATGTGCCCGTGGGTGACCAGGACGGCCACCGGCTTCAGGCCGTACTCGGTGACGACCTGGTCGACGCCCTCGGCGGCGTCCTTGCCGGGGTCGACCACCACGCACTCGGCACCGGCGCCGGTGGCGACGACGTAGCAGTTGGTGCCCCACGGACCTGCGGGGAAGCCGGCGATCAACACCTGGTCACAGTACCGAGGCGCCTGACGGCGTGTCGCACCGGTTCCGCGCGGCAACGCGCACCCGCTCGTGGGGGGCGTGACTAGAGTGGGCGCCTCCACCTGTCCGCCGTACAGCGCGAGCGAGGACCAGCAGTGACGAGCCATGAGTGGGGCCGCGTCGACGACGACGGCACCGTCTACGTGAAGACCGCCGACGGCGAACGCTCCGTGGGGCAGTACCCCGAAGGCACTCCCGAGGAGGCGCTCTCCTTCTTCACCGAGCGGTACGCCGCCCTCGCCTTCGAGGTCGAGCTCCTCGAGAAGCGGGTCACCTCGGGCGTGCTGTCGCCCGAGGAGGCCGTCGAGTCAGTGCGCACCGTCCGCGCCCAGGTGGTCGACGCCAACGCCGTCGGCGACCTCGCCTCCCTCGCGGGGCGGCTCGACGCGCTCGGGCCGGTGATCGCCAGCCAGCGCGAGGCCCGGCGCGAGGAGCGGGCCCAGCGCAACGCCGAGGCCAAGACCGCCAAGGAGGGGATCGTCGCGCAGGCCGAGGCGGTCGCCGAGGGGTCGGACTGGCGCAACGGCGCCAACCGGCTGCGCGACCTGCTCGAGCAGTGGAAGGCGCTCCCCCGCATCGACCGGTCCTCCGACGACGCCCTGTGGCGCCGGTTCTCGACCGCGCGGACGGCGTACACCCGGCACCGCAAGGCGCACTTCGCCGAGCTCAACGAGAAGCGCGAGGGTGCCCGCGCCGTCAAGGAGCGGCTCGCCACCGAGGCGGAGTCGCTGGCCGGCTCCACCGACTGGGGGGTGACCGCCGGGCGCTACCGCGACCTGATGCGCGACTGGAAGGCCGCGGGGCCTGCCCCCAAGGACGTCGACGACGCGCTGTGGAAGCGGTTCCGGGGCGCGCAGGACGCGTTCTTCGGCGCCCGCGACGCGGCCAACGCCGCGATGGACGAGGAGTTCAGCGCGAACGCCGAGGTCAAGGAGGCGCTGCTCGTCGAGGCCGAGGCGCTGCTGCCCATCGGCGACGTCGACGCCGCCAAGCGGACGTTCCGCGACATCGCCGACCGCTGGGACGCCGCCGGCAAGGTCCCCCGCGACCGGATGAAGGACCTCGAGGCCCGGATCCGCAAGGTCGAGCAGGCGATCCGCGCGGTCGAGGACGAGGCCTGGAAGAAGTCCGACCCCGAGAAGTCCGCCCGCGCCGAGGACATGGTCAGCAAGCTCGAGGACGCGATCGCGAAGGTCGAGGCCGACCTCGAGAAGGCGCGGGCCGCCGGCAACGAGAAGAAGATCCGCGAGCTGGAGGAGAACCTCGCCTCCCGCCAGCAGTTCCTCGAGATGGCCAAGCGCGCATCGGCGGACTTCTCGGGCTGACTCGGGTCGCTCGCACCGGTGGTTGAGCAGCGAAGGCGCCCCAGCGCCTGAGCGTGTCGAAACCCGGTGAGCCGAGAAGCTCGCCGAGCACCGTCAGCGGTCGGCTACCGGGGCCTCGACACGCTCAGGACTCCGTCCTTCGCTGCTCGACCACCGGACACAAGCGCCGACTCGACGTACGCCCCGGACACAAGCGCCGCTTCGCCGTACGACGCCGCCCCGCCACCGGTGGTTGAGCAGCGAAGGCGCCCCAGCGCCTGAGCGTGTCGAAACCCGGTGAGCCAAGAGGTCTCCCCTATCACCGCCAGCGGTCGGCTACCGGGGCCTCGACACGCTCAGGACTCCGTCCTTCGCTGCTCGACCACCGAACACAAGCGCCGACTCGACGTACGACGCCGCCCCGCCACCGGTGGTTGAGCAGCGAAGGCGCCCTGGCGCCGGAGCGTGTCGAAACCCGGTGAGCCAAGAGGTCTCGTCGAGCACCGCCAGCGGTCGGCTACCGGGGCCTCGACACGCTCAGGACTCCGTCCTTCGCTGCTCGACCACCGGACACAAGCGCCGACTCGACGTACGACGCCGCCCCGCCACCGGTGGTTGAGCAGCGAAGGCGCCCCGGCGCCGGAGCGTGTCGAAACCCGGTGAGCCAAGAGGTCTCCCCTATCACCGCCAGCGGTCGGCTACCGGGGCCTCGACACGCTCAGGACTCCGTCCTTCGCTGCTCGACCACCGGACACACAACGCCGACCCGGCGTACGCCGCGGACACAAGCGCCGACTCGGCGTACCCCCACGCGCCGCGCCAGGCGCGCCTACTGCGTGACGCGGTAGGCGTCGAAGACGCCGGGGACGCCGCGGACGGCGCGGAGCACGTTGTCGAGGTGCTTGGCCTCGGCCATCTCGAAGGTGAACCGGGTCTTGGCGACACGGTCGCGGGTGGTCGACAGGCTGGCGCTGAGGATGTTCACGTGGGCGTCGGAGAGCACCATGGTGATGTCCGAGAGCAGCCGGTTGCGGTCCAGCGCCTCGACCTGGATGTTGACCAGGAACGTCGACTGGCCGGTCGGCGCCCACTCGACCTCGAGCAGCTTCTCCGGCTGGGAATGCAGGCTCGCGGCGTTGGTGCAGTCCTGGCGGTGCACCGAGACTCCCCCGCCCTTGGTGACGAAGCCGAGGATCGCGTCGGGCGGCACCGGGGTGCAGCACTTCGCGAGCTTGACCCACACGTCGGGCGCGCCCTTGACGATGACGCCCGAGTCGCCGGCGGCGGTGGCCCTCGTGCGACCCCGGCGGCCGGTGATGGTCACGGCCTCGGCGAGGTCCTCCTGCGCGCTGTCACTGCCGCCGTGCTCCTCGATCACCCGGCGTACGACGGCCTGCGCGGACAGGTTGCCCTCGCCGACAGCGGCGTACAGCGCCGAGACGTCGGCGTGGTGGAAGTGGCGGGCGGCGAGGGTGAGCGACTCGTGGGACATCAGCCGCTTGAGGGGCAGGCCCTCCTTGCGCATCAGCCGGGCGATCTGCTCCTTGCCCTGCTCGATGGCCTCCTCGCGCCGCTCCTTGGTGAACCACTGCCGGATCTTGGAGCGGGCGCGCGGCGACTTCACGAAGCTCAGCCAGTCCTGCGACGGCGCGGCGGTCGGCGACTTGGAGGTGAAGACCTCGACCACGTCGCCGTTCTCCAGCGTCGACTCCAGCGGCACCAGCCGGCCGTTGACCCGGGCGCCGATGGTGTGGTGACCGACCTCGGTGTGCACGGCGTACGCGAAGTCGACCGGGGTGGCCCCCGAGGGCAGCGCGATCACGTCGCCGCGTGGGGTGAAGACGTAGGTCTCGGCGCGGTTGATCTCGAAGCGCAGCGACTCCAGGAACTCGCCCGGGTCCTCGACCTCGCTCTGCCAGTCCAGCAGCTGCCGGACCCAGGTCATGTCGTCGAGGTCGCCGCGCTGCTCGGTGTCGACGCCGGCGCGGCCGGACTCCTTGTACTTCCAGTGGGCGGCGACGCCGTACTCGGCCCGGCGGTGCTGGGCGAAGGTGCGGATCTGCAGCTCGACCGGCTTGCCCTGCGGGCCGATGACCGTCGTGTGCAGCGACTGGTACATGTTGAACTTCGGCATCGCGACGTAGTCCTTGAACCGGCCGAGGACCGGGTTCCAGCGCGAGTGGAGCACGCCGAGGACGCTGTAGCAGTCGCGGTCGTCCTCGACGAGGATCCGGATGCCGACCAGGTCGTAGATGTCGGAGAACTCCCGGCCGCCGACGATCATCTTCTGGTAGATCGAGTAGTAGTGCTTGGGTCGGCCGGTGACCTTCGCCTTGATCTTGGCCTCGCGCAGGTCCTGCTCGACCTGGGCGATCACCTCGGCGAGGAACTGGTCGCGCGAGGGCGCGCGCTCGGCGACCATCCGGACGATCTCGTCGTAGATCTTGGGGTGCAGGGTCGCGAACGCGAGGTCCTCGAGCTCCCACTTGAGGGTGTTCATGCCCAGCCGGTGGGCCAGCGGCGCGTAGATGTCGAGGGTCTCGCGGGCCTTGCGCTCCTGGGTCTCCTGCTTGACGTACCGCAGGGTCCGCATGTTGTGCAGCCGGTCGGCGAGCTTGATGACCAGCACCCGGATGTCGCGCGACATCGCGACGATCATCTTGCGGATGGTCTCGGCCTCGGCGGTCTCGCCGTACCGGACCTTGTCCAGCTTGGTCACCCCGTCGACCAGCCTCGCGACCTCGTCGCCGAAGTCGGCACGCACCTGGTCGAGCGTGTACGGCGTGTCCTCGACCGTGTCGTGGAGCAGCGAGGCCACCAGCGTCGGCTCGGTCATGCCGATGTCGGCGAGGATGGTGGTGACCGCGAGCGGGTGGGTGATGTAGGGGTCACCGCTCTTGCGCATCTGGGTGCCGTGCATCTTCTCGGCGGTGAGGTACGCCCGCTCGAGCAGCGCGAGGTCGGCCTTCGGGTGGTTCGCGCGGACCGAGCGGAACAGCGGCTCGAGCACGGGGTTCCCGGGCTGGCTGCGGGTGCCCATCCGGGCGAGGCGCGCGCGCATGCTGCGC
The DNA here is from genome assembly GCF_014127485.1 of Nocardioides dongkuii. NCBI lineage: Bacteria > Bacillati > Actinomycetota > Actinomycetes > Propionibacteriales > Nocardioidaceae > Nocardioides > Nocardioides dongkuii. The sequence continues at coordinate 1,867,477 of NZ_CP059903.1, read as the reverse complement.
CCGGGCGGCGCGTGCTCCGGACGCGGCTCGGACGGCAGCTCCAGCGGCGTCCGCGCCGCCGGCTGTGCCGGGGGCGTCGCGACGTCCCGGGGCGGCGCCTTCACCGGTCCCTTCGGTGCCTTCGGTGCCTTCGGCCTCGTCGGCGCGGCGGGCTCCACGGGCGAGGTCGCGGCGGCCGGGGCCTCGGTGGGCGTGCCGGTGCCGTCGGGCGGAGCCGTGCGTCCCTCGGTCACCAGAACAGTCTAGGCATCGTCAGACAGCGAGCAGGCTGGTGACCGGCAGGTCGCCGACGGTGGCGCGCCCCGGCAGGAACGAGAGCTCCATCAGCACGGCGAGACCGGTGACGGTGCCGCCGCAGCTCTCGACGAGCTCGTGGGCGGCGCGGGCCGTGCCGCCGGTCGCGAGCACGTCGTCGACGAGCAGGACCCGGTCGCCAGGCGCGATCGCGTCGCGGTGCATCTCCAGCGACGTCGACGCGTACTCGAGGTCGTAGGAGACCCGGTGGGTCTCCCTCGGCAGCTTGCCCGGCTTGCGCACCGGGACGAACCCGGTGCCGAGCGCGAGCGCCACCGGCGCGCCCAGGATGAACCCGCGGGCCTCCATGCCGACGACCTTGTCGACGACGACGGTGCCGTCGGCCGCACGACCGACGTCCGCGAGGGCGCGGACGACCGCGGTGAACCCGGTGTGGTCCGCCAGGACCGGGGTGATGTCCTTGAACACCACCCCGGGCTCGGGGAAGTCGGGCACGTCGACGACCAGGCGCTCGAGCGCCTCGCGGGCGACGTCCTGGGCGTGCGTGGCTCCCGAGGCCACGCTCACTTCTTGCCGCGCTTGGAGCGCGTCTCCCGGGTCGGCTGCTCACGTCCGGAGGCGCCGCTGGAGCGGGTGGCACCCTTCGGGGCGGGGACGACGCGGCCGCGTCCGGAGGCCTCCGCGGCGCGCGGCGGCGCCATCGGGCGGGAGACCGGCGCACCGGGCTCGTCGTCCCCGAGGTCGGCGCCGGCGGCACCGGGCTCGTCGTGGACCGGCAGGTCCTCGGTGAACGCCGGGACCGACGCGTAGCGGTCGGCCGAGGCCTTCGCCCGCGACCGGGCCCGCTTGTCGGCGAGCTGGACGCTGGCCTCGCGGCCCTTGAGGTGCACCAGCACGCGGGGCGCGAGCAGCACCGAGGAGTAGATGCCGACGGCCATGCCGACGAACTGCGCGAGCGCGAGGTCCTGCAGCGAGCTCGCGCCCAGCTGGACGGCGCTGACGTAGAGGATCGCGCCGATCGGGATCAGCGCCACGATGCCGGTGTTGATCGAGCGCACCAGCGTCTGGTTGACCGCGAGGTTGGCCGCCTCGGCGTACGTCTGGCCGGACTTGCGCAGCTCGTGGGTGTTCTCGCGGACCTTGTCGAAGACCACGACCGTGTCGTACAGCGAGAAGCCCAGGATGGCGAGCAGGCCGGTCACCGCCGACGGCGTCACCGGGAAGCCGGAGAGGGCGTAGATGCCGATGGTGATGACGATGTCGTGGGCCAGCGCGACCAGCGCCGCGACGGACATCTTCCACTCACGGAAGTAGGCCCAGATGAACAGCATCACCAGGATCAGGAAGACCCCGACGCCGAGGAGGGCGCGCTTGGCGACCTCCTCGCCCCAGCTCGCCCCGATCTCGGACAGGGAGAGGTCCCCGGACGCCGGGACGGTGTCCTCGATGATGGCCGCGACCGCGTCACTGCGCTCGGCGTCGAGCTCCCCGACCTCGACCACGATCGCCTTGGTGCCCTCGGTGGTGACGTTCGGGTTGTCGACGCCCTCGATCTCGGCGTCGGCGATCGCGTCGCGCAGCTCGTCGGCGTTGTCCTGGGTCACCTCGGCGCTGGCCAGCGGCACCCGGAACTGGGTGCCGCCGGTGAACTCGACGCCGAAGTTGAGGCCCTTGAGGAAGATGATCGCCACCGCGACGGCCACGACGGCCAGCGTGACGGCGTACCAGAGGCCCCGGCGACCGACGAAGTCGATCGACCGGCGACCGGTGTACAACTCGTTGCCGTACCGCGAGAACTTGCCCATCAGGCCTTGCCTCCTGCCGGGACGGCTTCCATGCCGAGCGTCTCTTCGCTCAGGCCGGAGAGCCTTCCGCCGCCGTTGAAGAACCGGAACTGCGCCAGCCACGAGACCATCGGCTTCGTGAACCAGAACAGCACCGCGAGGTCGATCAGCGTGGAGAGGCCCAGCGCGAAGCCGAAGCCCTTCACGACGCCGGTGGCGAAGATGTAGAGCACCGCCGCGGAGAGCAGCGACACCACGTTCGCCGCCAGCCGGGTCACCTTGGCCCGGCGCCAGCCGGACTCGACCGCCACCCGCATCGACTTCCCGTCGCGCATCTCGTCACGGATGCGCTCGAAGAAGATGATGAAGGAGTCGGCGGTGACACCCACCGCGATGATGAACCCCGCGATACCCGGCAGGGTCAGCGTGAAGCCGGCCGTCTCGCTCAGCAGCAGGACCATCGCGTAGGTGATCGCCGCCGCGACCGCGAGCGAGGCCACCACCACGAGGCCGAGGCCGCGGTAGTAGAGCAGGCAGTAGAGCATCACGAGGCCGAGGCCGAAGGCGCCCGCCCAGAGGCCGGCGGTGAGCTGGTCGCCGGCCAGCGAGGGACCGATGTCCTCGACGGTCACGTCGGGCTGGAAGGCGATCGGCAGCGCGCCGAACTTCAGGCTGGTGGCCAGGCTCTCGGCCGAGGCCTCGGTGAAGTTGCCGGAGATCTGGGCCTGCCCGTTGGAGATGCGGCTCTCCATGGTCGGCGCCGAGATGACCTGGCCGTCGAGGACGATCGCGAACTGCTTCTCGCTGCCGGTCAGCCGCTGCGAGATGGTGTCGAACGCGTCCTCGCCCTTGCCGCCGATCTCGAGGGAGACGATCCACTCGGCCTGGCCCTGCGGGATGCCGTGCGAGGCCGAGTCGAGGTCGGTGCCCTCGATCGCGGCCGGGGAGAGCAGGTACTTGATGCTCTGCCCGGTCTCCGGGTCGTACTCGCAGGTGACCAGCGGGCTGTCGGGGTCGTCGTTGACCATCGCGGGCGCACCGTCTTCGGGGCACGTGAAGGCGTTGAACGCCTCGATCGACGCCTGGTCGGGGGCGTCCTGCCAGGCGAGCAGCTCCTCGGTCTGGCCGCTCGTCGGGCCGTCGTACGCGGGCACCTGCGGCGAGCCGGACGGCGCGTCGGCGGGCGCCTCGGAGCCACCCTCGGCGGGTGCCTCGCTCGGCGCGTCGCTGGGCTCCTCGGCCGGGGCCGGCGTCTCGTCGGCGAAGCCGACGGCGGGGCGGTTGTTGCCCTTGTTGCCCTTGTTCCCCTTGTTGCCCTGGGGGTTCTGCGGGGCCTCCGAGGCCGGCGGGGTGAGTGTGTTCGGGTCGACGCCCAGGCCCGGGTCGGTGGCGCCGGTGGCGCAGCGGCCGTCGACGTCGGAGCAGGCCACGAGCCGGAAGCGCATCTGTGCCTGGCGCTTGACGGTCTCCTCGAGCTGACGTCGGTTCTCGACGTCGCCGGGGACCTCGACGACGATGAAGCGGCCGCCCTGCACCGTCACGTCCGCCTCGGTGACACCGGTGCCGTTGACGCGCTGGTCGATGATCTCGCGCGCCTCCTCGAGGCTCTCCTCGTCCGGGTCGCCCTCGGCGGTCAGCGTGATCCGGGCACCACCCTCGAGGTCGAGACCCAGCGCGGGCTTCCAGTTCCCCGCCAGGGCCACGAGCCCGAAGAGGATCGCCACGCCCACGAAGAACACCACGAGGGTGCGTCCCGGGCGGGCGGCGGACGAACGGGCCATGTCAGATCTCCTCGGGCTCGTCGTCGACGAGCGGCTGCTGGATGATCGAGCCGACGGCGCCGCGCACAACCTTGATGGTCACACCGTCGGCGATCTCGACTCGGAGGTAGTCGTCCGCGATCTCCTCGACGGAGGCGAAGACGCCCGAGGTCAGCATGACCTCGTCCCCGACCTCCAACGACTGTTGCATGGTGCTGAGTTCCCGCTGCCGCTTGCTGGCGGGGCGGATGATCAGCAGCCAGAACAGCAGCGCGATACCGATGATCGGCAGGAAGCCGACGATCTCTTGCACGACGAAGCCTCTCCAGAAGAAGGGGGAAGGTCACCCAGCCACATGACGGGCGGGCCGACCGACGGGAAAGCATAACCGTGCGGAGCCACCAGACGTCATACGAGGTGGCTGCGGTGGGCACCGGGGCGTCTGACGTCCCGCCGGACGTCGCGCCGGACGTCGTACGACGTGGCGCTCATCGGGACCAGTTCGTATGACGTCCCGGGCGCGGCGAGCCCCGGGCGACGACCCGCCCAGCCGGCCGGTCAGTCGTCGAACAGCGCGGCGTCGGCGGGGGGCGCCGGCGGGGCGAGGCCGAGGTGCGCCCAGGCGGCGGGGGTGGCGATCCGGCCCCGGGGGGTGCGGGCGAGGAAGCCCAGCCGGACGAGGAACGGCTCGGCGACCTCCTCGACGGTCTCGCGCTCCTCCCCCACGGCGACCGCGAGGGTGGAGACGCCGACCGGGCCACCGCCGAACCGGCGGCACAGGACGTCGATGACCGCGCGGTCGAGGCGGTCCAGCCCGAGCCGGTCGACCTCGTACAGGTCGAGCGCGGCTTCGGCGACCGGGAGCGTGACGATGCCGTCGGCGCGGACCTGCGCGTAGTCGCGGACCCGGCGCAGCAGCCTGTTGGCGATCCGCGGCGTGCCGCGGGACCGGCCGGCGATCTCGGCCGCGCCGTCGGCGCGCAGCTCGACGCCGAGCAGCCCGGCCGAGCGGTGCACGATCAGGTCGAGCTCGTGCGGCTCGTAGAACTCGAGGTGGCCGGTGAACCCGAACCGGTCGCGCAGCGGGCCGGGCAGGAGGCCGGCGCGCGTCGTGGCGCCGACGAGCGTGAACGGCGGGATCTCGAGCGGGATGGCGGTCGCGCCGGGGCCCTTGCCGATGATGACGTCGACCCGGAAGTCCTCCATCGCCATGTAGAGCATCTCCTCGGCGGGACGCGACATCCGGTGGATCTCGTCGACGAAGAGGACGTCGCCCTCGTTCATGCCCGAGAGGATCGCGGCGAGGTCGCCCGCGTGGGTGATCGCGGGGCCGCTGGTCAGCCGCAGCGGCGTGGACATCTCGGCCGCGATGATCATCGCCAGCGTCGTCTTGCCCAGGCCGGGCGGACCGGAGAGCAGGACGTGGTCGGGGGCGCGGCCGCGTCGCCGCGCCGCCTCCAGCACCAGGCCGAGCTGGGCCCGGACCCGCGTCTGCCCCACGACCTCGTCGAGGGTGCGCGGACGCAGCGCCGCCTCGACGGCGCGCTCGTCGCCCTCCGCCTCGGCGGCGGTCAGCGACTGAAGGTGGCCGCTCTCGGCGACCTCGAGGTCGTCCTCGTGGAAGGGCATCGCGACGACCTCAGGCCCGGCTCAGGGCACGGAGCGCGGCGCGCAGCAGGGCGGCGACGTCGGGGACCTCGCCCGCGTCGGGTGCGACCGCGTCGACGGCACGGTCGGCGTCCTTGGTCGACCAGCCCAGGCCGACCAGGCCCTGCTGCACCTGGTCGCGCCAGGGCTCGAGGACCGGGAGCGGCGTGGCGGACCGGGTGCCGATCGGGGCGCCGAGCCGGTCCTTGAGCTCGAGGATGATCCGCTGCGCGCCCTTCTGGCCGACGCCGGGCACCCGGGTGAGGGTCTTGACGTCCTCGCCGGTCACGGCCCGTCGCAGGTCGTCGGGGCTGAGGACGGCGAGCATCGCCTGCGCCAGCTTCGGGCCGACGCCCGACGCGGTCTGCAGCAGCTCGAAGGTCTGCTTCTCGTCGTCGTCGAGGAAACCGAAGAGCGTCAGCGAGTCCTCGCGGACCACCATGCTCGTGGGCAGGGTGGCCTGGCTGCCGGTGCGCAGCGTGGCGAGGGTGCCGGGGGTGCACATCAGCTCCAGCCCGACTCCCCCGACCTCCAGCACCGCGCTGGACAGGGTGACGGCCTCGACCTGGCCGCGGACGAACGCGATCACGGACGACTCCTTGCTGCGGCGACCGCCGCGTCGATCCTGGCCTGGGCGCCGCCCCGCCAGATGTGGGTGATGGCGAGCGCCAGCGCGTCCGCGGCGTCCGCGGGCTTGGGCGGAGCGTCGAGACGGAGGATCCGGGTGACCATCGCGCCCACCTGCTGCTTGGTGGCCCGGCCGTTGCCGGACACCGCGGCCTTCACCTCGCTGGGGGTGTGGAGCGCGACCGGCAGCCCGCGCCGCGCGGCACAGACCAGCGCGATGCCGCTCGCCTGGGCGGTGCCCATCACGGTGCTGACGTCGGAGCGCGCGAAGACCCGCTCCACCGCGACCGCGTCGGGGCGGTGCTCGTCGAGCCAGGCGTCGACGCCCCGCTCGATGGTCACCAGCCGCTCGGCGACGGGCAGGTCGGCGGAGGTCCGCAGCACGTTGACGTCGACCAGGGTCAGCGGCCGACCCACCGAGCCCTCGACCACGCCCATCCCGCACCGGGTCAGGCCGGGGTCGATCCCGAGCACGCGCATTAGCAGCCTTCCGTCCGAACAGGTGTTCGGAGCAACGCTAGCCCGGCGCCCCGGCGTACGACGTCCGACACGCGGGTCGGGACCGAGGAGCTCACACGTCCTGCAGCTGCTCCATGATCTCGTCGGAGACGTCGAGGTTGGCGTAGACGTTCTGCACGTCGTCGAGGTCCTCGAGCACGTCGATGAGCCGGAACACCTTGGGGGCGGCGTCCTTGTCGAGCTCGACCTTGTTGTCGGGGACGAACGAGGCGTCCGCGGAGTCGTAGTCGATCCCGGCGGCCTGCAGCGCGGTGCGGACGGCGACCAGGTCGCTGGGGTCGGAGACCACCTCGAACGCCTCGCCGAGGTCGTGGACGTCGTCGGCGCCCGCCTCGAGCGTCGCCTCGAGGACGTCGTCCTCGCCGACGCTGCGGCCCTCCTGCTCCGCGGGCACCACGACGACGCCCTTGCGGTGGAAGAGGAACGAGACCGAGCCCGGGTCGGCCAGCGAGCCGCCGTTGCGGCTCATCGCGGTGCGGACCTCCATGGCGGCGCGGTTCTTGTTGTCGGTGAGGCACTCGATCAGCATCGCGACGCCGGCGGGGCCGTAGCCCTCGTACATGATCGTCTGGTAGTCCGCGCCGCCGGTCTCCGCGCCCGACCCGCGCTTGACGGCGCGGTCGATGTTGTCGTTGGGGACCGAGGACTTCTTCGCCTTCTGGATGGCGTCGTAGAGCGTCGGGTTGCCGGCGGGGTCACCACCACCCATCCGGGCGGCGACCTCGATGTTCTTGATCAGCTTGGCGAACATCTTGCCGCGCTTGGCGTCGACGACCGCCTTCTTGTGCTTGGTGGTCGCCCATTTGGAGTGGCCGGACATGCGCTCCCTTACCTACGACTGCTTGACGAGTTCCACGAAGAGGCCGTGCACGCGGTGGTCCGCGCCGACCTCGGGGTGGAAGGACGTGGCCATCAGGTGGTCCTCACGGACCGCGACGATCCTACCCGCGGCCGGGCCCTGCGGGACGCGGGCGAGCACCTCGACCCCGGCACCGGCCCGCTCGACCCACGGCGCCCGGATGAAGACCGCGTGCACGGACCCGGTCAGTCCGCTCAGGTGCAGGTCGCTCTCGAAGGAGTCGACCTGCCGCCCGAACGCGTTGCGCCGCACGGTCACGTCGAGCCCGCCGAGCGTCTCCTGACCTGGGGCGCCGCCCTCGATCCGGTCGGCCAGCAGGATCATCCCCGCACACGTCCCGAAGGTCGGCAGACCGTCCGCGATCCGCTCCCGCAGCGGTTCGAGCAGGTCGAACGTGCGGACCAGCTTGGCCATCGTGGTCGACTCCCCACCCGGCACCACGAGCCCGTCGCAGGCCGCGAGCTCAGCGGGACGACGCACGGTGGTGGTGCGGACGCCGAGGGCGTCGAGCGCGCGGACGTGCTCGCGGACGTCGCCCTGGACGGCGAGCACGCCGATGGTCGGTCTCAGCACCGCGTCAGGCTAGTGCCGGCGTCCGCGGGACAGCAGCGCGGGCAGGTCAGCAGCCGAAGTGGAACCAGCCGGCGCTGACGTCGCGCTCGATCGACGTCCGGGAGGCCCAGCCCCCGTCGCCGACGATCCCGGAGACCGTCACGGTGGGCGAGCCGATGTAGGCGCCCTGGATGCCGGTGTCCGACTTGCGCAGCAGCAGCCGGTTGGCCGACGCGAGGGTCGACCAGTCGTAGTCCCGGCCGAGGTACCGCCAGCTGACCCTGACCTGGTACTGGTGTCCCGCCGGTACGTCGGGCGTGGCGGCCCACGACAGGTTCACGGTCTCGTCGCTCCCCCGTGTGCAGCCGACCGGGCCGGTGGGGCTCTTGACCTCGTAGGCGCGGTACGTGCCGGCGGCCACCGTGACCTCGTCGTTCCACGCGGCCAGCGATCCGGGGATCGCCGTCACGGCCATGAGGGTGACGGCCGCCAGCAGCACCACGCTCCCCATCAGGGTCCGGGGCCGCCCGGTCGTCACGACACGTCCGACGTGGCGGCGAAGGTCAGCGCGAGGGTCGTCGTCCGCCCCTGCAGGCTCGACGGGGCCGAGCCGGAGAACGAGACCTGGAGGCAGACCGGCGTCGCAGCACTGTTGCCGGCCAGCGGACCCTGCCGCGCCGCCACGACGGTGGTCGGCCCCGTGGCCACGAACCGGTGCGTCGCGAGGACCTGTCCGCCCGTGCAGGTCGCGTGGGGCTGGCCCGACCGCGTCCCGTTCCTGACCACCCTGAGCTCCAGCGCCCCGGCGCTCGCGAACGCGGCGGCGTCGGGTCCGGTGAGGGCCGCGTTCACCGTGTAGGTGAGGGGAGCGCTCCCGCTGTTGCGGACGCTGACCACCTCGGCGGACGTCTGTCCGGGCACCATCGCCGCCATCCCGAGGGTGGTGGTGACGTGGCTGTCGCTGCCGTTCACCTTCAGATCGAGGGTGCCCGTCTCGATGGCGGTCCCCCGCACCGTCGCCTCGTCGGTCCAGAAGGCGAACGTGCCCTGACCGCCCATCAGCACCACCACCGCGCCCACGAGGGCGAGCACCGCCAGCGCCAGCCGACCGGACGGGCGGACCCGGCCCGTCTCGCGGGGAGCGGCGTGCTTCATGGGGTGGTTCCTCTCGGGGGGGCAGGCTGGCTGGTGCGGACGGGATCGGTCAGGGCGCGGCGTGCCGCGGGGTGCGGCGGCGGTCACGCGCCTCTCCGGCGAACAGACCGAGGGCGTAGAGGACCAGCGCGCCCGCCACGACGTACACGCCGAACTGGCGCTGGTCGCCGGTCAGGATGTTGTTGGCGTGGCCGAGCTTCGGGACGGCGTACCAGAGGACGCCGCGCACGGACTCCGCCGGGCGCCAGCCCTGGTCGGGGATCGGGTTGGCGTCGCCCTGGGTGAGGAACTCCGGGCGCCCGTCTCGGTCCTGCCGGGTCGCGATGACCCGGTGGGTGACGACCTGAGGCTTGCCGGACTCGATCTGGAAGGTGACGACCTCGCCGATCTCAATGTCCTGGGCCGGCACCTGCTCGGTGACGATCAGGGTCCCCGGCGGGAGGTTCGGCTCCATCGAGCCGGTGAGCACGGTGTACGGCGTGGCGCCGGCCACCCGGGGGACGAGCACGGTCGCGGCGAGCACGAGCAGCAGCGCGATGATGAGCAGCCAGCCGACGACGCGGCCGGCGAAGCCCAGGATCCGGCGCCCGCGGGTGTGCCGCTGCGACTCGACGTCCTGCGCCTGCGGGCTCGGCGCGACGCGCAGCAGGGCGGCGTCCCAGGCGAGGCTGCTCATCGGAAACTACCTGTGCTCTCGGACCGGACTCAGCTGGCGGCCGCGAGCTTGTCGGTCTGGGTCAGGGTGACTGTGTAGTCGGTCAGGTTCAGCTTCTTGCCCTGCGAGGCGTTGTCGCCCTCGGCGCCCCAGGCGAAGTCGACCTCGATGCCGACCGCGAGGGTCTTGCCGTTGTCGGCGGCGGTGATCTGCTGCGAGGCGCCCAGGGGCGTCGTGCCGAGCGTGAAGGTCGGGGTGACCGTCACGGCGTCGGGCGCGAAGGTGCCCGACACAGCACCCTCGGTGATGTCGAGGTCGGCCTGGAGGTCCGTGCCGGTAGCGCCGATCGTGTAGGTGCCGGAGTAGAGGAACTCGTCGCCGGGGACCGCGACGACGTCCACCGGGTTCGTGACCGGGCGGCCGTTGTGGGTCCAGGTGCCGGTCGTGGCGGGCACGATCGAGAGCTTGCCGGAGGAGCCGGTCCCGGCGCCGCCCGTGACCGAGTCGGTCCAGTAGGCCAGCGAGCCGGCGCCACCCATCAGCAGGACGGCGGCGGTACCGGCGGCGAGTGCACCCTTGGCGGTCTTGTTCATGGTCGTGTCCTCCGAGTGAGTGGATCCTGGCCCCGTCGTGGGGCGATGTCCTCATTCCACTCGGTCAAGATCAAGGGACCCCCGAGCCAGCCACCGGCCTTCCTCAAGAAGAACTCAAGTCCCTTGAGGCCCGGACCCGCCCGATGTGACCCACCCCACGACGGCGCCTCGGAGCGCCCCCGGGGGTGCCCGAGATCGGACCTACCAGCCGCGCTCGGACAGCCGGTGCGGCTGCGCGAGCTCCTCGACGTTGATGCCGACCATCGCCTCGCCGAGGCCGCGCGAGACCTTGGCGACCACGTCGGCGTCGTCGTGGAACGTGGTGGCCTTGACGATCGCCTCGGCCCGCTGGGCGGGGTTGCCGGCCTTGAAGATGCCCGAGCCCACGAAGACGCCCTCGGCGCCGAGCTGCATCATCATCGCCGCGTCCGCCGGGGTCGCGATGCCGCCGGCGGTGAACAGGACGACCGGCAGCTTGCCGAGCTCCGCGACCTCCTTGACCAGGTCGTACGGCGCCTGCAGGTCCTTGGCGGCGACGTACAGCTCGTCGTCCTCGAGCGTGGTGAGCCGGCCGATCTCGCGGCGGATGGTGCGCATGTGCGTCACGGCGTTGGAGACGTCGCCGGTGCCGGCCTCGCCCTTGGAGCGGATCATCGCCGCGCCCTCGCTGATGCGGCGCAGCGCCTCGCCGAGGTTGGTCGCGCCGCAGACGAACGGCACCTGGAAGGACCACTTGTCGATGTGGTTGGCGTAGTCGGCCGGGGTCAGCACCTCGGACTCGTCGACGTAGTCGACACCCAGGCTCTGCAGCACCTGTGCCTCGGCGAAGTGGCCGATGCGCGCCTTGGCCATCACCGGGATCGAGACGGCCGCGATGATGCCGTCGATCATGTCGGGGTCGGACATGCGGGAGACGCCGCCCTGGGCCCGGATGTCGGCGGGCACCCGCTCGAGCGCCATCACCGCGACCGCGCCGGCGTCCTCGGCGATCTTCGCCTGCTCGGCGGTGACGACGTCCATGATCACGCCGCCCTTCAGCATCTCGGCCATGCCTCGCTTGACGCGCGTGGTGCCGGTGCCGGACGGGGTCGTGTCGGGGTGCTCAGCCATGTGACCGATCGTACGGCGGATCGCCAGCGCCCCCGATTCGGCGAAGGGCGGGTGAGGGGTCCCCTAGACCGGTCGGTCGGCGACCTCGGCGAGCGCCTGGCGGCGTACCACCCAGATCCGCTGGACCACCGTGATGGTGCTGGCAGCGGCAAGCGCCCAGAGCACCACGTGCAGCAGGATCGGCAGGTCGAAGATCGCGCTCAGCCCGGTCATCACCAAGATGGCGACCAGCCGGTCGGCGCGCTCGGCGATGCCGACCTTCGCGTGGAAGCCGAGGCCCTCGGCCTTGGCGCGGGCGTACGACGTGACCGCGCCCATCAACAGGCAGACCAGGCTCAGGACGAGGTAGACCTCGCTGTCGCCGGGGCCGGCGAAGTACAGCGCGAGGCCGATGAAGATCGCGCCGTCGCCGATCCGGTCCAGCGTGGAGTCGAGGAACGCGCCGAACTTGCTGCTCTTGCCCTGCGAGCGGGCCATGTAGCCGTCGAGGAGGTCGCTGAAGACGAACGCCGTCGCCACCAGGACGCCGGTGAGCAGCATCCCCTGCGGGAAGAAGATCAGCGCGCCGGCGCTGAGGCCGATGGTGCCGACGAGCGTGACGGCGTCGGCGCTGACGCCCATCCGGATCAGCAGGTGGGCGATCGGGGAGAGGACCTTGGTCCAGAAGGCGCGGAAACGTTCCATCATGGCGGGAGCCAGGCTAGCGGGCGTCTGCGGTGGCGCGGGCACGACGGGTCCGGGGCCGGTCCGGGGCGTAGTGTCACAGGACGGAGCCACCCAGGCCCCCCTCTCAGAGGATCCCCGCATGAGCGACAAGTCGCCGCGCCAAGGCATGACCAAGAAGACCGGGAAGTCCATCAAGGAGAAGCGGGGCGAGAAGCGCGACAAGGCGGCCCAGGACGCCGGCAGCTCCATGGAGGGGCTGAGCGGCGGCAAGAAGCGCTAGTCGGACGCGGGCCACGCCCGGGCGAACAGCGCCCGGGTGTCGCCGAGCAGCTCGGGCAGCGTCTTGGTGCGCCCGATGATCGGCATGAAGTTCTGGTCCCCGGGCCACCGCGGTACGACGTGCTGGTGCAGGTGCGCCGCGATCCCGGCGCCGGCGACGTGCCCCTGGTTCATGCCGATGTTGAAGCCGCCGGCCCCCGAGACGGTGCGGATGACGCGCATCGCCGTCCGGGTGAGGTCGGCGATCTCCGCCGCCTCCTCGTCGGTCGTCTCGGTGTAGTCGGCGATGTGGCGGTAGGGGCAGACCATCAGGTGCCCCGGAGCGTACGGGTAGAGGTTCAGCACCGCGTACGACAGTGCCCCCCGGTGCACGACCAGCCCCTCGTCGTCGGCCAGCGACGGGATCCGGCAGAACGGGCACTCCCCCGACGTCGCGTCGATCGGCTTGTTCTCGCCACGGATGTAGGCCATCCGGTGCGGCGTCCAGAGACGGTCGAGGTCGTCGGGCGCGCCGATGCCGTCCTGGCGCAGCGGCTCCTCGGGCTGGCTCATGGCACCCACCCTAGGGTGGCCGGGTGAGCGTCACGACCCTGCGTCCCGGCACCGCAGACGACGCCGCCGCGGTGGCCGATCTCTGGCACGCGGCCTGGCACGGCGGCCACGCCGGGCACGTCCCCGACGGGCTCACCGCAGCGCGCACCCTGGCCGGGTTCCGCGAGCGCACGCCCGCGCGCGTCGGTGACACCACGGTCGCGGAGGTCGACGGCGTGCTCGCCGGGTTCGTCATGGTCGTGGGCGACGAGGTCGAGCAGGTGTTCGTCGACGCTGCCCACCGCGGGTCCGGCGTCGCCACGGTGCTGCTCGCCGAGGCGGAGCGCCAGGTCGCGGCGCAGGGGTACGACGAGGCGTGGCTGGCCGTCGTGGTCGGCAACGCCCGCGCCCGCCGCTTCTACGAGCGGTGCGGCTGGCGCGACGGCGGCGACCTGCCGTACGAGGTGACGGTGGCCGGCACGACGTACGTCTCGCCGTGCCGGAGGTACGTCAAGCGGGTCCGTTAGCGGTCGTTGCGGACCAGCTCGAGGCGCAGCCAGCGGGCCAGGTCCTCGATCTCGGCGTCCACGGCCTCGCGGACGTCGGGCGCCAGCGGCTCGTCCTCGTGCACGGCGTCGACGTACAGCGCCCCGGCCCGGCGGTCGGCGGTGGCGTCGAGCTTGCCGACGAGCTGGTCGCCGTGCAGGACCGGCATCGCCCAGTAGCCCCAGCGCCGCTTCTCGGCGGGCTTGTACATCTCCAGCTGGTAGTCGAACCCGAAGAGCTCCGTCATCCGTCTGCGGTCGAAGACCAGCCGGTCGAGCGGCGAGAGCAGCGCCGTGCGGCCGGTGAACGGCCGGTCGAGCAGCGCCGGGTCGACCCGCCACTCCCCCTTCACGCCCTCGACGACCGCGGGCTCGCCCGCCTGCCCGACGTCGTCGGGCTCCGTCGGGCTGACCGGCGCCGTGGCGCGGGCGATCCCGAGCGCGGCGAGGCGTCGTACGCCGCGGGTCCGCCGGGCGGTGTCGGCGTCCGGCACCGGGACGTCGGGGTAGACCCGGCTCGCGAGGTCCCAGAGCACCTCGCGCCCCTCGCGCCCGGCGCGGGCCACCTCGCCCCGCTCGACCATCAGGCCGACGAGCATCTTGACGTTCTTGGCGTTGTTCCAGCCGCTCGAGCGCCACGGGACCACGCAGGTGTCCGGCAGCTCGCGCAGCGGGAGCGGGCCGTCCTGGCGCAGCAGCTCGAGGATGTCGCGGCGGCAGCCGTCGTTGGCCGCCACCCAGTCGGCGCACTGCTCCTGCCACCCCTTGAGCGGCGGCGGCCCGGGCCAGGCCGCCATCTCCGCACGGAAGAGCGCCAGGTCCTCGGCCGGCCGCGCGAGCTGGTGGTGCTCGACGAGCGCCTGGCGGTCGAGCAGGTCCTGCAGCTCGGCGGGGTCGTACGCCGAGCCGATCCGGCTCCACAGCACCACGTCGGCGCTCGGCGCGACCGCGGACGTCGGCTCGAGCTGGAGGAACGTCAGGTGCCGCACGACGTCCAGCACGTCGTCCGGCCGCGGCAGGTCGAGCAGCTGGGCCTGGACGGCGATCCGCCGGGCGTCCTCGCGCGCGAGCCGGAGCACGGTGGGGCTCAGTCAGCGAGCCGCGGCGGGAACCCGCCGGTGGCGATCGGCGACCAGTGCGTCGGGGTGACCCGGATCAGGGACTTGCCCTGGTCCCGCATCGCCTGGCGGTACTCGTCCCAGTCGGGGTGCTCCCCCGCGATGCAGCGGAAGTAGTCGACCAGCGGCTCCACCGAGTCCGGCGGGTCGATCACCTCCGCGGTGCCGTCGACCTGCACCCAGGCGTCGTCGAACTGATCGGAGAGCACCAGCACGCTGACCTCCGGACGGCGGCGGGCGTTGACCGCCTTCGCGCGGTCGGGGTACGTCGAGATCACGATCCGGCCCTCCTGGTCCACCCCGCCGGTCACCGGCGAGGCCTGCGGGCTGCCGTTCGCGCGGGTGGTGATCAGGACCAGGTGGTGGCGCGGCCGGACGAAGTCCAGCATCGCGTCGCGGTCGACGGGCGTGGTGGTGGCGATCCTGCGCGGCATGGACCCACCTCAGCACATAGGTGGGCGCGCCCGCAGCACCGCTCCGGTGGTCGAGCAGGGAAGGCGCGCAGCGCTGCCGGTGGTCGAGCAGGGAAGGCGCGCAGCGCCTGACCGTTGTCGAGACCCCGGAAACCCGACGTACGACGATGATCGAGGCCCCACGCACGCTGCGGGGGTCTCGACAACGCTCGTCGCTGGCGCTCCTCGCTGCTCGACCACCGGCGAAGTCGATACCCGGAACCCCCACGTACGACGGCGACCACCGCCACCTCCACGCTGCGGGGGTCTCGACACCGCTCGTCGCTGGCGCTCCTCGCTGCTCGACCACCGGGCCGCCCCCTTCGGTGGTCGAGCAGCGAAGGCGCCCCGGCGCTGCCGGTGGTCGAGCAGGGAAGGCGCGCAGCGCCTGACCGTTGTCGAGACCCCGGAAACCCGACGACGTACGGCGACCACCACCGCCACCTCCACCCTGCGGGGGTCTCGACAACGCTCGTCGCTGGCGCTCCTCGCTGCTCGACCTCCGGGCGTCAGTACTGGTGGAACCACCGGCCGAGGTCGGCCTCGACGCCGGGACAGGTGACGTTCTGGTCGCGCGAGGCCTCGAGCCACTGGCCGAGCACGCCGTCGCCGCCCTGGATCGACCAGCTCCGGGCGCAGCGGCTCAGCGCCTCGGCGCGCGAGGTCTCGCCGGCCGCGCGCCACTCGGGCAGGCCCAGGGCGAGGTCGCCGACGACCTCGGCCCACAGGGCGGGGGTGGAGTAGACGCCGGCGCGGTAGCCGGCGTCGGTGTAGCCGCGCACCGCACCTTCGACGACCGCGCCGTTCGCGTTCGGGTCGGGTCCCCAGTCGAAGTCCGGCACGGGCTCCACGTCGACCCAGACGATCGGGGTGTTGAGCCCGGCGCGCCGCATGGTGGCGACGTTTCGCAGCGCCTGCTGGTAGCCGGTGTTGGCCAGCGCGCCGAGGTCGGTCGCGCCGTCGTACGGCCCGTCCTGGCCGTGCGTCTTGATCGCCGCGGCGTCCGGCAGGCTCGCCACGGCGTACGCCGAAGCCATCAGGCCGCGGGAGCGCACCCGCTCGACCTGGTCGGCGAGGCAGGGGTTGTCGGTGAACCCGGGTCCGTTGGTCAGCCCGAGCACCACGTACTCCGCCTCGGGCAGCGGCATCGGCATGCCCAGCGTCGGGCGCTCCGGGATGCCGAGGCCGCGGGGGCACTGCGGCCAGGAGATGTCGGAGCCGAGCACCGGCTCGCCGCTGGGCCGCGGCTCGGGCGCACGCGGCTCCGGCCCCGTCGCCGCCTGCTGCTCGGCGAGGTCGGCCAGCGCACGCATCCGCGAGGACTCCTCGTCCTGCACGGGCTCGACCACCGAGGACGGCCGGGCCTTCCCGGGGCGGTCCGGCTCCGCAGCAGGCTCCGACGGCGAAGGCGAGGAGGAGCACGCAACGAGCAGTCCGGCGACGGCGAGGAGACCCGCCGTACGCCGGACCACTGCGCTCAGACCTGCTCGCGCGAGGCGACCGCGTCGACGACCCGCTGGATCGCCTCGTCGAGGGGTACGCCGTTGTCCTGGCGCCCGTCGCGGTACCGGAACGAGACCGCGCCGGCCTCCACGTCGTCGGCGCCGGCGATCATCATGAACGGCACCTTCTGCAGCTGGGCGTTGCGGATCTTCTTCTGCATCCGCTCGTCGGCGTCGTCGACCTCGACCCGGATCCCCTGGCTGCGCATCCGGCGGGCGACGTCGTGCAGGTAGTCGCTGAAGGTGTCGGCGACCGGGATCGCCTGCACCTGCACCGGCGCGAGCCACGGGGGGAACGCACCGGCGTAGTGCTCGACGAGCACGCCGAGGAACCGCTCGATCGAGCCGAACTTCGCCGAGTGGATCATCACCGGCTGCTGACGGGTGCCGTCGGCGGCGACGTACTCGAGGTTGAACCGGTCGGCCGACGGCTGGTTGAAGTCGTACTGGATCGTCGACATCTGCCAGGTGCGGCCGATCGCGTCGCGCGCCTGCACCGACACCTTGGGGCCGTAGTAGGCCGCCCCGCCCGGGTCCGGCACGAGCTCCAGGCCGGACTCCTCGCAGACCTGGCGCAGCACCTCGGTGGCCATCGCCCAGTCCTCGTCGGAGCCGATGAACTTGTCCGGCTTGGAGTCGTCGCGGGTCGAGAGCTCGAGGTAGAAGTCGTGGAGCCCGAAGTCGCGGAAGAGACCGAGGCAGAAGTCGAGGAGGTGCTTGATCTCCCCCGGCGCCTGCTCGGGGGTGACG
This sequence comes from Nocardioides dongkuii, assembly GCF_014127485.1. Lineage (NCBI taxonomy): Bacteria > Bacillati > Actinomycetota > Actinomycetes > Propionibacteriales > Nocardioidaceae > Nocardioides > Nocardioides dongkuii. The sequence goes on along the minus strand of NZ_CP059903.1, from coordinate 1,850,118 downwards.
TAGGAGTGGGAGTCGTCCTGGGCGAACCCGCGGACCCGGGTCAGGCCGTGCACGACGCCGGACTTCTCGTGCCGGTAGACCGAGCCGAACTCGAAGAGCCGCAGCGGCAGCTCACGGTAGGAGCGCTGGCGGGAGCGGTAGATGAGGTTGTGCATGGGGCAGTTCATCGCCTTCAGGCGGTACTTCATGCCGTCGACGTCGAGCGCCGGGAACATCCCCTCGCCGTAGTAGGGCAGGTGCCCGGAGGTGTAGAAGAGCCCCTCCTTGGCGATGTGCGGCGTGCCGACGTACTCGAAGCCCTCCTCGATGTGCCGGCGGCGGACGTAGTCCTCCATCTCGCGCTTGATCACCCCGCCCTTGGGGTGGAACACCGGAAGGCCGGACCCGATCTCGTCGGGGAAGCTGAACAGGTCGAGGTCGCGGCCGAGCTTGCGGTGGTCGCGGCGCTCGGCCTCCTCGATCCGGTGCAGGTGCGCCTCGAGGGCCTCCTTCGACTCCCAGGCGGTGCCGTAGATGCGCTGGAGCTGCTTGTTCTTCTCGTCGCCGCGCCAGTACGCCGCGGCGCTGCGCATCAGCTTGAAGGCCGGGATCCGCTTGGTGGTGGGCAGGTGCGGGCCGCGGCACAGGTCGCTCCACGCGACGTCGCCGTTGCGGCGGACGTTGTCGTAGATGGTCAGCTCGCCGGCGCCGACCTCGACGCTCGCGCCCTCGGCCGCGTCGTCGCTCTTGCCCGACCCCTTGAGGCCGATCAGCTCGAGCTTGTACGGCTCGTCCTGCAGCTCGTTGAGGGCGTCGGCGTCGGTGGTGACCCGGCGCTCGAACCGCTGGCCCTCCTTGATGATCTTCCGCATCGCGGTCTCGATCTTGGCGAGGTCCTCGGGCACGAACGGCGTCGGCACGTCGAAGTCGTAGTAGAAGCCGTTCTCCACCGGCGGGCCGATGCCGAGCTTGGCGTCCGGGAACAGCTGCTGCACCGCCTGCGCCATCACGTGGGCGGTCGAGTGCCGCAGGATGTCGTGGCCGTCCTTGCTGTCGATGGCCACGCCCTCGACCTGGTCGCCGTCGGCGAGCTCGTAGGACAGGTCCTTGAGCTCCCCGTTGACCCGGGAGGCGATCACCGTCGCGTCCTCGCTGAAGAGCTCCCAGGCCTTGGTGCCCGCCGTGGTCGTCCGGTCCTCACGCGCGTCGGCGGTGACGAGGACGACCTTGATGTCGGGCACTGTTGCTCCTGGTGTCAGGCGGGATGGGGCGAACCGTTCGATCGTATCGGCCGCCTCCCCCGGGCCGCCGCCCGGTTTCCGCCCAGCAGGGCCGCGTCGACGCGGCGGGCCTGCCCGGCCTCATCCGATGTACAGCCCGGCGTACGGCGGCAGGTCGCGCTGGATCCCCATCCCTCGGCGACGCGCCCGAGCGCACTGCCGATGTGGCCGCTGCCGGTCAGTCCGAGTGCCCTCAGAGGATGTAGAGCATCTCCTGGTACGTCGGCAGCGGCCACAGGTCGTCCGCCACCAGGGACTCCAGCGTGTCGGCCGCGGCGCGGACCGCGGCCATCGCCGGGATCACCGAGTCGCGCATGTAGGTCGCCGCTGCCAGCGGGTCGTCCGGGTGCTCGTGACCGATGGCTGCGGCCAGGTCGGCCAGCCCGGACCTCAGCGCCGCGATGGGGGTGCTGACCGACTCCAGGTCCGACAGGTCGGCCTCGACGCCGGCCGCCTTGAGGGCGGCCACGTTCTGGGCCAGCTCGGTCTGGTAGCGCGTCGCCGCCGGCAGGATCGTGGTGGTGCCGATCTCGAGGGTGAGGTTGGCCTCGACCGCGACGGCGAGGACGTACTGCTCCGCGCCGATCTCGAAACGGCTGTGCGCCTCGTGCTCGTTGAAGACCCCGTACTTCGAGAACAGCTCGATGGCCTCGGGCGAGATCAGCTCGGGCAGCGCGTCGACCGTCGTGCGGAGGTTCTTCAGCCCCCGCTGCTCGGCCTCGACCGGCCACTCGTCGGAGTAGCCGTTGCCGTTGAAGATGACCGCGCCGTGGTTGGCGATGATCTCGGCGAGCAGCGTCTGCACGGCCTCGTTGAAGTCGGTGCCGTCGGCGACGGCCGTCTCGAGCGAGGTCGCGCAGTAGTCGAGCGCCTCGGCCATGATCGTGTTGATCATGACCATCGGGCCGGCGACGGTCTGGTTGGAGCCAGGCGCGCGGAACTCGAACCGGTTGCCGGTGAAGGCGAACGGCGAGGTCCGGTTGCGGTCGCCCGCGTCCTTGGTCAGGTTCGGCAGGGTGTCGACGCCGATGGTGAGCGTGCCCTTCTCCTTCGAGCGGGTCGCACCACCCTTGGCGATCTGGTCGAAGACGTCGGCCAGCTGGTCGCCGAGGAAGATCGAGATGATCGCCGGCGGGGCCTCGTTGGCACCGAGCCGGTGGTCGTTGGACGCCGAGGCGACCGAGACCCGCAGCAGGCCGCCGTACTTGTGCACCGCGCGGATGACGGCGGCGCAGAAGACCAGGAACTGGGCGTTGTCGTGCGGGGTGTCACCGGGCACGAGCAGGCTGCCGAGCTCGGAGTTGCCGAGCGAGAAGTTGACGTGCTTGCCGGAGCCGTTGACGCCGTCGAACGGCTTCTCGTGGAACAGGCACTCCATGCCGTGCTTCTTGGCGACGGCCTTGAAGGTCGTCATCAGCAGCTGCTGGTGGTCGGAGGCCTCGTTGGCCCGCTCGAACATCGGCGCGACCTCGAACTGGCCCGGCGCGACCTCGTTGTGGCGGGTCTTGGCGGGGATGCCGAGCTTGAAGAGCTCCCGCTCGGTATCCATCATGAAGCCGAGCACCCGCGAGGGGATGGCGCCGAAGTAGTGGTCGTCGAACTCCTGGCCCTTGGGCGGCTTCGCGCCGAAGAGCGTGCGACCGGCATTGAGCAGGTCGGGGCGGGCCAGGAAGAAGTGGCTGTCGACGAGGAAGTACTCCTGCTCGGGCCCGCAGTAGGCCACCACGTTCTCCGGGTCGGTGTGACCGAAGAGGTTGAGCACGCGCTTGGCGTGGACCGCCATCGCCTGCTGCGAGCGCAGCACGGGGGTCTTGTGGTCGAGGGCCTCACCGGTCATCGAGATGAAGATGGTGGGGATGCACAGCGTGTTGCCGTTGGGGTTCTCCAGGATGTACGCCGGGCTCATCACGTCCCAGCCGGTGTAGCCGCGGGCCTCGAAGGTGTTGCGCAGGCCGCCGTTGGGGAACGACGACGCGTCGGGCTCGCCCTGGACCAGGGTCTTGCCGGAGAATGACGCGAGCGCCGTGCCGTCGCCGACCGGGTCGAGGAAGCTGTCGTGCTTCTCGGCGGTCAGCCCGGTCAGGGGGTAGAAGACGTGGGCGTAGTGCGTCGCACCCTTCTCCAGGGCCCAGTCCTTCATCGCCGAGGCGACGGCGTCCCCGACGTCGGGGTCGAGCGGCGTCGACTTCTCGATCGTGGAGACGACGGACTTGTAGACGCTCTTGGGCAGCCGCTTCTGCATCACGGTGAGGCTGAAGACGTTCTGGCCGAAGATCTCGCCGGGCTCCTCACCCGGGTCGAAGCTGACCGCCGGCGGCTGGTAGGCCTCGACGTCCTTGATGGCCTGCAGCCGTACGGCGTTTCCAGTCATGAGCACTTCCCTCGGGTGCGAGCCACATCGTCTCCGCGGCCGTGGAGCCGCGTACCTGCCGGAACCTAGCGAACCGATGAGTCGCCCGGGGTCGTCCGTGATTCCGGCAGGTAACGTCTCGCTCAGAAGTGCCTGCTCATCCGGCGGCGATCAGGCGGCGACCGCGGTGGCGCCTGACGGGGACAGCGCCCCGCGGACCACGTCGAGGACGTCGCCGACCACGTGCACGGTCAGCGTCTCCAGGACCTCGGCGGGCACGTCGTCCAGGTCGGGCTCGTTGCGGAGCGGGATGAACACCTCGGTCAGCCCGTTGCGCTGGGCAGCGAGCAGCTTCTGCTTGAGGCCGCCGATCGGGAGCACCCGGCCGTTGAGGGTGACCTCGCCCGTCATGCCGACCTCGGAGCGCACCGGGCGCCCCGTGGCGAGCGAGGCCAGGGCGGTCACCATCGTGATGCCGGCGGACGGCCCGTCCTTCGGGGTCGCCCCCGCCGGCACGTGCACGTGGATGGCCCGGTCGAAGAACGCCTGGTCGACACCCAGCTCGGCCGCGTGCGAGCGCACGAAGGTCAGGGCGATCTGCGCCGACTCCTTCATCACGTCGCCCAGCTGGCCGGTGAGGGTCAACCCGGCCGGGCCCTCGTGCGCGGACGCCTCGATGAAGAGCACGTCCCCGCCGAGCCCGGTCACGGCCAGCCCGGTCGAGACGCCGGGCACCGCCGTGCGCTCGTGGGCCTCCGGGGTGAACCGCGGCCGTCCGACGAGGTCCTTGAGGTCCGCCAGGTCGATGTCGACCCGTTCGGCCCCGGTCGCCAGCCGGGTCGCCGCCTTGCGCAGCGCCTTCGCGAGGAGGCGCTCCATCTGTCGTACGCCGGCCTCGCGGGTGTAGTTGGCCGCGATCTCGCGCAGCGCCGCGTCCGAGATCGTGACCTCGTCGTCGGTCAGCGCGGCGCGCTCGAGCTGCCGAGGCAGCAGGAAGTCGCGCGCGATCGCGACCTTGTCGTCCTCGGTGTAGCCGTCCAGGGTCACCAGCTCCATCCGGTCCAGCAGCGCGGACGGGATCTGCTCGACCACGTTGGCGGTGGCGATGAAGAGCACGTCGGACAGGTCCAGGTCGAGCTCGAGGTAGTGGTCGCGGAACGTGTGGTTCTGCGCCGGGTCGAGCACCTCGAGCAGGGCGGCGGCCGGGTCACCCCGGTGGTCCGCACCGACCTTGTCGACCTCGTCGAGCAGGACGACCGGGTTCATCGAACCGGCCTCCTTGATCGCCCGGACGACCCGGCCCGGGAGCGCACCGACGTACGTCCGCCGGTGTCCGCGGATCTCGGCCTCGTCCCTGACCCCGCCGAGGGCGACGCGGACGAACTTCCGCCCGAGCGCTCGCGCGACCGACTCACCGAGCGACGTCTTGCCGACTCCAGGAGGACCGGCGAGCAGGATCACCGCGCCGGAGCCGCGGCCGCCGACGACGTGCAGCCCGCGCTCGGCACGCCGGCTGCGGACGGCGAGGTACTCGACGATGCGCTCCTTGACCTCGTCGAGGCCGTGGTGGTCGGCGTCGAGCACGGCACGGGCCTCGACCACGTCGGTGGAGTCCTCGGTCGTGACGTTCCACGGCAGCTCGAGCACCGTGTCCAGCCAGGTCCGGATCCACCCGTTCTCGGGGCTCTGCTCGCTGGAGCGCTCCAGCTTGTCGACCTCCCGCAGCAGCGCCTCGCGCACGGCGTCCGGGACGTCGGCGGCCTCGACGCGACCGCGGTAGTCGTCGGCCCCCTCGGGCTCGCCCTCGCCGAGCTCCTTGCGGATCGCGGCGAGCTGCTGGCGCAGCAGGAACTCACGCTGGCTCTTCTCCATCCCCTCGCGGACGTCCTCACCGATCTTGTCGGTGAGCTCGGCCTCGGCGAGGTGGTCCCGCGTCCAGCCCATCAGGGCCTCGAGCCGGGACTCGACGTCCGGGTTCTCCAGCAGCTCCCACTTGCGGTCGACGGAGAGGTACGGCGCGTAGCCGGCAGCGTCGGCGATCGCGCTCGGGTCGCTCATCTGGTGGACCGAGTCGATGACCTGCCAGGCCTCGCGCCGCTGGAGCACGGCGACGACCAGCCTCTTGTACTCCTCGGCGAGCTCGCGGGCGCGGTCGCTGACGTGGTCGTCGACCGCCTCGACCTCGACCCACAGGGCCGCGCCGGGTCCGGTCACGCCGGTGCCGATCCGGCCGCGGCGCTCGGCCTTGAGGACGGCCGCGGGACCGCCCCCGCTGAACCGGCCCACCCGCTCTACGGACGCGATCACGCCGTACGACGCGTAGCGGTCCTCGAGCCGCGGGACGACGAGGAGCCGACCTTCGCTGCTGGCGCGGGCGGCGTCGATGGCGGCCAGGGAGGACTCGTCCAGCTCGAGCGGGACGACCATGCCCGGCAGGACCACGAGGTCGGAGACGAACAACACCGGAAGGCGGCTGGACGAGGCAGCGCCCTCCCCTTCGAAAACTTGAGTCATGCCGGCTCAACCCCCGGCAGCCTCACCGTGTTCCGGCCGCGGCCGCTGTTCGTCCAGGGCGAACACGGCCCTCCCGGGGGGCTCTTCGCGTTCGGCTGCGACGACCGTCACCACCGCCTACCCTCCCGAGACCAGCACACCTCGGAAGGGACACTCCCGTGCTTCGACGCATCACTCTTCTCACCCTCGCCCTCGCGGTGGCAGCCGCAGGCCTCATCGGGTTCACAGTCACCCCGGCTCAGGCCGCGGACAAGGACTGCGCCGACTTCGCCACCCAGCGCGCCGCGCAGATCTTCTTCCTCAACCACGGCGGCCCGCAGAACGACCCCCACGGTCTCGACTCCGAAGACGACGGCGTTGCCTGCGAGTCCAACCCCTGCCCCTGCTACTACGGCAAGACCCCTCCCGGCGGCGGCGGGGACTCCAACCCGCCCCCCTCGACCCCCGAGCCGCTCAAGCGGAACCAGGCCAAGGTCATCAGGGTCGTCGACGGCGACACCGTCAACGTCCGCATCCTGCCCCGCGGCCCGAAGGTCAGCGTGCGCCTCATCGGCATCGACACCCCCGAGGTCCACGGCAGCACCGAGTGTGGCGGCCCCGAGGCATCCCGATCGCTGAAGAAGCTCCTGAAGCCCAAGACCCGCGTCTCGCTGCTCTCCGACCGCAGCCAGAACCTGAAGGACCGCTACGGCCGCTGGCTGCGGTACGTCACGAAGACCAAGGGCAAGGTCGACGCCGGCCGCCGTCAGCTCGTGCGCGGTCACGCCGAGGTCTACGTCTTCAAGAAGCCGTTCGCCCGCGTGAAGTCGTACCGCAACGCCCAGACCGCGGCGAAGCGACAGGATCGCGGCATGTGGGGCAACTGCTGACCGCAGTGCACCGCACCACCAGAGAAGCGAACCGCCCCGCACTCCATCCGGAGTGCGGGGCGGTCTCATTGGGTCGTGGCGGTTCAGTCGTGGTCATGACCGCCTCCACCCGCCCCGGGCGCGCGATGGTGACACCCGACGACGAGCCCGCTCGCAGTGCCGAGGTGTCCCGGGTGGGACAGGTGTTCAGGACTGAACACGGTGCGGGGCCGAGCCGCTCAGTGGGTGCGCCTGATGGGCACCACTCCCCTCCGGTACGGCGGGAGGCCGTCCGGCGGAGAAAGACACGAGGCCGGCTCCCGGGTGGGAGTCGGCCTCGGCGTGCACGAGCTGCGGTGGCGATACTGGGTTCGAAGTTTTGAGAACCGCCCTCGCCCAACTCGCGCGACTGCGCCGCACTCCTGTATCTTCGCAGGTCAGAAGGCATATACGTCAACGACAGGTGCGGACACGTCCGGACAGATTCGGACCTCGTTGTTCCTCGTTGTTCCTCGTATGTTCCTCGAAATCGACTCGGAAGGGACCGGCGTGCCCAGGAAGAGTGCGAGCAGGAGGCGAGGGTTCGGCCGCGTCGAGCGGCTCGCATCCGGGCGGTACCGAGCTGCCTACACCGGGCCCGACGGCAGGCTCTATCGCGCACCGGAGACGTTCGCGGCGAAGGACGATGCCATCGCGTGGCTGACGGCGCGCCGCGCCGAGATCAACCTCGAGCTCTGGGCACCGGAAGCCGCCGCGCGCGCAGCCCGGCAGAGGGAGGTCCCAACCCTGCGTGTGTACGCCGACGAGTGGCTCGAGACGAGAAAGACGCAGGGGCGCGCGCTGCGGCCCACGACCAGGCAGCAGTACCGGATGCTCCTCGACACGTTCATCTACCCGTCGTTCGGCAACGAGCGCATGGACCGGATCTCGGCCGAGGACGTCAACGCCTGGTACGACACTCTCGCGCCCGGACGAGAGACCGCCCGAGCCCAGTCCTACAGCCTGCTCCGCACCATCTTCGCCAGCGCCGCTTCGGAGCGCCCCCATCCCCTGGTCCCCTACAACCCGGCTCAGATCCGCGGAGCCGGCAGCGCGAAGCGCGCCCACCACGTCCAGCCGGCCAGCCTCGAGGAGCTCAAGACGATCGTCGAGGAACTGCCCGAGCGCTACAAGCTCATGGCGCTCCTCGCCGCGTGGTGCGCCATGCGCTTCGGCGAGCTGACCGAGCTCCGGCGCGGCGACATCGACCTGCGCACCGGGCGGGTGAAGGTACGCCGTGGCGTCGTCCGGGTCGACGGCGAGTTCATCATTGGCCCACCCAAGACCGACGCGGGCGTCCGCGACGTTGCCATCCCACCCCACCTGCTGCCGCTGGTGAAGGACCACCTCTCCGACCACACCGCACCCGGCAGAGAGTCGCTGCTCTTCCCGGCCGCGGGCGACAGCAACCGCCACATGGCTCCGGCGACGCTCTACAAGGTCTACTACCCGGCCCGCGAGGCCGCCGGCCGTCCAGACCTCCGTTGGCACGACCTCCGGCACACCGGCGCTGTCCTGGCCGCGCAGACCGGTGCCACCCTGGCGGAACTCATGGGTCGCCTCGGCCACTCGACGCCAGGGGCAGCGATGCGCTACCAGCACGCGGCTGCCGACCGTGATGCCGAGATCGCTCGGCGCCTGTCGGAGCTAGCTGGCTCATAGGCCGGGCTATGACGATACGCGCTAGTCGCGCCGAGTGATTTGCCGTCAACACGCCACGTGGAGGTGGACTGGTTTGGTGGACCGCCGCGGGCTACGACGTCGGTAGATGCGAATAGAGCCAGCTATACGTCCTGCAAGGAGTGGGCGAGGTCTCGAAATCGCTCCAGAGAGTCAGTTGGGACTAGGCCCAAGTAAACGGACCACAGGGCGGCCGCTGATGCCTCTGCGAAGACATGGTCCAAGTCGGCGAGGCGCGACAGCTCGGCTAGGTGCCCGCTGTCATTAATGTATTCACCGCATTCTAGAGCGGCCGCGAAGACTCCACTCTCCAATGATGCTGCGCCCATTTGCATTACGACACGAGTTATCTCTGTCGAGTTGGTTGACTTAGAGGCCCAAGCCTCCACCCACCGCCAAGCGACGCCGAACAGGGTCGGCTCCAGTCGAGCGCAGGCTGATCCAAGCGCAGCCAAACTGCGAATCGCTTGAACTTCATGGTCCGCATCATTGGCAAGTGCTGCAATCTGCCGCACGATCATGTCGAAGACGTCCCGCTGACGCAGTTGGATGCTACGAATTCCCGCTGAACGAAGGCATGATGCCATGAACTCTGGCGCGAGCGATCCGTGATCGAGGTCAGTCAAGGCGGAAGCAACCATTACGGGAACATGGTCGGCAGGCCCCGAGGCCGCCAAACAGGCGTCAAGGACTACTTCCGCGGCCCGCGCGTCACCCGAACGCAATCCTCTTGCGCCATCCACCAGCACACGAACCGCATCCCGCAGCATGGGGTCTACCGGATAGACCTGCCTCTCGGATTCGGACCGACTGCCGTCAACGCTTGCCAGCCGCTCATGAGTCTTCCGTCGAGAGGACTGCACCCCAGCCATGTGCGCGCGGATGATTCGCGAGGCCTGTTCAGCCACCGACTCACCAATGCGGGACTCGCCGGAACCGACTGTATTCAGCGCCAAGGAAACCAGATTGACCGTCTGCGTAGATACGTCCTCGAGCGCCTTGGCTGACCGTGGGCGAAGCATGTCGGAAATTTGCCTCTGAAGCGCGACCGGCACGGACGCGCCGGCAGGCGGCCTCACCACCGCAACCGTTTCCCCCGCTCCTACGACGAGTCCGAAAGAGTGCACTATCTGGAGGTATCCACCTGTCGCAAATTGCTCGGCGGTGAGAGCCTTCCTCAGTGTTCTACGGTTGGGCAACGTAACGCCACGGCCTTCAGACTTGATTAGTACGACGTCGTGTCCGAGCATTTCCGCGCCGCTGAACTTGATGAACGGCAACGACTCGACTGATCGCTGTAGCTGTACAGCTCTGGCCTGGCTCTTGCCGAACCTCCTTCCCGTTCGCGCCCAGCGAGCGATGTTCTGATCGACGAAGGTTCGGCAAGCTTCGGCGGTGTCGGTCTTCCCGAAAATCCTCCCGAGGGCAACTGCCAGCCAACCGATCGAAAGTAGCGCGGCAGCAGATTGCATTGGCACCCAAAGCGCGGGGGGAGATGCCGGCGTGAACAGAATCGACATTAGGAGCGCGCCTGCTGCAATATAGGCACCCAGCAGGATCCGCGGCTGCGACGCTGCACGCGCGACCGTTCCCGGGAGGCGCTGCGTGGATAGCTGGACGGTGAACACGTTGACTGTTGCGATCAACGCGACGATTGCAACAGCGGCATCGACAGGAATCTGCACGACCGCGATATTCCCTAGCCATTTGGGCGAAGGTGGGTTCAAGATCAAGAGAGCGGCTATTAGGGCCGGCGCTGGCACAATGGCAAGCAGAAGCTCAAGAAGTTTACTCACGGCTAGCCGCCACTGTCGGATATCCAGATCGGACTTGATCGCGACACCTGATGGTGAAATTCTTTGTGCGGTTTCCGCGACCTGCGCAAATCGAGCGAGTTCGGCTGGTGTCATCGGCATCGTCGTGGCCACCTGGATGAATGCAGCCGGTGCCGCTTGGCCCCGGGCACGTACGCCCCTCGCAAGAAGGTCTACCGCTTCAGATCTTTGATATCCGGACAGGGATTTAGCGAGCGCGACCAACTCCGTCTCGACTTCCGGGCGTTGCGCCACCAATCGGACGAGCGCCGAGGCCGTGACGGGCTTTTTGGCGCCCGGGTCGTATGGATCGTGCAATGCGCTGGCGAATGGCCACAGCGTCTTAAACAGTTGGATGGCTTGAGCCTCGGTCAGGCGGCCCGCCACGCGAGGTACCTGAAGCAACATCAAGTCGAAAACATTGCTTCCGATTGCCGCGGGTCCATCAAGCACGATCGCCTGGTAAACCGTTTGTGGCAGTTCCTCCTCGAACCTTTCCTGGTTCCTAATCCAGAGTGCGGCCCTTGCTTGCAGAGGCGGCGACAGCATGCCAAGGCCGCCGATTGCGGTTCGGGCATCCGGGAGGGGCGTAGGGGTCCGGCAGGTGAGTACGGCTTCGGCGAGTCCGCCACTCTCGAGGTCGCGCCTCACATAGGCAACATCGCCAGCATCAATGATTTGAGCGCTCAAGGAAAATCGAATAAGGGCGGATTGCCGGACGCGCGCTAGTCGTGCCCAAGAGTCAAGTGGGCCAAGGCTTCCAGTCGCTCGCAAGAGGCGTAACGCCAGCTCTATCCAGCGCCCTTTGACGAACTGACGGATCAGTCGTTGAAAACGTCGGACCCGGACGAAAGGCACACGTCGCGCGAGAGACAAGGCGTCGTCGACGAGATGGAAGTGTTCATTGGATCCGCTCGAACGTCTCGCCATCAAGGATTCAGCTTCTCGTTCCGAGAGAAATTGAACTTGCGTCGGGGCTCATCAGGTCTCGGCCGGGTAGATAGATGGAAGACGTAGGCGACGGCAGTCGCAGAGATGCTGCGTTGAAGATTTTCTCCACCGTAGACTTGAGGCCCAAGAGCTGGGCTTCTGCATATGCGCTTGAGCGCTCCGGCCAATCGCCAATTTGTTTGCGATCGAGGGGTAGGTGCATCATTATTTTCGCGCTGAGCATGACGCGGACGTGCAGGTCGTAATGGGACGACGAGACAACAAGGGGTTCTAATAGACTTAAGCCGAGACTTGAATCGATTTGGCTTAGGCCAGTCATCGTCAAGACGGGCCGTATCGTCTCTATTCCCTGTGTAGTGGCAATGACCGCGGCCTCGCCCTCGAGGCTTTCGATTTGCTCCGGGCGTAGTATCCATGGGTTCTTGACAGGAACCGACGACAATGCGAGTGCCCCAACTCCACAAACAAGACCGTCTCTCACGGAATGTGCGGTGAGCGCCGGAATGCCACTGGTCTCGAACATGTCGCGGGTCGTTTGTAGAATCTCTTCGGGGATCGGTCCGGCCAGCGTCCAGCCCTGCGTGAGCACGTTAACAATCTGGTCGATCGCTGAGCGGGCCCCAGGGAAGCTGTTGTAGACGTGGCGACTCAAGGGCATTCGCGCGCTTGACTCACGCGCTGTGAACAGTGGACTTGCGTATGTAACGTGCAGTGAGAACCCCGCCGCTTGCGCGCGCGCTAGGACGGTCCGCGCGGCGTCGCGCCAGCCATGATTCCGAACTTGCTCCTCGACCAACTTGGTTGTCTCGGCGTCAACGCGAGCCGCTTTCTCCGGCAACGAGTCGACGGGGGCGCCGGCGAGATCGCCGGACAGTCCACGTCTTGCAATGAGCATCGCTAACGCGGTAAGGGTCGATTCAATCTGCGTCTCGACTGGTGAGCGAAGGGCAACGGCCCAGATCGAGGGACTCTCTTCAGTACTCGATCCAGGGTCTTGGATCGAAGCCCCGGGTTCTTCGAGCAGTCGGCGGACGTCTTCTGGCGCAGCCCATTCCGCCATCTGTTCTGACGCCCATTCCACCCCAAGGTTGTCGATCCCCGGCATCGGTGGCAGTTCGGCTGGCTCATTTAACGACGGAAGGATCCAGAATCCGAACAACTTCGGGTTGAGAAATCCGGGTTGATCGAAATGACCAATGCGGACGTGGAGCTGCTTCTCCTTCGGCAAGGCGGAGCTGGCATCTCGGCAGAGCTGGGACAGGACCTCGACGGACGTAGCTTTGTGTTCAATCGTGACCTCGACTTCGTCGGGGCGGTCGTTGGCGCTGGGTAGAGATGCCACGCGGCGATTGTGGCATTGGTCGCGCCACGTAGGTGCCTGTTCGCAGGCGACACTCGCGCGTGCTGAAGGCCAACGCCACTGCGGGTCGCGCGTCTCTGGGTGGATCGGCCTACACGGCGTCCCCGAGCCATGGCGAGCATATGATTGTACTGACAGTCATATGACTGCTTTCTCAGTCATGGCGTAGCCTGAGACGCATGTACTTCAACCAGCCCTTCGGTGGCGTGATGCCTGGTGCTCGTGGAGCAGTGCTCGCGGTCCTGCTGCGCACTGGTGAGCCGCTGACGGGCCGGCAGATTCATGGCATCGTCAGTGACGAGCACAGCCTGTGGTCAGTTCAGGAGGCGTTGAAGGCACTCACCGGCCTCGGGCTGGTCGCGTCCCGCACGGTGGGTAGGGCCGGCATTCACGAGATCAACGAGGCGCACGCGTCGGTCGCGCCATTGCGGGCCCTCCTTGATCCAATGGCGTCGCTACGTTCGGCCGTCTCCGATGCGGTTGGCTCGGACGTGGAGGCAGTGCTGCTCTTCGGTTCCATCGCCCGCGGGGAAGCCACGGAGGCGAGCGACGTCGACCTCGCGGTGATCGCCGCTGCCGGTTGGAGCGGGCGCGTCGAGCTCGAGGACATCGTGCGTGCGCGACTGGGCAATGAGTGCGACGTCCTGGTGTTCACGCCGGCCGAGTTCGCAGAGAGGGCTCAGGAGGGTGAGCCCGTGGTGGCCGACATCGTCCGCGATGGCGTTGCCGTGGTGGGTCGGAAGCCGGTCCTGAGCCGAGGCGCCGCCTGATGGCGACCGCTGAGCAGCGCAACCACGCCAGGAACTACCTGAGGAAGGCCGAGGAGTACGCCGCGTCCGCGGCGGCCAATCTCGCGGCCGGGCGGTACACGCCGGCTGCCGGCGACTCGACTCGACTCGATCCACGCTGGCATCTGCGCGAAGAATGCCATCGTCACGGTGCTGACCGCCTCCACTCGCAAGGGCACCGACCACGCCACAGCAGCCAAGGAGCTACGGCGAGCGCTGGGTGCCCGATCCGCCGCAGCGACTGCTGAGCGCGCTTTACGCGAGCTGCTCGCGGTCAAGGGTGACGTCGAGTACGGCACCAACCTCATCACCGGCGCGAAGGCCGAGCCGCTGGTACGGAGAGCCGACTCGTTGGTCGAGCTGGCGACCGAGATCGTCCAGCTAGGCGGATAGAAGAACCACGTCCTGGCAGGCTCGCGGACGATGAGTTCTCCGTTCATCCGGACTCTGGGGCAGCGCGAGTAGTTCTGGCTAGTCGGCGGGCCCCGCGTGCAGTCGCGGATTGCCGTCGTCCTCACGGTCACCGCCGAGCTGAGGGGATGCGGCGCAGTGCGGATTCGAGTTCGTCGAGTCGTAGCCGGATGGAGCGGCGCCCGCATTGGTAGGCGGGGATGGTGCCGTCGCTGATGCGGCGGCGGATGGTCCGGGTGGACAGGGACATGATCTCGGCGGCTTCGTCGAGGCTGACGTAGACGGGGAGTTCTCGCTTCCTAGTCACGGGGCGTCTCCTGGCTGGGCGTGTGGATCGGGCGGCTGCTCGTGGTGGCGGAGCTGAGGAATCGGCGGGTTTCGGCGACGGTGATGTAGAGGCGGCCGCAGCCGTTGAAGCGGGCCCAGCGGGGGCCGACGCCGCGTTGGCGCCAGTCGCGGACGGTGCGTTGGGGGGTGCGGATGAGGTCGCAGAACTCTTCGAAGGTGATGAGTCCTCGGTCGTCCCAGTCGTCGGGGATCTGGATGGGGTGCATGAGCGTCCTTCCGGGAGGAGGGGGTGTCGTCTGGACGAGTGGGGGCGGTGTGCGACGCGCTCGCTCAGGGGTGGACAGGAAGGTGCTCAGGGTGCCTCAAGGGCCTCACCACTTCCGTCCCCCCTGGCGTGGTGAGGGGCAGGGGGTACGCAGTGTTTGTGCAGGTCAGAGTGCGTCCCCCCGAAAGTTTGAGTCGGCCTGTTTTGCCCTTGTGCGGGGCTGCTCAGAAGCCGATCCCGGGCCCGCGCTCAGTTCGTTCGGGGTGGTGAGGGAAGTGGTGAGCAGGTTGCCGGCGCGGTGGCGTGCGGTCGTCGGGCTCGGCGTGGTGTCGGAGAGCGGCAGCCTGGATTGCTGCCTGGGTGATCTGTGGTCCAAAGCGGTCGATGTCGTCGGCGGCGCGGGTGGCCGCGTGGGCGGGTCCGAGGTCGGCGCGGTCGCGGTTGAAGACGTTGATCCATTGGGCGCGGGCGTCGGCGGCGGAGTCGGCGACGAGGTGGGCGGTGTTGTGGTGGCGGCCGCGGGTCATGCCGACGTATGCCGACGCCGCGCCGGTGGTCTCGCCGATGAGCAGGTGCGCGTGGTCGACGGTGTCGCCCTGGGCGCCGTGCACGGTGGTGGCGAAGGCGAGCTCGACGTGGCGTCGGGCGTACTCGGCGGGCAGCCTCCGCTCGCCGCACCGGCCTCGGACGAGGAGGGAGCCGTCGTCGGCCACGGCTGCGACGGTCCAGGTGTCGCGGTTGGCGACGCCCAGGTCGCGGTCGTTGCGGCGGGTGGCGACGCGGTCGCCTTCACTGAGTTGTTCGCCGGCGGACGTTGTCAGGGTCGCCGCGTCGGACGACTCGATCGCGCCCTCGTCGGCGAGCCGTAGGTCGCGGAGGGCGGCGTTGAGCAGACCCACCTGCTCGCGGGTGTCGGCGATGAGCAAGGGAGCCGAACGCCGGTCGTCGGCGGCTGCCTGTGTGACGGCCGCGAGGCGCTCGACCTCGGTCGGGTGGATGACGATCTCGCCGCGGTCGACGAGTGCGTCGAAGACGTCGGCGCTGTGTTCGCCGGTGCGCATCTGGAGGGTGAGGTCGGCGTAGGTGTCGTCGACGAAGCGGTGGACGGTGTCGAGCTCGACGCGTGCCTCGTCCGGCGCCCAGCGGATGGCGAGGTCGAAGGCGCCGCCGCGTCCGACGGCGGGCAGCTGGTGTCGGTCGCCGACGAGCGCGACGCGGGCACTGGCCTCGTCGGCGACGGTGAGCAGTGCGCGCATGACGTCCTGGTCGAGCATGCCGGCTTCGTCGACGAGCAGGACGTCACCTGGGAGGAGTCGCGCGAGTGCGTGCGGGCTCGGGTGGTCGTCGGGGTCGACGCGGTGCCAGCGTCCGTCGTCGTCCCACCGGAAGCCGTGCTGGTGCACGAGCCAGGCGGCCGAGAAGGCGTCGCACCCGACCTGCTCCCCCGCGACCTGCGCAGCCTTGAGGGTCGGGGTGACCACGACCAGTCGGTGCCCGTCGCTGTCGAGACCGTCCCTGGCCGCGGAGAGGGTGGTGGTCTTGCCGGTGCCCGCCGCGCCCTCGACAACGACCAGTCGGCCTGTGCCGAGGAGTGCGCCGACGACGTCTCGCTGGCCTTGGTCGAGCTGTCGTCGGGCGACGACGGAACCGACCTTGGCCGGCGTCCCGGGGGCCTCGGCTCGCGCTACCAGGCGGGCGACGATGTCGGACTCGACGGCGATGACCTCGCGCGAGGTGAGCGCGCGGACGTGCTCAGGTACGTCGTCGCGCTGCACGAGCGGGCGCGATGCGGCTACCGCGCGAGCCATGAGGTCCTCCCCCAGTTCACGTCGTACGACACCGTCGACGATCACCCCGACGTCGGCGATGATCCGCTCGCACTCGCCGCGGAGGTCGGCGGCGTTCCAGCTGGAGCGTCGAGCTCCGAGCCGCGCCAGCGCGAGCTCGGCTACGGCGTCGCGGTTGATGCGGGCGATGGGCGTCGCGGCCGGGATGGCCGCGACCGGGTCGGTGGGTGGCGTCGGAGGATCGAACCCGAGGCCGTGCAGCTCGTCGATCCACCGCTGTGCGAGGTCGGCGCCGGATGCCGGCACGACCTTGTCGGGACGCGCCTCCGCCCAGGCTCGGCGATCCCATGCCCGTCGCTGGCGCGGTCCGGGCTCCTGGTCGGGGTGGGCCACGCGCCAAGCCGCTTCGTACTTATCGACGTTGCGGTTGATCTGCGCGGCCCGGGCGCTGAACCTGCCGGCGTACGGCGCGAGCTCGGTGATCTCGCCCGTGCTGGCGTCGAGGGTGTAGCCGTGCGCGGCGAGCGAGCGCCGGAACTCGGGGTCACAGGCGACGGCGGCGTGGCCGATGCCGTTGATCGCCTCGATGCTGTCGACGACACCGACGGAGTGCAGTCCGCGCCACGCGCCGTGGGCGAACACGCGGGCGTTGATCTGGAGGTGGAGGTGGCGGTGCGGGTCGCCGGCGCGGGAGGTGTGGTGTCGGACGACGGCTGCCTCGATTCGCTCGACCGGCACCTGCACCTGTCGACCGCGCGGACCGACGCGAGTCGTGGCGTGGTCGGCGACCCAGCCGATGATCTCGGCGGCGGCGCGTTCCTGGGCGGCGTCGTACGCGTCGGCGATCGCGGGGTGAATCGCGGCCGCGAGCGACCACGTCTTCGGCCCGTTGACCACGACCTCGACGAACCGCAGTCCGTGCTCGTCGCCGCGGAGCCGACCCTTCGCAGCTCCGGTGGCGACGTCGTAGCCCGCGACCCATCGCTCGTAGCTGTCGCCGTCGAGCGTCCCTGCCACTTCGACACCAGCGTCGTCGCCAGCGGTCGGGGTCGCGACGTAGTGGGTGGCGAGTCCGGTGCCCTCGGCCAGGTAGTAGTCATCGACGCGTGACCGGTCGGCCTCGACGTAGGAGCGTGCGGCGGCAGCGGCGCCGCGGTAGAACTTCACCCCGCCGTGCACTCCCCCACTCACCGCCCGTCACTGCTCGTCACTTAGCCTCGAAATGGCGCTCGGCCCGCCCCAGGGGGACGGGCCGAGCTTGTTGATCTACGGACCTTCGTAGCATGCGTGCCGCTCTTTTCTGAGGTCTTCGAACCCTGGGGGCGTGGGGATCCGTGGACCCGTCACTGGCCGTCAGTGAACCGACGGCGAAGCCTTTTTCTAAGGTGGTAGGGATAAGAATGTGATGGCAACTTCGGTCCGTCGCGAGAGCGGGTCGCGTGGGGTGGCGGTTCGAGAACCGGCGAGGAGACGCCGTGGTCGTTGCTGTTGCTGTTGGTGCTCCCCGATGCGGTGATTGCTTCGTGGGGCTTGGGCATCGCTAGCCCGAGATCGGAGGGCGGTCGCGTGTCCTTGCGCCGACGCGTCGGATCCGCGACACCGCGCTGGGGGGCGGGCGCCGCCGGCTTGCCTT
Source organism: Nocardioides dongkuii (assembly GCF_014127485.1). Lineage (NCBI taxonomy): Bacteria > Bacillati > Actinomycetota > Actinomycetes > Propionibacteriales > Nocardioidaceae > Nocardioides > Nocardioides dongkuii. The sequence continues at coordinate 1,832,131 of NZ_CP059903.1, read as the reverse complement.
GGAGGAGTCCTGCTCACCGCCCGGGCACCCTGACGGGCGCGACCGCCGCGGGAGCGCCCGGCGGGCTCAGCAGCGTCGCCGTGCCCATGTTCGTCTGGGACGCCATCGCGATCGAGTACTTGGCATCGGGTTTCGGACTCCGGGCCGTAACCCGGGGATGCCTACGACTGATGAGGTGTCGCGTGCGGCAGCCCCAGCCCACTTCATACACTGGAGCTGTGTCCGACGAGTTCTCGCTGTTCGATGACGAGCCGGTCACGCAGCCGGAACCTGCTCGGGCGCCTTTGCTCATCCCCGATTGGCAGGTCGCGATGTTGCGCGAGGCGCTAGAACGTCGTGGTGTCACCTCAATCGCCGAGCGTCGGAAAATTATCGAATCTGCGGTGGGCCGTCCAGTTGAATCGCTGCGAGCGCTCACGCACGATGAGGGACTTCGCGTACTCTCCATTCTCGTTCGGACGCCGACGGGGATTGCCTCCGGCGGGTCGGCGTGGGACGACCGCGACGAGGACACGTGGATCGACCGACTGTAGCGAGCGGAGGTCCCGGTCCAGAGACCCCAGCCCGAGTCTTGGTTTGCGTACTTGCCAACCCTCCGACGACCTCAGGCGCGCGGACCCTCCGCCGCGTTCGTCAAGCTGCCGAGTTGCTTGACTGCCAGCAGTCCGAGGTAACGAACCTGTTTGAAGGCGCAACGCACAGCACTGGTGGGATATCTGAGATCGGCCGCGAGTCGGAAGTGTGGCTGCGCGCGCGTGACACCATCGAAGCGGCGCTTGATCGGGGAACCCACATTCTTCTCGGGTATGGGACCACGGAGCCGACCGGGCCGGCCCGGATGCACCACCGTGCGCAGGTCGCTTGGTTGCAGTGCGAGATAGGGAAGCGCGGGCTACCGATCTATCAGGTTGGGAACGGTCCACGGCACCCGTCTCGGTGGCAGCGGTGGACCTTTCGAACGTATCCGGGCGTGCCATTCGCAGAAGCGCTCAGCCGCAGCCTCGGTCTCCGACAAGACGTCAGCTGACGCCAGCCTCGAGCTCACGAACGCTTGAGGAAGATGGAGATAGCGCAAGAACCCTTCGCCCTAGCCCTTCCGCGTGCTGTGTTATCCCAGCCGCGCTGCGGGGAAGCCTCCGAGGAAGGGAGAGGCCAAAGAATTCAGGGGCATGAGGCAGGTCGGTTTCAGGGATCGACTCAGCCCCGCGGCCTTCGAGCAGACAGCGGACAAGCCAAGCGGCCAACTCGCTGTCATGGACATCTACCCGTCCCACCAAGCTGATGGAGTCGGCGGGCGCGCCGACGAGCAGACCTAGATCGCGCAGGGTCTTCACGCCTCTCTGAGTGGCGACATCTATTCCTCGCCGCGGGCCGTACCGGTCACGAAGTCGCTTCCGCACGGCAACGGTATTGACGTTCTCTGCGGCTCGAGATTCCCGGCCCACGGCCTCCAAGAGGCTACAGAAGAATGGTTCAGTTGCGAGCAGTGCTCCGATGTGGAACGGCCGCAGATCAAGGACATCAGGTCCCGCGGTGAGCACCCACGTGGTCCAGTCATCTCGCCGCTGCATAGGCAGTAGCCACACGCGGCTCAAGGCGGTCACCGTCTTGATAGCCGCTTCCCGACCGAGACCCTCCCCAACCAGGTCCTCGCGCAGAGTGCGCCGCGCGTCAGCGACCGGCACCTGGTCGACCGCTAGGCTCAGCGCCTTGGTCAGCCAAGTCACTTTCAACTCGCGATCGAGAAGAGCTCCGGTCATCAGACAACCCTAACCAGCGGCACGATGACTTCATCGATGCTGAGGCCTCCGTGGGCAACGGTGTGGGAGGCGGCCGTAAACGCCGTCCGGTCGGGGGCAAAGTAGGGATGTCCCAGAGTCTCTACAGCCGCTCCGAGACCTGGCGGTGTCCAGGCCAGGCCTGGCTGGGAGCTCTGGTCCCGGAAGGTCTCGCGGGAGTGGAAGGCGACGCGGTGCCCTACGCGCTGAGTGGTGAGGTTCTTCGCCAGGAACGTCGTGGCATTGGTGGGCAGATTGCCATGGTCAGACGTGATCCAGAGTTCAGCACCTTCGGTCTGGCACCAGGTCTGAGCTGCGGTGACGTAGCCGGCTTGGGCCCACTGGACGATGCCCGCGCTGAGCTGGCGGTCACCGAGTACCTCGGCGCCATGCAGGAGCTTGTCTGGGGCGCCCACGGCATAGCCCGCGACGCGGGAACCGCTAGCCGGAGGTTCCCACTCGGCAGAGGTTCCTCCGAGGGTCTTGGCATAGTGGATCTGATCTGGACGCAGCCCCTGCGCTTGCCAGAACTCAGTCCAGTGCTTGCCTTCGTGGGTGGTCGTCTTGGCCGTCGCTGCGAAGTCCTTGGGTGTCTTGCCTGCGAAGATCGCTTGGCGACTGATGGATGTCAGTGTCGGAAGGCCGGCCAGCAGCCGTCGCTCCTCAATCACGGAGAGGTGAAGCTCCTGCTGCAGGAGTTGCCACTGGGGTATTCCAAGGCCGTCGAGGACGAGCAGGACGATCCTTTGGCCCGAAGTGCCACGTCGGCGCGCTAGGAACAGAGCGACCTGATGGACGGAGACCGGCTGGGCTGGGCTGCGGCCGAGCTGGCGGCCGTACTCCTTCTGCAACCAGGGGTTCCAGCTTTCATCGACCTGCTTCCAGCGGAACCAAGCGCGGTCGGTCCACTCGGCGACGATCGTCTCGGGAAGCTGGCTCAGCAGCCGTCGGATTGTTGCCCAGTCGTTGGCCACGCCGATCCAGCCCTCCAGGGAAGAAGCCGTGGTGTTGAGGGTCTCCACCAGCATGGTCAGCGACGTCTCGCCTTGACGCCGGGCGACTGCTTGGCGCAGAGATGCAGGGATCGAGCGTGCCACGGGCGTCTGAGGAGGAGTTATGTCACCGGCCCGTACGAGCTCCTCCAGTTCCGGTGTGGCTATGCGAAGGGCGTGGTCGAGCTGATCGTGGGAGCCGTGCTCCCACCAGGTCCGTGCTTCCTGGGCGACGACGGCCACCGGATCCGGCGCCAGCAGAGTCTGATGGAGCCAGCCAGCCGGCAAGGTGTCGGCCACCGTAAGGCGTAGGGCCGGTCCAAGCGCGGCAAGGCGGAGGGCGGCCGTCACCTCGTAGCCCCTCTCGGCGGGCCATGCCAGGTCCGTGAGCAGGTGTGCGGCCCGCGTGGTCCGCTCACGCAGGGAACCACGGTCGAGGAGTGCCTTAAGGACGGGGCGAGGCAGCTTGGTCGCCTCCTGGCGAACGGCAGCAGATGTGCGGATATCGATGGTGTGCCGCGGCAGCGAACGGGCGTCAAAGGGCAGATCCGAGACCGTCCGGAGATCGGCGATCTGAAGATGCAGGAGCAGAGTGGCCGCCTCAACTGCCCGCACCGGCACTTCCAGCTCGAGCAGCCGTCGGAGCTGCCAGCGGTCGGTGACGACTACTGCGCCCGGTTGCTCGTCGAGCTTGTCAGGGTCCAGCAGCAGGTGTACGCCGCCGGCTGGCACCGTCACCGGGCCGACCAGGGTGTCCCAGGTTCGGCGACTCATACGCAACGGAGTCCGAGAGCGAGCCGAAGATGCGGTCTCGGCGGCAGCGCGCCGCCGCCGAGGTCCTGCAGGGCGGTGTACCCGTAATCGAGGAGGACCTTCTGCAGGAACGCGTGACGCTCCAGTGGGAGGACAGCCGTCGACAGTGGGTCGCCGATAGGTCCGGAGGTCAGGGTGGACAGAAGCTCCCGCCCACGCCGCGGATCAGGCCGCCCTGAGTCATGGACGAAGACCGCGAACGCGGTGGAGGACCCACTGGTCCCGGACGTCGCCCGCCCGAGCGCCAGCCAGCCCGGGGCTGAGGCGACCTTGAGCTTGGGGACCGGCTCTCCCGGAACGACAACCGCTCCGGAACGCAGGGCTTCGCTACTCTTGGTACCGGTCAGCGCCTCGAGGCGACGTACGAGCTCCGGGATCGGAGAGGCCGTTGGTGGCGGCGGCGCCACCGCGATCGAGGTCAGGATCTCCTGGGCTTCAGCGGCCTCGACGAGATGCTTCTGCACGGCTGACACGAAGTCCTCCCCGGCCGACCGGAGTCGTTCGGGTTCGACGATCGCAGTAACGTAAAGCGAGTCGGTGAGGTCATCGACGGTCGCAAGTACGTCGTTGCGCTTGTCTACGCCGAGCTCGGCGAGGATCACCGCGAGCTTCTGCTCAAGCACCTCGAGCACCCGCTGGTCGACGCTGTCGTCGAGAACGAAGTTGTACGCGTGCACCGGCGTGGACTGGCCGATCCGATCCACCCGCCCGATCCGCTGCTCCAACAGAGTCGGCGTCCACGGCAGGTCCCAGTTGACGACCACGTGAGCGAACTGCAGGTTAACTCCCTCGCCACCCGCATCGGTCGAGACCAGCACCTGAGCGTCGCCGCGGAACGCAGCCTGAGCACCAGCGCGCTCGGCGAGTCCCATCGACCCGTTCACGCTCGCCGTTGAAATGCCTTGGCTCTCCAGGACCTTCACCAAGGCTCGCTGGGTCGCGCGGAACTGGGTGAAGATAAGCACCTTCACCGCCGGGTCACGCTCCGCTCGTTGAAGCGTAGCGAGCAGCCGCAGGAAGTGAAGGGTCTTCGGGTCGGTCTCCTCCGAGACGGTACGGCGGGCCAGGTTGACCAGGGCGCGAAGCGCCGCGGCGTCCGGGGCCTCCGGCAGTAGGAGAGCGTTGACCTCGGCTTCCTCGAGCTCGTCCCAACCGAGTTGGGACTCATCGGCCGTACCCACCAAGGAGGCGAGACGACGGTCCAGCGCCGACAGAATCGCCGCCGACGAGCTGGCGACCAGACGCTGCAGCAGCAGCATCAGGAAGCCCCGGGCTGTGTTGCCCGAGGCCTGTGCCTTGAGGAAGCCCTCCCGGACGTACTCCGTAACATTCTCGTAGAGCTCCCGGTGCAGCGGATGGCGGTCCCACGAGACCAGCTCCAGGTGCGTAGTACGAGGATGGAACAGGGCACGCCCGGAATTGTCGACCGCTCCCCGCTTGTCGGTGCGGGCGATGACGGCTCCGACCGTGGCCTTGGTGATCTCCCGGTCCGACTGGAATGAAGGATCCAGGAGCCCCAGGAAGCGGCGAAAGCTCTCCGACTTGCCCGAGTGCGGGGTCGCGGTCAGCAGCAAGTAGTTTTCGGCGGAGCCGGCCAGTTCTCGGGCAAGCTGGTAGCGGGCGACGTCCTCACTGGAGCCGGCGACGTGGTGGGCTTCGTCGATGATCACCAGGTCCCAGCCGGCGTTGATGACCCCTTGCATCCGGGCAGCGTTGTAGTCGTCGAGCTGCTGCTGGCTCCAGCCAGCGCGGCGACGAAGCGGCTTGATGGCGTCGAGACTGGTCACCGCCAGATCGACTGAGCTCCAGACCGACGCGGCCGCGTCGATCGGCACGCCTTCGGGACCGATCCGGGTGAACTCCTGAGCGAACTTGTCACGCATCTCTGCCACCCACTGCAGCTGCATCCCCTTTGGAGCCACGACCAGGACGCGGCGAGCACGGCCTCGAGCGAGCAACTCCGTAGCGATGGCGCCGGCCGTCGTCGTCTTGCCCAGACCGACCTCGCAACACACCGCGAGCCGCACCGGGCTGAGCCGCAGTGCCCGCTGCAAGATCGCCAGCTGGTGAGGCAGCAGGTCAACATGGGCACTCGCCGCGATCGGGTTGCCGGTGCCGGCCTCGGCCAACACCCGGAGGGCGAGCAGCCGCTCCTCAAGCTCGGCCGCGGTCCAGTCCCGCTCTGCTAGGGGAGTCAACTCATCTAGGCCCAGCGCCAGCAGTTCACCGGTGGCCGGCGCGTAGGCGTCGACGGTGACATGGTCGAAAACGTCCTGGCGCTCCAACTCTCGAACCACCAGGCGTCCCCCCGGCCACCAGGACCAGACGGCTCCGCTCACCTGATCACCCGGGCGGTCGCGTTACGTACGTAGTGCATGACCGCGGTGTTCTCCACTAGATAATCGGTCGGAAGGCGCTTCCCTAGCGCGGCAATGGTGGCGTAATCCTTCTTCGCCCATCGGTCCTTGAGCCCGGCCTGCAGCGCCTCACCGCGGAACCGCTGCAGCTGGCCCGTCCCGGATAGGTAGCTCTCGAAGGCCCGCAGGAGCGACCGCTCCCGCATTTTCTGGAGGTGCTCCAGCTTGGCCGGATCCGGCACTAACCAAGCGCCAACCTCATCGCGGATGAAGTTGTCCTCCAGCATCTCCAGCAGATCCGGCATCTGGTCCGGGCGATCCCCCGCGACCTGCAGCTCCTGCAGGAACGCCGGCTGGATCTCCGCCATCGACTGCGGCTTCTCCTTCAGGTGCTGACGCAGCCAGGCGACCGCGCTGCGCTCGTCGGTGACGAAGAGGGCCTCCGCTGGAGCCGAGAGCTGAAGACGCTTCCGCTCATACTCCTCGACCTGCTCGGGGCGGAAGTAAAGAGCGTCACGCTCGTTGAAGTGCTCGTCGAGACCGGCATAGAACTCGGCGGCGGTCAGCGGCACCTCCAACCCCAGGCTGACGTAGTAGGCAACGGCTCGGTGGTAGATCCGATCCGCCTTGCGCTCGCGAACCGCGGCGCCGCTCTGCTCGTAGACTGGGAGGTGCTTGAGATGCTCGCCCACGAACTCCCAGACAGAGCTCGCCGCGCCGCCGGAGGCCAGCACGACCGAGGACGTTCTCGTGCCAGGTTTGTAGCAGGAGATCATCAGGTCCTGATCGACGGCGTTGACGGCGGTCGCCTGCCGGTAGCTCGCGCTCTGCTTGTCGAGGAGCCTGGTGTCGGCGACGACGAAGCCAGCGCTGGCCAGCGCGTTCTGCAGAGCGGCCCAGACCTCGTTCGACGAGTTCGAAAACTCGACCGTCATCCAACGGCTTGGCTTTAATACTCGGCTGAACTCCTTGAAGCATGCAGCCAGAAGATCGGCGTAGTCGTCGACGCTCTTCGGCGCCCTGCGGCTACGGTCGACGATCGCCTCAAACTCGATCTCGGTGTGAACGCCGTGCCAGCCCTCGAGCACCTGCGCCAGATCGGCGTAGGGGATGTTCGCGCCGAACGGCGGATCCACGAAGATGTAGTCGACTGACTCGTCGTCCAGGGGGAGGCGGGTTGCGTCCCCAGTGGTAATCCGGACGTCGGCCTCCGCTGGGACCGTCTTCCAGAGCTTGGTGAGGGTGGACCGCTTGCCCCTGTTGGGCTGGGAACCTTCGAGGTTGTAGCGCGGCGAGCACTCTGAAATCAGAGAAGCTATGTAGAAGACGCCGCTCTGGTTTCGGTTGACCTGCGAATGGTCAGTCGGCTTGTAGCGGTTCATCCAGGAGAGACCCCAGAACGTCTGCTCAACCCAGAACTTCAGGGCTCGGCGAAGGTTGAGATCAGGCTCGGCGTTGACCCACTGCCAAAGGGTGGAGAGTGCCGCCAGGGCACGGTCGGGGTAAAGGGAGGCAAGCGACGTGAAGCCTTGTTTGACCAGTGAGCTCCGCTCGTGGGTCATGTGCCGGTAAGGGAAGACATAGGTCGGCGCCCCGGCCACGGAGAGGGCTGCGACACGGCTCAGAACGGCGAGGTCATCCGTATCTGGTGCCTTGTTCCCGATGACCTGGTTCCGGTAGTGAATTCGGACCGGCTTGAGCGCGATTCGCTCAATGACCTCACCGGTCAGCAGACGGACGGTTTCGCGGCGACGCTCGAGATTCGCCTTGCCGCCGCCCGATTTCATGACGGTGGCGCCGCAGGCGGAGCAGGGGAAGTCGTCGCGCAGAGCGCCGGTGGTGGGAATGAACGCGCCGTCGTAGAACACCACCGCCGCGCCACAGTGTGGGCAACTGAACACCTCGGACCACACGGTGTAGTCAATGGTGGCTTCGTCGCCGGTGGTCGTCGTCGTGCGGTACATCCAGCCCAGTTCGCCATTGAACCGATCCAACAGGGCGCTCGCTGCCCGCTCGAAGGTGGCGGCATCGACTGGGAGGTTGACGCCGCTTCCGTGGAAGGTGGCGTTCGGGGCCAAGTCGTTGAGCACAGCCCGTCGAGCACCCCACCTGGGCGTCTGCCCACGCATGCGAAGTTCGGCGTCGAGTTTCGGGTCGGGCTTGGCGCATGAAGTCGCTGCCACACCAGTCATTCCTGAGCCGGCGAAACCGTCTAGAACGACATCACCAGGCTCGGTGTAGTGAAGGAGCAGCCGCTGGATGATCTCCGGTGGCACCTTCGTGGGATAGGAGTGAACCTTGAACCACATCGACGCCTTCGAGCCCGTGACGTCGGCCAGGTAGGGACCGGGATCAACTCGGTCAGACTCGCTGCGGTGAGCACCTTCGACCCAGGATCGCACGAAGGGGTTCTCGGTCGCCGTGTGCCAGGGCGGGCTGGACATCGCTAGGATCTGATCTACCGTCGACCCGGAGGGTATCCGTACCTCTCCTGTCTCCAGCGCTGACCGGTAGACAGCCAGGGCCCTCTCCGCGACCTCGCTGCGCGACGACCTGGCTGAAAGTTCGAAAAGGCCGTCGTTCACTTCTGCTGGGTTCCCTCGAGCTTGAGTCGAATGGTGCGGGCGTTGCCGCCGTTCTCCCTGGTGACCTTCTCTAACCAGGTTTGGAAGGCCGACGCGGCCTGGGCCGGGGTGGTGGCACGCCCGCCCGGGAAGAGAGCCTCCGCGAGGTCTTCGGCGCGGAGGGGCACCACCTGTAGATCGTCGAGAACCTGCTGCACGGCCGAGACCAGAGCTGGCGTCACCTCTCCCGGGGTGAGCGTGCCGTGGATGAGCGGGGCAAGGGCCGTTCGCTCGCCGGTGCTGAGAAAGTCAAACTTGTCCTGGATCTCCGAGTCCGTGAGGGAATCCGTGAGGTGCGTGGTCCAGGTCGCCCAGAGGTTGTGGGCTTCCTCGATCGTCTTGGTGAGCTGCACCTTCGCGGCGGGGTCGTGTGACGGGGATGGCCGGTAGGAGCAGTAGGGGCAGGTGTACTCAGAGTCGTAGGCCTTCGGCTCGTACTGCTTGCAGGCATAGAGGCCGACGAGCCTCTCCTGAAGTTTGCCGAACTGGCCGTCGGGGATGATCTCGATCCCCTGCAGCACACTAAGATCGCGCCAGTACGGCCCCTTAGTGGCGGCTTCCTTGGTCTGCTCGTCCGATGATGAGAGTCGAACAGCCTGGTGACGCTCGTCCGCGAACTGGCGGTACTTGGTCCGCAACCGCTGGGCGTCTTGACGTACTTCGGTGGCAAGGCGCTTGTTCGAGGGCTCCGTCCGCAGCAGGCGGCGAAGCTTCTCCTTCAGCGCCTGAGCTTCGGCCTGGAAGGGATCGTGTTGGCCGAGGACGTCACCGGCCTGCTTGACGTACTCGATCTCCGGGCCGAGCTGGTCGGCGACCTTGCGCAGCTCGGTGAGCCGCTTCGCCTCGGATTGGCCGGCCTCGGCGCGGTCCAGAACGTCGCCCTTGAAGGAGAGCCGCTTGAGCTTGCCGACGTTGTCACGTGCCCGGACATCACTCAGCAAGCCGAGTGCGTCCCTGAGCTTGTTCAGCCGCGTGTCGGGATCGTCGATGACCTCCTCGCCCCAGAGTCGGGGTTGGCTCTGCACGTACGTCTGGATTGAGACGACCTCGTCGTGAATCGTCTGGGAGCGCTCGAGGAAGTGAGTTGCCGATTCCGGGCTGAGCTCGCTCTGCCCGAGCGCCGGGGGGAGGCCGAGTAGCGTGGCGAGCCGGACGAACCCGGCCGTGTCGGTGGTCGCCGGCGGCTGGAGAAAGGCCAGCCCCTCCAGGTCGGTCAGCGGCATCCGCGCGAGTTCGTCGAGGTTGAGGGCGGTGATCTTGGTGCCGTTGCGGAAGGTCAGGTCCGCACGGCCCAACGCGGTCAGGACGGCCCCGATGACCGTGAGCCAGGCGGGCTCCAAGTGCCACGGAGCCCAGGTCTCCACGCCGGGGTCGCGCTCGGCAAGGAGCTTCTCCCGGTTAACGGCCTGCGGCGCGCTCGTTTTGAGGACCTCGAGCAGTGCCTTGGCGTACTGCCCGTCGAGGGTCAGCGCTTCCGAGTAGTCGCGCAGCCCCAGCGAGGTCAGGACCGACTTGCCGAGGTTGGTCGGCTTGCTGGCCACGGTGCCGAGCGCGTTCTGGACCGCGTTGGGCAGGTTGGCCGCGGTGAGCTGCTCGGCGAAGACGGGGTATCCGGGGTAGCGGGCGTCGAAATGTGGGCTCAGGGCCGCAGCTGCAATCGCCTCGAGCTGCTCCTTGAGAGTTCGGCGACCGCCGGGGACGCCGGCCAGCCACTCGGCAAGGGGCTTGCGCTCGCCCTGGTAGGTGACCTTCACGTGGCTGCTGAGGTTGTCACGCAGCCACCTGACGGCCTCCTGCCCGAACTTCTGGGCGCGGGCGAGGAAGCCTTGTTTGGTCTCTCCGGAGGTCTCAGAGGCTTTGGCGTTGGCCGCGGCGTACCGGCCGAGGGCGGTGGTAAAAACCTCGGCGGGGTCTTCGAGCTGGAAGAAGATCTCGTCGCTCTTCTCCTCGTCAGTGAAAGCTACGGGGTCGAACGGGTGAAGGAAGTAGAGGTAGAAGTCGCGGGCCGGCTGGGCCGTCGAACGCTGGTTAGGTGCGCCGAAGAACAGGTAGCCGGTGCGCTCGACCTTCTTGGCTGCCCACGGGAGCTGGTAGGACCAGATCTTGTAGCCGGACACGTAGGGGGCGTCGGCGACCTCCAGCACCTGGGCGAGAAGGTCGTAGTAGGCGCGGTCGAGGGCTCCGTCGTCGATGCTCTCGACGCGCTGGTCGATCTGCTCGTCGTACGCCACGTTCTTCTTCAGGTCCAGATAGACCTGCCCGTTGCTGTCGTTGACCGAGATGAACTGGCCGGTGGCGGCCTTGCGGATCTCGTCGACCAACGTCTCGACCGACATCTCCAGGAAGTCGGCCTCCAACTCCGGCACCCCCGGCGGGACAAGGCAGAGATCGTCGCGCAGGTCGGCGTACGTCAGGCCGATCGGAGCGTCCAGGTCGTAGGTGGTCAAGCGGTGGATCGTGAGGGCGTCGAGAATCCGCAGTGCCGGCTCGCGGTCGGCCCCGGCCTCGAGGTTGCGCATGACCAGGTCACGCACGACGCGGCTCGGCTCCAGCACCGAGCGGACCTCGGGATTCGTCCGGTTGGTCGGGTCCTCGTCGAGCTCAGCCCGGTAGGCGTCGAAGCAGACCAGTCCGGGCTCGTCAGCGGGCACCTCCACGTCGAGGCGTTGGCGAAGCTGCTGCGTGAGGCTGCTCAGGATGCGACGCTTCTCGACGAGGGTCAGGTCCTCGAAGACCTTCAGGTAGGCCGGATGCACCGGGAAGAGGTCGACGAAGGTCTCCAGTTCCTTGCCGAGCGACTCGAACGCCGCCGAGAACTTGGTCAGGTGCTCGCGGATCCGGATCTTCTGCTCGGGAGTCTTCGCGAGGAGACGCTTCTGGACGACGTACGCGATGTCGTCGCGGTGGATCCGGAAGGTCTGGTAGCGCTCGCTGACGCGCTGCAGTTCGCTCTTGGCTGCATCGAAGCGAGGGTTGTCGAAGAGGCTCTCCTGAACACCCGCGAGGATCCGGAAGCGGGAGTTGCGGGTGAACTCACCAAGCTCTCGGAGGAAGCCGAGGTCGAGGATGATCTCGGCGTCCTTGCGGCCACGAAGGTAGTCGAGCATCTCGTCGATGGCCAGCAGCAGGCCATGGTCAGGGTAGGCCGCTTCGAAGGCGGCCATCAGGTCCTCGAGTGCCGTCTTATTGTTGGTGATCCCGTCGGCAGAGGGGAAGGTGTAATCGACGCCGAGGTCTGCCAGACCGCGGGTCAGTTCGTTGGTGAGGATCGTGCGGAGGTTGGTGGTGACCGCGCCGATCTCGACCCGCAGCACCTTGAAGCGGCCGGCGATCGGGCTCGCAGCCTCCTGGGTTGCGGCGTCGGTCAGGTGGGGGAGCAGCTCGGCGCGCTCGGCGACACTGGCGACCGTGCTCATCAGGTGGGTTTTACCGGTGCCGTAGGTCGCGATGAGCAGCAGGCCCTTGTGGTCGTGGTCCGGATTGTCGAAGCGCAGGTTGGGCAGCACCAGGTTCGCCAGTTGGTCGCGCATCGTCTCTGAGATGACGTAGGTCTGGACGTCCTCCAGCGCCTGGTCGGCAGAAACAGCGTCGCGGAGCTGCTTGACACTCTGGACGGGGGTGAACTCGACGAGTTCGCCGTACTTCATCGGCGGAGCCTTTCAAGGGTGAACGGGACTTCATCGTCAAAGACCGTGGTCCGTGCCGTGAGGAGCAGCGAGCTCTCCAACGCCGGGGAGACAGGACGGGAACCATCGTCCCCCGGCCAGCGGAAAGGCGACGATGTCGTCGCCACAGGCCACTCAATCACGCGACCCGGCTCTTGTCTGGCAAGGGCCTGGAACAGCCTCGCAGCGTCGAGCCCGAGCACCGGGTCAAACAGGATGGCGGTGCCAACCAAGACGGGTGCGTCGCGCAGGATCGATCGAATCTGCCGTTCAGTTGGCACGGTGAGGGAGCCGCTAAGGACTCGGCCCACATGCAACGGGGTGGTGTGGCGGAGTTCCGCAAATCTGAGGGCAAGAGTGGATTCAGGGTCGTCGACGAGCAGCGCAACACGGCCCGGGACAGCAGACAACTCCGACCAAACCTCTTCGCCCGCTGCCGGCCAGGTCTTCACGTTCCCTCGTGTTCTGTAGGCAGGCGTCGCGTGACACTGCTCGCTGCGCGTTGAAGAGGATGCTAGCCGCCAGCTCACCTACCTCGGCATCGGATGCCACTCGATAAGCAAGACTGCGAAACTCCGTGGGCGATACTCAAGGGAGCCTTCACCCTCGCGCGTCAGAGGCTTCGGCCCTCGCGTGTCGTACCGACGCCGTGCTCCCTTCCAGGCGCCGCGGGGGCGGGTCGCACTCCTCGCGCAGTTGCCAAGCGGTCCATGAGCACAACAGAGCGGTCTAAACCACACCGGGCGCGGCGACAGGCGGGCGAGTTCGCTTTCCCCCGCCAGTCCACCAAGGACTCAACGCAAAATGCGCGAAGGCATTCCAGGAAGAACAAACCCCAGGCTGACCTGGGGTTCTGCTGGTGGAGCCTGCGGGACTCGAACCCGGAACCCCCCTGCTTGCAAAGGGCCCGGGCTCGTCGGCCTACGTTCGACTCCGAGCCGTGACAGGAGTGGTTCGGAACAGGACGTTCCTTGTTCCTCGCATGTTCCTCGTCAGCGTCGAAAGCGGAAAAACATGCCTCTGACCTGCGGAAACGGGGTGGGCGATACTGGGTTCGAACCAGTGACCTCTTCGGTGTGAACGAAGCGCGCTACCACTGCGCCAATCGCCCCTGTGGTGCGGCGGGAACACTATCCCATGGGCGGCCGTCATCTCGAACCGGCGCCCGCCCGCGGCGTCTCAGGCGCCGAGCAGCTCCGGCTCGCGGCGCCGCCAGGTCTCGGCGACCTCGCGGGTGACCGGCCCGGGCGCGGGGAGCTCACGGTCGTCCCAGCGGCGCACGCCCTGGATGTCGCGCGTGGTGCTGACCACGAACACCTCGCTGGCCCGGTCCACGGTCTCGATCGGCTCGTCGACCTCGCGCCCGCCGTGCCACTCCAGGACGAGGGCGCGGGTGACGCCGGCCAGGCAGCCGCTGGCGAGCGTGGGGGTGCGGAGCTCGCCGTCGACGACGTAGAAGACGTTGGTGCCGGTGCCCTCGCAGAGGTTGCCCGCGAGGTTGGCGAACACCGCCTCGCTCGCGCCCCGCTCGTGGGCGTGCGCGAGCGCGACGACGTTCTCGGCGTACGACGTGGTCTTGAGGCCGGCGAGCGCGCCCCGCTCGTTGCGCGGCCACGGCACGGTCACGACCGCGGTCGTCTCCGGCCAGGTGTCCATCGCGTCGGCGACCACGATCAGCGTCGGGGCGGCGTCCCCGCGACCGGAGCCGAGCGGCGCCTGTCCCCCGGTGTAGGTGATCCGGAGCCGGCCGAGCGGCAGCGGCGTCCCCTCGAGGACCGCGCCGACCCCCCGGCGTACGGCCTGGTCGTCGACGTCCGGCAGCCCGAGCCCGGCCGCCGACCGCGCGAGCCGCTCCAGGTGCCGCGTGAGCGCGAACGGCTGGCCGTCGACGACCTTGATCGCCTCGAAGACCCCGTCGCCCACGGTCAGCCCGTGGTCCGTGACGCGCACCGCCGGGGCGGTCGCGTCGCGAAGCAGTTGACCGTCGATCCAGGCACGCATGTCGCCACTCTAGGAGCCGCATGCCGAAGTTTCCCGGCGCCGCGGGCCCTCGGCGACGCACCGGGGGGTCGGATTTGTGGTGCCCCTGGGGGTGGGCTACTGTTCCTCACGCACTCAGGGCCTCGGCTCGGAGTCAGGCGGACATAGCTCAGTTGGTAGAGCGCAACCTTGCCAAGGTTGAGGTCGCGAGTTCGAGTCTCGTTGTCCGCTCGGAGAGGTCTCTCTCTTGGTTAGACCTCCTTGGTGGAGTGGCCGAGAGGCGAGGCAACGGACTGCAAATCCGTGTACACGGGTTCAAATCCCGTCTCCACCTCGGGCGATTGGCGCAGTGGTAGCGCGCTTCCTTGACACGGAAGAGGTCACTGGTTCAAACCCAGTATCGCCCACCAGCATTCACCGGCTCCTGACCTGCGGAAACGCAGATCAGGAGCTTTTTTGCGTCCGGCCCCGTGTCCACCAGGTGAGCACGAGTGGACTAGTGCTCCGGTGCGACCGGGGGCGCGGATGGCTACGGTCCTCGCATGGTCTGGGGGGACAGCGCCTCAGATCATGCCGACCGTGAGGTGTGCGAGCTCTGCGGTCGAAGCGATGTCCGGATGCGGGCGGCGCACTCACGAGGAGGCTCCCTCCGGAGGGTGTGCGTCGACGAGTACGCCTGCTTCCGGGAGATGGCGAGCCGAGCCGGTACGCACAGCTCCGGCGACAGTCACCGCTGAGCCACCGGGGCCGGGAGAGGAAACCGCGTCCGGGCCATCTCACCGGGTGACCAGCCGCACCGTCTCCCGGGCGATCTCCCCCTCCTCGTCGGCCGCCACGACCACCGTGCGCACATCCGCCGCGGGCGCGCTGATGTCCGCCTCGCCGTGCACGGACTCGTTCGCAGACAGATCTATCCCGACGCCGAGGTAGGCCAGGCCCGCCGCCATGTCGCGGCGTACGTCGGCCGAGTGCTCGCCGATCCCGCCGGTGACCACCAGCAGGTCCAGGCCCTGCGCGCTGGCGGTCATGGCGCCGATCTCGCGGCACAGGTGGTGGACGAAGACGTCGTAGGCCAGGGCCGCATCCGGGTCGCCCGCCGCCCGCGCGGCGAGGACGTCGCGGAGGTCGCCGCTGGTCCCGGAGAGGCCCTTCATCCCCGAGTGGTGCTCGAGGACGTCGCGCAGCCGCTCGGCGGTCAGGTCGCCGTGCTGGAGGAGCCAGAGCACCATCCCCGGGTCCACCGAGCCGGACCGCGTGGCCATCACCAGGCCGGCCAGCGGGGTGAAGCCCATGGTGGTGTCGACCGACCGGCCGTGCCGGACCGCGGCGAGCGACGCGCCGGCGCCCAGGTGGCAGGAGACGACGCGCAGCTCCTCGAGGTTGCGGCCGACCAGCTGCGCGGCCCGGCGTACGGCGTGGGCGTGGCTGAGGCCGTGGAACCCGTAGCGCCGCAGCTGCCAGCGCTCGTTCCACTCCTTGGGCAGCGCGTAGGTGCTCGCGGACGCCGGGAGCGTGGCGTGGAACGTCGTGTCGAAGCAGACGACGGCCGGCGTGCCGGGCAGCAGCTTGCCGGTCTCCCGGATCGCGGCCGTCGCGCGCGGGTTGTGCAGGGGCGCGAGGTTCGCGATCGAGTCGAGGTAGTCGAGCACGCCGTCGTCCACCAGCGCCGGCTCGGCGAACCGCGGGCCGCCGTGCACGACGCGGTGCCCGACCGCGTCGGGGGCCGGGCCCTGCGCGACGAACTCCTTGATCGGGGCGTCGTGCCCGTCGCCCTCCCAGCGCTCCACCGTCGTGGCCGCGACCTCGTCGTCCCCGTCGCGCACGGAGAGCTTCAGGCTGCTCGACCCGGCGTTGACGACCAGGACCCGCACCGGCTCAGCCCTCCGGGGCGTTCTGGGCGGCGTCCGGGGTGAGGACCGTGGGTCCGTCCCCCGGCTGCCACTGCCAGTGCCGGATCTCCGGCAGGTCCTCGCCGTGGGTCCGGATGTAGATCCGGTGCTCGATCAGCTTGTTCTTCAGCAGGTCGCGCACCGGTCCCCCGACGGTCCGCAGCCGCGGCACCCGGTCGATCACGTCCATCGCCAGGTTGAACCGGTCGACCTGGTTGAGCACCGTCATGTCGAACGGCGTGGTCGTGGTGCCCTCCTCCTTGTAGCCGCGCACGTGGAAGTTGGCGTGGTTGCGCCGCCGGTAGGTCAGCCGGTGGATCAGCGTCGGGTAGCCGTGGTAGGCGAAGATCACCGGCTTGTCCCGGGTGAACAGCGAGTCGAAGTCGTGCTCGGAGAGCCCGTGCGGGTGCTCGCGCTCGTCCTGGAGGCGCATCAGGTCCACCACGTTGACGAACCTGATCGCCAGGTCGGGGAAGTAGCCCCGCAGCAGCTCGGCGGCCGCCAACGCCTCCATCGTCGGTACGTCGCCCGCGCACCCGAGCACGACGTCCGGCTCCTCGTCGGGGCGGGTGCCGGCCCAGTCCCAGATGCCGATGCCCTTGGTGCAGTGCACGATCGCCTCGTCCATCGTGAGGTACTGCAGCGCCGGCTGCTTGCCCGCGACGATCACGTTGACGTACTGCCGGCTGCGCAGGCAGTGGTCGGCCACCGAGAGCAGCGTGTTGGCGTCCGGCGGGAAGTAGACGCGGATGACGTCCGCGGTCTTGTTGACCACGTGGTCCACGAACCCGGGGTCCTGGTGGGAGAAGCCGTTGTGGTCCTGGCGCCACACGTGCGAGGTGAGCAGGTAGTTCAGCGACGCGATCGGGCGGCGCCACCCGATGTCGTTGGTGACCTTGAGCCACTTCGCGTGCTGGTTGAACATCGAGTCCACGACGTGGATGAACGCCTCGTAGCAGGAGAAGAGCCCGTGCCTGCCGGTCAGCAGGTAGCCCTCGAGCCAGCCCTCGCAGGTGTGCTCGGAGAGGATCTCCATCACCCGGCCGTCGACGGCCAGGTGGTCGTCGTCCGGCCGGGTCTCGGCGTTCCAGGTGCGCGGGGTCACCTGCAGGACGTCCTGGAGCCGGTTGGAGTTGTTCTCGTCCGGCGAGAACAGCCGGAAGGTGTCCATGTTGGCCGCCATCACGTCCCGCAGGAACCCGCCCAGCACCCGGGTGGCCTCGACCGCGCCGGTGCCGGGCAAGGCCACCTCGACCGCGTGCTCGCGGAAGTCGGGCATCCGCAGGTCGCGCAGCAGCACGCCCCCGTTCGCGTGCGGCGTGGCGCTCATCCGCCGCTCCCCCGCCGGGTGCAGGCCGGCGATCTCCGGGACGGGGGCGCCGTCGTCGGTGAACAGCTCCTGGGGCCGGTAGCTGCGCATCCAGCCCTCCAGCACGGCGCGGTGCGCGTCGTCCTCGCGCGCCCGGGCGAACGGCACCTGGTGCGAGCGCCAGGACCCCTCCACCCGGTGCCCGTCGACCTCCGCGGGCCCGGTCCACCCCTTCGGGGACCGCAGCACGATCATCGGCCACGGCCGCCGTGCGACCGGCTGCCGCCGGGCGGTGCGCGCCTCGTGCTGGATGTCGCGGATCTCGTCGAGGCAGTGGTCGAGCGTGGCCGCGAAGGCCTGGTGCATCTCGCGCGGGTCGGAGCCCTCGACCAGGTACGGCGCGTGCCCGTATCCGCGCAGCAGCGAGGTGAGCTCGTCGGGGCTGATCCGCGCCAGGACGGTCGGGTTGGCGATCTTGTAGCCGTTGAGGTGCAGGATCGGGAGGACGGCGCCGTCGCGGCGCGGGTCCACGAACTTCGTGGAGTGCCAGCTCGTCGCCAGCGGCCCGGTCTCGGCCTCGCCGTCACCGACGACGGCCGCGACCACGAGCTCGGGGTTGTCGAACGCCGCGCCGTACGCGTGGGACAGCGAATACCCCAGCTCTCCGCCCTCGTGGATCGAGCCCGGCGTCTCCGGGGCCACGTGGCTCGGGATCCCGCCCGGGAACGAGAACTGCTGGAAGAGCCGGCGCATCCCGGCGACGTCCTGGCCGACGGCCGGGTAGACCTCGCTGTAGGTCCCCTCCAGCCAGGCCGAGGCGACCAGCCCGGGACCGCCGTGCCCGGGCCCGATGATGTACATCATCTCCAGGTCGCGGGCGCAGATCGCGCGGTTGAGGTGCGCGTAGACGAAGTTCAGGCCCGGGGTGGTCCCCCAGTGCCCGAGCAGCCGCGGCTTGACGTGCTCGGGGAGCAGCGGCTCCCGGAGCAGCGGGTTGTCCATCAGGTAGATCTGCCCGACGGAGAGGTAGTTCGCAGCCCGCCACCACGCGTCGATCCGGCGGAGCTCCGCGCGGCCGAGGGGTCGTCCGGTGATGGTGCTGGTCGTGACGTGACGTCGTCCCATGCACCTCGACGCTAGCGTTGAGGAGACGACTGCGTCGAGTGGTGCGGCCGTCGCCTGGAGGTCTGACCCATGGATCACGCCGACTCACAGACACTGCACCACCCCGCCGATCCGAGCCTGCTGGACGTCGACACCGTCGCGCGCGAGCTGGGCGTCGACCCGCTCACCGGGCTCTCCGAGGACGAGGCGGCCCGCCGGCTCGCCACGGACGGACCCAACGAGCTGCGGGGCAGGAAGCCGGTGCCGCTCTGGCGCAAGATCCTCGCCCAGTTCCAGGACCCCCTGATCTACCTGCTGCTCGCGGCGGTGGCGATCTCGCTCGTCTCCTGGGTGATCGAGGGCGCCCACGGCACCCCCGTGGACGCGCTGGTCATCGCCGCGATCATCGTGCTCAACGCGGTGCTCGGCTACACCCAGGAGGCGCGGGCCGAGGACGCGGTGGCGGCCCTCGACAGCATGACGGCCGCCGCCTCCACGGTGCTCCGGGGCGGGCAGCTCCGGACGATCGCGTCGACGGACCTGGTCCGCGGGGACGTGCTGGTCCTGGACGAGGGCGCGGCGGTCGGAGCGGACGCCCGGCTGCTGAGCGCGAGCTCGCTGCGGGTCCAGGAGGCCTCCCTCACCGGCGAGAGCGAGGCCGTCGTCAAGGACCCGACGACCCTCGCGGAGCCGGTGCCGCTCGGCGACCGGCTGGACATGGTCTTCAAGGGGACCTCGGTGACCCAAGGCACCGGCCGGGCCGTGGTCACGGGCACTGGCATGGCCACCGAGGTCGGGGCCATCGCCGAGATGATGGACGCCACCGTCGAGGAGCCCACTCCCCTCCAGAACGAGGTGACGAGCATCGGCAAGACGCTCGGCGCGGGCGTCGTCGTCATCGCGATCGTCGTGATGCTCACGATCATCCTGGTCGACGGCGTCCGTGAGCCGAGCGACCTGGTGGTCGTGCTGCTCCTCGGTGTCTCGCTCGCCGTGGCCGCGGTGCCCGAGGGCCTGCCCACCATCTTGTCGGTCGTGCTCGCCATCGGCGTGCAGCGGATGGCGAAGCGCAACGCGGTGGTCAAGAAGCTCAGCTCGGTGGAGGCGCTCGGGTCCGCGTCGGTCATCTGCACCGACAAGACCGGGACCCTGACCCGGAACGAGATGACGATCCAGCGGATCGTCACGGCCTCCGGCACCGCCGAGGTGAGCGGCGTCGGGTACCGCCCCCAGGGCGAGGTACGCAGCGACGGGCTCCCGCTGCACGGCGCCCAGCTGCAGGAGGCCCGGCTGGTGCTCGGCGCCGGCTCCCTCGCCAACGACGCCCAGCTGGCCGAGCGGGCCGGCGCGTGGGAGATCGTCGGCGACCCGACCGAGGCGGCGTTCCTGGTCGCGGCCCGCAAGCTGGAGGGCACCACGGAGGAGATGCGTCGTCTCGAGCGACGCGCGGAGATCCCGTTCACCTCCGACCGCAAGATGATGTCGACCCTCCACGAGAACCCGGGCGACGGCACCCGGCTCGTGCTGAGCAAGGGCGCGCCCGACGTGCTCCTGGCCCGCTGCACCCAGCAGCAGGTGGGGAACCAGACGGTGCCCCTGACCGACGAGACCCGGTCCGCGCGGCTCGCCGAGATCGAGACCCTCTCCGCGGGCGCGTACCGCACCCTCGGCGTCGCCTACCGCCGCGTGACCGACGAGCCCGCCGGGTCCGACCCCGCTGCCACTGGCGGGATGGACGAGTCCTGGGAGCGCGACCTGGTCTACGTGGGGGTCGTCGGCATCATCGACCCGGCGCGCTCCGAGGTGTCCGGCGCGATCGACGAGGCGCACCGGGCCGGCATCCGGGTCATCATGATCACCGGGGACCACCCCACCACCGCCCGACGGATCGCCGAGGACCTCGGCATCATCGAGGCCGGGGGCCGCGCCGCCACCGGGGCGGAGCTGGACACCCTCGACGACGACGCGCTGCGCGACCTCACGCGGGAGGTCTCGGTGTACGCCCGGGTGGCGCCCGAGCACAAGCTCCGGCTCGTCGACGCGCTGCAGTCCGACGGCCAGATCGTGTCCATGACCGGCGACGGCGTCAACGACGCGCCCGCGCTCAAGTCGGCGGACATCGGCGTGGCGATGGGCATCACCGGCACCGAGGTCACCAAGGAGGCCGCCCGGATGATCCTGGCGGACGACAACTTCGCCACGATCGTCGCGGCGGTGCGCCAGGGGCGCGTGATCTTCGAGAACATCAAGAAGTTCCTGCGCTACCTCCTCTCCTCGAACATGGGCGAGGTCCTGACCGTGTTCCTCGGCGTGGTCCTCGCCGGGGTCATCGGCCTCAACGAGGCGAGCGACGGCTCCGACCTCGTGCTGCCCCTGCTCGCGACCCAGATCCTGTGGATCAACCTGATCACCGACTCCACCCCCGCGCTCGCCATGGGCATCGACCCCGAGATCGACGACGTGATGGCCCGGGGTCCGCGCAAGCTGACCGACCGGGCGATCGATGCGCGGATGTGGCGCGGGATCGTGTCCATCGGGCTGGTGATGGCCCTGGCCACCCTGTTCGCGATCGACCTGTTCCTGCCCGGCGGCCTGGTCGACAGCGACGACAACCTCGAGGTCGCCCGCACCGCGGGGTTCACCACGCTGGTGTTCGCGCAGCTGTTCAACTCCCTCAACGCCCGGTCGGAGACGACCAGTGCGTTCCACGGCCTCTTCGCCAACACCTGGCTGTGGGGCGCCATCGCGCTCGGCGTGGTGCTCCAGGTCGCCGTCGTCGAGATCCCGTTCCTCCAGACCGCCTTCGGCACCGAGGCCCTGGACCTCACGCACTGGGCCGTGTGCGTCGCCCTCGGCTCCGTCGTGCTCTGGTACGACGAGCTCCGCAAGCTGGTCCTGCGCCTCGCCGAGAGGCGGCGGACCGGCTGAGTGATCCCCCCGTTCGGCGCCCGACGGGGATGCGGGCACGCGGGCGCGGGGGCTACTCCGTTAGCGTGACGCCGTGAGCCACCCGCATCCTGAACTCCAGCGTCCCCCGAAACTCCCCGCCGACGGCCTGCGCATCGTCGGGCTCGGAGGGCTCGGTGAGATCGGTCGCAACATGACCGTCTTCGAGCACCGCGGCAAGCTGCTCATCGTCGACTGCGGTGTGCTGTTCCCCGAGGAGCACCAGCCGGGGATCGATCTCATCCTCCCCGACTTCACCTGGATCCGGGACCGGCTCGAGGACATCGTCGCCGTCGTCCTGACGCACGGGCACGAGGACCACATCGGCGCCGTCCCGTACCTGCTGCGCGAGCGGCGCGACATCCCCGTCGTCGGCTCCCGGCTGACGCTGGCGCTGATCGAGGCCAAGCTCAAGGAGCACCAGATCCGGCCAGCGCTGAACCAGGTCAAGGAGGGCGACCGGGTCACGTTCGGCCCCTTCGACCTCGAGTTCCTCGCGGTCAACCACTCGATCCCCGACGGGCTCGCCGTGGCGATCCGCACCAGCGCCGGCATGGTCCTGCACACCGGCGACTTCAAGATGGACCAGTTCCCCCTCGACGACCGGATCACCGACCTCCGCGGCTTCGCCCGCCTCGGCGAGGAGGGGGTCGACCTGTTCCTGACCGACTCCACCAACGCCGAGGTCCCCGGGTTCACGATGTCCGAGCGCGAGCTCACCCCGGCGATCGAGACCGTCTTCCGCACGGCGCCCCGCCGCGTCATCGTGTCCAGCTTCGCCAGCCACGTGCACCGCATCCAGCAGGTCCTCGACACCGCCGAGGCGCACGGCCGCAAGGTCGCCTTCGTCGGCCGGTCGATGGTGCGCAACATGGGCGTGGCCCGCGACCTGGGCTACTTGAAGTACCCGGAGAGCCTCGTCGTCCCGTTCGAGCAGCTGGAGCGGATGTCGCCGAAGAAGGTGGCGATCGTCTGCACCGGATCCCAGGGCGAGCCGATGGCGGCGCTCTCCCGGATGGCCAACCGCGAGCACAAGATCCGCGTCGGCGAGGGCGACACCGTGCTGATGGCCAGCTCGGTCATCCCCGGCAACGAGAACGCGATCTCCTCGGTGATCAACGGGCTCACCCGCTGGGGCGCGAAGGTGGTGCACAAGGGCAACGCCAAGGTGCACGTCTCGGGCCACGCCAGCGCCGGCGAGCTCGTCTACTGCTACAACATCGTCCGCCCGAAGAACGTGATGCCGGTGCACGGCGAGTGGCGCCACCTCCAGGCCAACGCCGACCTGGCGATCCGGACCGGCATCGACCCCGAGCGGGTCGTCATCGCCGAGGACGGCGTGGTCGTCGACCTGGTCAAGGGCCAGGCGAAGATCACCGGCAAGGTCCCCGCGGGCAACGTCTACGTCGACGCCCAGACCGTCGGCGGCGCCACCGAGACCTCGCTCAAGGACCGGCGCACCCTCGGCCAGGAGGGCGTCGTCACCGTGCTCGCCCTCGTCGAGGCCGACACCGGCAAGCTGGCCGAGGAGCCCGACTTCATGGTCCGGGGCTTCGTCCACGAGCCCGACGCGTTCCAGGCCGCGATCGCGGTCGTGGAGAAGACCTGCGCCCGGGCGGCCGCCGAGGGCATCGGGGAGGCGCACCAGCTCGAGCAGATGATCACCCGCGAGGTGGGCCGGTGGGCGTACAAGAAGTTCCGCCGCAGCCCGCTCGTCATCACGATCGTCGTGGACGCGTGAGCGTGTCCGCGAGGACGTGGTCGGCCGGCGTGCCCCCTCGTCTCGAACGCCCTGCGCGAGAGTCGCCCTTGCTCGTCGGGGGCCGCCGGCAGGCAGAGAGTGACCGCGGGGGCCACGGCTCAAACCTCGGCGTCGGGGTGACCGCGACGGTGACTGGAGGCGCCCCGTGCTGTCGCTGACCTACCTGAGCACCGCGACCCAGGAGCTGGACGCCGAGACGCTGCGCCGGCTGCTGCTGGAGTTCCGTGCGCGCAACGAGGAGCTCGGTCTCACCGGGATGCTGCTCTACAGCGGCGGCAACATCATCCAGACGCTGGAGGGACCCGACGAGACCGTCGAGTCGACGTTCGGGGCCATCGCCCGGGACCTCCGGCACCGCAACGTGATGGTGACGCTGCGCGAGCCGATCGAGGAGCGCGCGTTCCCCGACTGGTCGATGGGGTTCCGCGAGGTCGACGACCAGGACGTGCGCGACCTGCCCGGGTTCCACGAGTTCCTGCAGGACCCCCGGCTCTCCGCGGGGTACGGCGACCGCGCGGAGCCGGCGTACACGATGCTGCGGGTCTTCCGGGAGAACACCGCCCGCGGATGACGAACGTCCCGCGCCGGATCCTGGTCCGGCGGCGGGACGCTCGACGTGGGCCTCCGAGTCTGACGGCGGAGGCCCATCCTCCGGGACCGATCATACCCCCCTCGGCATGCCGCCGCCTGCGTTCAGGTTCGAACACATGTTCTATCGTTCGCAGCATGCGGGACCGGGTGACAGGGACGAGGGGGCACACCTCGCCCCGGCACGTCTGGGTCTGCGTGACCGGGCGGTGGCACGAGCAGTCCCCCGGCGTGCTGCTGGAGTGGCGGCGCGGCACGACGTCCTGGGAGGCCCTGGTGATCTGGGCCGGCGGTGGCGGCGTCCGCACCTGGGAGGTCAAGCACGGCTGGGTCCCGGCCGCGCACGTCCGACCGCGGGAGTGAGGTCCATACCCCCCTCGGGGTGTACAGGGCGGAGCTTCGCAGCGCGTAGCCTTGACCGTGCTCGGAGTAGGTCGTGACCGCCGCCCAAGACGAGTCCGTTCCCGGTAGATCCAGCACACCGTTCCCCCGCGGTGAGAGGCCCCCCATGATCACGATCCACCAGCAGCCCGAGGCCTCGACCGCGCACTTCACCGTGAGCGGGGACCTCGACGTCTTCGGGGCGCTCACCCTCCGCCGCGGCCTGAACTCCGCCAGCGAGACCTGCGCCGACCTGCGGGTCGACCTCGCGGACGTCGAGTTCGTTGACGTCTCCGCGCTCGGCGTCATGGCCCGCACCTGGGGCGACCTGACCGCCCGGCCCGGCACCTCGGTCCGCCTGGTCGGCACCAGCCGTCAGGTCCGCGCGCTCCGCAAGGCCGCCGGCCTGGTCCGCCTGCTCCCCGACGCCGTCGACGACGCACTCCCCCGCGGCGCCTGAGCGCTGAGCCTCACGCTGGGCATCACTCCTGGTCGCCGGCGAGCTCCTCGCCGTGCGTCCCGGGACGCGGCGCCCACGGCTGCTCCTTGGCGGGGCGGACGACAACCAGCCGGTCGCCGCGGGCCAGCAGCGTGACCACCGGGTCGAAGTACCGGTAGACCTTCTCGTCGCGCACGACCGCGATCACCTGGTCGGGCAGCGTCTGCGGCTGCTTGCCGACCTCGGAGACCAGCAGGTCGCGCTCGGCGACCTCCAGGCCCGCGCCGTACGAGAGCAGGTCTTCCATCACCGACCCCAGCGACGGGGACAGCGAGGACAGGCCGAGCAGGCGGCCGACGGCGTCGGAGGAGGTGATCACCGAGTTCGCCCCCGACTGCTTCATCAGCGGCGCGTTCTCCTGCTCCCGGACCGAGGAGACGATGTAGGCGTCGGGGTTCAGCTGGCGCACCGTCAGCGTCGCCAGCACGTTGGCGGCGTCGCTGTCGGTGGTGATGATGACCTGCTCGGCGGTCTCGACGCCGGCGCGCCGGAGCACGTCGCGGCGGGTGGCGTCGCCGGTGACGACGGCCAGCCCGTCCGCGTGCGCCTCCTGCATCGCGGACCCCTTCGGGTCGACGACGACCACGTTCTCCAGGTCCAGGCCGTTGGTGACCAGCGTCTTCACGGCGCTGCTCCCCTTCGTGCCGTAACCGACGACGACGACGTGCTGTCCCATTTTTCTCCTCCAGCGGGCGACGCGGAACATCTCCCGCCCCTGGGAGGCGAGAACCTCCAGGGTGGTCCCGATCAGCAGGACCAGGAAGGCGATGCGGGCAGGGGTGATGACGAAGGCGTTGACGAGCCGTGCGCCGTCGGTGACGGGCGCGATGTCGCCGTACCCGGTCGTGCTCAGCGTGACGGTCGTGTAGTAGATCGCGTCGATCAGGCTGATGGTGTTCGTGGGGTCGTTGCCGTCGCGGTAGCCGCCCCGGTCGAAGTAGACCAGCATCACCGTGCCGACCAGGATCGCCAGCGCCGCGAGGATCCGGCGACCGAGCGCCCACCACGGGGAGATCGGGCGGTCCGGGAGCGAGACGATGCCGAGCGGTCCGCGGGCGGCGTCGGCGGAGGGGTCGGGCACGGCGCTGAACCTACCGGTCCCGCGAGGCGAGGTGACGCAGGCGCTGCACCAGCTCGAGACGCGCCCTCGTGGTGGTGGCCTGCGGGAAGACCGTGTCGAACGCCGCGTTGACCGCGGCGCCGATGAGGACGACCAGCGCCAGGACGTAGAGCCACAGCAGCACCGCGATCGGTGCGGCCAGCGGACCGTAGATCGAGCGCGAGTCGGCGGCCGTCGCCTGGAGGAACCAGCGCAGCACGAAGGACCCGGCGACCCAGGCGAAGAGCGAGAACGTCGCGCCCGGGAGGTTGAAGGTCCAGTTCGTCCGCACCGGCACCGAGACGTGGTAGAGCGTCGCGAGGAAGCAGATGCACACCACGGTCACGACCGGCCAGTAGAAGGCCAGCAGGAAGTCGGCGTCCTGGGGCAGCCACTCGGCGGCGAGCGAGGGCCCGATCACCATCAGCGGGATCGCGACCATGCCGGTGACGAGCGCCAGCACGTAGAGCACGAAGGACAGCGCGCGGGTCTTGACGATCCCGCGGTGCCCGCCGAGGCCGTGCATGATCGTGATCGTGTCGACGAAGACGTTGAGCGCCCGCGAGCCCGACCACAGCGCGAGCACGAAGCCGACCGAGATGACGTCGAACCGGCCGCCCTCGAGGACGTCGTCGATCGTCGGCCGGATCACCCGGTCGACCGCGGTCTCGGTCAGCAGCCGCGAGGACAGGTCCAGCACGGCCCGCTGGACCTCCTCGACCTCGCCGGCGGAGAACTGCCCGGTGACGTAGCCGACCGCCCCCGCCAGCGCGAAGATCAGCGGCGGCACGGACAGCACCGCGAAGAACGCGCCCTCGGCCGCGAGCCCGGTCACCCGGTAGCGCAGGCAGGACCCGATGGCGGTCACGACCAGCCGCCACAGCGTGTGCCCGACGCGGTGCGCGAGGGTCTCGGTGGGGGGTGCCCCGGCGCTCTGCTGGGACTCCGAGACCATGCGCCTACGGTATCTGCATGGGTACGTCGAACCCCGGCGCTCGCGCCGCGATCCGCACGGTCACCAACCAGGCGCCGCCGCTCGTCGGCCACAACGTCGTGACCGCGGACCGGGCGCTCACCGAGGCCGTCGTACGCCACGGCTCCCCCGCCGTCGTCGACGACCTGTTCGACCTCGGCGCGGAGGCCGGCTCGGCCGACGCGCGCGAGCACGGGCGGCTCGCCAACGAGCACCACCCGCGGCTGGTGCCGTACGACCGCTGGGGCCACCGGGTCGACGAGGTCGAGTTCCACCCGTCGTGGCACTGGCTGATGGAGCGCGCGGTCGGCCACGGCCTGGCCGCCGCCCCGTGGGAGGACGACTCCCCCCACGCCCACGTGCGCCGCGCCGCCGGGTTCATGGCCTGGTCGCACACCGAGCCCGGCCACGGCTGCCCCGTCTCGATGACGTACGCCGCGGTCCCGGCGCTGCGGGCCGACGACGCGCTCGCGAAGGAGTGGACGCCGCTGCTCGCGTCCCGCTCTTACGACCCCGGCGTCCGGCCGGCCCGCGAGAAGCGCGGCGCGCTCGCCGGCATGGGGATGACCGAGAAGCAGGGCGGCTCCGACGTCCGCGCCAACGTCACCGAGGCCCGCCCGACCTCCGTCGACGGCGAGTACACGCTGCACGGGCACAAGTGGTTCACCTCCGCGCCGATGAACGACGTCTTCCTGGTGCTCGCCCAGGCGGCCGGCGGCGTGACCTGCTTCGTGGTGCCGCGGGTGCTGCCCGACGGCACCCGCAACCAGCTCGACGTCGTCCGCCTCAAGGACAAGCTCGGCAACCGCTCCAACGCCTCCTCCGAGCTCGAGCTGGACGGCACCGTCGCCGTCCGGCTCGGCGACGAGGGGCGCGGCGTGCGCACGATCATCGACATGGTCGCCGCGACCCGGCTCGACTGCGTGCTCGGCTCGGCGTCGCTGATGCGGCGGGCGGTCTCCGAGGCGTCCTGGCACGCCGCGCACCGCTCGGCGTTCGGCTCGCTGCTCTCGGAGAAGCCGCTGATGCAGAACGTGCTCGCCGACCTCGCCGTGGAGTCCGAGGCCGCGACGGTCCTCGGGATGCGGCTCGCCGCCGCCGTGGACCGCCGGGACGAGCCGCACGAGGCGGCGCTGCGGCGGATCGCGCTGCCGCTCGCGAAGTTCTGGGTGTGCAAGCGCACCCCGGCGATGGTGGGCGAGGCGCTGGAGTGCCTCGGCGGCAACGGGTACGTCGAGGAGTCGATGATGCCGATGCTCTACCGCGAGGCGCCGCTGAACTCGGTCTGGGAGGGCTCGGGCAACGTCAACGCGCTCGACGTGCTGCGCGCCCTCGGCCGCGAGCCGGAGGCGCTCGACGCGTGGATCACCGAGGTCGGGCTCGCCCGCGGCGGCGACGTACGCCTGGACCGCGCGGTGGACGACGTGCTGGCGCTGCTCGGCACGCTGCTCGGCGACCCGACCCAGCTCGAGGTGCAGGCCCGCCGGCTCGCGGGCCGGATGGCGGCGGTGCTGCAGGGCTCGCTGCTCGTGCGGTTCGCGCCCCCCGAGGTGGCCGACGTCTTCTGCGCCTCCCGCCTCGGCACGTCGTACGACGGCACGTACGGCGCGCTCCAGGGCGGCGACCTGCGGGCGATCGTGGCGCGGACCACCCCCGCGGCCTGATCCCCCTCGCCGGGGCGGCCACCGCGGGTTATCCGGGCGGGGCGGTGGGTATGCGCGATGTGAGCC
This sequence comes from Nocardioides dongkuii, assembly GCF_014127485.1. NCBI lineage: Bacteria > Bacillati > Actinomycetota > Actinomycetes > Propionibacteriales > Nocardioidaceae > Nocardioides > Nocardioides dongkuii. The sequence continues at coordinate 1,803,642 of NZ_CP059903.1, read as the reverse complement.
CGGTCACAGCACCCCGCTGCTCCGGGCGGTCCCGGAGGTGGCGACCCGATGACGACCACGAACAACGAGCCGCGGCGTACCGACGTCGACAAGGCGTTCCTCGACAACGCGACCTACCGCAGCCTCGGGGAGCAGCAGCTCTCCGAGCGGGAGGAGCGGTTCGAGAAGACCCGGCGCACCACCGGGCTGGTGCTCGCTCCCCTGGTGACGGCCGTCTTCTACTTCCTGCCCCTCGGGCTGGACGCGCAGCAGCAGACCCTGGCCGCCGTCCTGCTCGGCGTCATCGTCCTGTGGGTCACCGAGCCGGTGCCGATCCCGATCGGCGGCTTCATCGGGGTCGGCGCCATCGTCCTGCTCGGGGTGGCCAGCGCCGACGACGCGCTCGCGCCGTTCGGCTCCTCGACGGTCTTCACCTTCATCGGCGCCTTCATCCTGGCCCAGGCGATGCTCAAGCACGGCGTGGCGAAGCGGTTCGCGATGTTCATCCTGGACCTCCCCGGCGTCGGGACCTCCACCGCGCGTGTGGTGATCGCCTTCGGCGCGATCACCGCGCTGCTCTCGGGGTTCGTCTCCAACACCGCGACCGTGGCGATGCTGCTGCCGACCGCGATCGGCCTGCTCACGGTGATCGCCAAGCTGCTGCAGTCCCGCGACCTGGTCGCCCCCGACTTCGACCCGCTCCGGCTGCGCGTGGGCGTCGCGCTGATGCTGATGCTGGCGTACGGCGCGAGCGTCGGCGGCCTGCTGACCCCGGTCGGGTCGCCGCCCAACCTGATCGGCCGCGGCCTGATCGAGGAGGCGACCGGCGAGACCGTCACCTTCCTCGACTGGATGCTGCTGGCCTTCCCGGTCTGCACACTCATGTTCGTCGCCCTCGCGCTGGTCCTGCTGCTGCTCAACAAGCCGGAGCTGAAGCGGCTCGACGGCGTCGAGGAGTGGGTGGACGCCGAGCGCGCCCAGCTGGGCGCGATGAGCCGGGCGGAGAAGAACACCCTGGTCGCCTTCGTGGTCACCGTGACGCTGTGGATCACCCCCGGCGTCGTCGCGCTCGTCGCCGGCGCCGACTCCTCGGCGTACGCAACGGTGAGCGGGCGGCTCGACGAGGGGATCGTCGCGGTCCTGGGCGCGTCGCTGCTCTTCCTGCTGCCGACCGACTGGGGCAGCCGCGAGTTCACGCTGCGCTGGAGCGACGCGGCCCGGATCGACTGGGGCACGGTGGTGCTCTTCGGCACCGGCATCATCTTCGGCTCGCTGCTGGAGAGCACCGGCCTGGCCGAGACCATCGGCCAGGGCTCGTACGACGCGCTCGGCCTCGGCAGCACGCTGGCGATCACGGTCTTCGCCGTGATCCTGGCGATCCTGGTGTCGGAGACGACGAGCAACACCGCGTCCGCGGCCGTCGTCGTGCCGATCATCATCCCGATCGCGGTCGCCGCGGGCATCAACCCGTTCGTGCCGGCCCTGGCCGCGACGTTCGCGGCGTCGTTCGGCTTCATGCTGCCGGTCTCGACCCCGCAGAACGCGATCGTCTACGGCTCCGGCGTCGTGCCGATCACCAAGATGATCCGGTCCGGGGCGTCCTTCGACGTGCTCGGCGCGATCCTCATCGTGCTGCTGCTGCCCTCGATGGTCGCCCTCCTCGGCCTGGGCGGCTGAGGCTCGGCTCAGGCCAGGTCGAGACCCGGGTAGAGCGGGTGCCGCTCGAGCATCTCGGCGGAGGCGTCCTTGACCTTGGCCGCGACCCCGTCGCCCAGCACGTAGGACGCCTTCGACGGGCCGCCCGCCTTGGTCGTGCCCGGCTGGGCGTTCTGCAGGACGTGCACGATCAGCTCGGCGACCCGGTCGAACTCGTCGTGGCCGAAGCCGCGGGTGGTCAGCGCGGGGGTGCCCAGGCGGATGCCGGAGGTGTACCAGGCGCCGTTCGGGTCGGCCGGCACCGAGTTGCGGTTGGTGACGATGCCGGCGTCGAGCAGCGCGGTCTCGGCCTGCCGGCCGGTGAGGCCGTAGGAGGAGACGTCGAGCAGCACCAGGTGGTTGTCGGTGCCGCCGGTGACCAGGTCCGCGCCGCGGGTCAGGAAGCCCTCGGCGAGCGACTTGGCGTTGTCGGCGACCTGCTGGGCGTAGGTCCGGAACCCCGGCTGGCGGGCCTCGGCCAGCGCGACGGCCTTGGCGGCCATCACGTGCGAGAGCGGGCCGCCGAGCACCATCGGGCAGCCGCGGTCGACGCTGGGGGCGTACTCCTCGGTCGCCAGCACCATGCCGCCGCGGGGGCCGCGGAGCGACTTGTGCGTGGTCGTGGTGACGACGTGGGCGTGCGGCACCGGGTCCTCGTCGCCGGTGAACACCTTGCCGGCGACCAGCCCGGCGAAGTGCGCCATGTCGACCATCAGCGTCGCGCCGACCTCGTCGGCGATCTCGCGCATCGTCGCGAAGTTCACCCGGCGGGGGTACGCCGAGTAGCCCGCGACCAGGATCAGCGGCTTGAACTCGCGCGCCTTGGCCGCGAGCAGGTCGTAGTCGAGCAGCCCGGTCTCGGGGTCGGTGCCGTACTGCTGCTGGTGGAACATCTTGCCGCTGATGTTCGGGCGGAACCCGTGGGTCAGGTGGCCCCCGGCGTCCAGGCTCATGCCGAGCAGCCGCTGGTTGCCGAGCTCCTTGCGCAGCGCCTCCCAGTCCTCCTCGGTCAGCTCGTTGACGTTCTTGCGCCCGGCCTTCTCCAGCCAGGGCCCCTCGATCCGGTGCGCCAGGATCGACCAGAAGGCGACCAGGTTGGCGTCGATGCCGGAGTGCGGCTGCGCGTAGGCGTACTCGGCACCGAACAGCTCGCGGGCGTGCTCGGCGGCGAGGGACTCCACGGTGTCGACGTTCTGGCAGCCGGCGTAGAAGCGGTGGCCGACGGTGCCCTCGGCGTACTTGTCGCTGAACCAGGTGCCCATGGTGAGCAGGACGGCCGGCGAGGCGTAGTTCTCGCTCGCGATCAGCTTGAGCGAGCCGCGCTGGTCGGCGAGCTCCTGACGGGTCGCCTCCGCGACCCGGGGCTCCACCGAGGCGATGACCTCGAGTGCTTGGGAGTAGGCGCTGCTGGTGAGGGCGTCGAGGTCGCTCATGCCCCTCAGCCTACGGCGCTCCGACCGCTGCCAGCCCCGCCGGCGTCCGCCTACCCGACCGGCGCCGAGTGTGACGTGGACCGCACCGGACCCGGATCCCAGGCGTGTCCCGGGCCACTCGTCTCAACCCATGGACATGTGTCTCATAATTCGGATGGGACCCTTGTAGGCGGGCGGTCCAGGCAATGAGACTCCTTGACATGGTCTCCGCTGTCACGCACGCGCACCTCGTGGTCCGCCGCCACGTGGACCTCGGGCGCACCGGCAGCATGATGTGTTGGTCCCGCTGAGCTAGGCCCTCTGCCCCGCCCCGCCCGCGCACCTCTCGCGCGGCACCCTCAGCGAAGGACGCACTCCCTCATGCCCGACCTCCGGTTCAAGCCCCAGCCCGCCACCAGCGCGGAGATCCCCCGCCCCAAGAAGGGCGAGGGCCAGTGGGGCCTCGGCTACACCGAGCCGCTGAACAAGAACGAGCAGGCCAAGAAGGACGACGACCCGCTCAACGTGCAGGCCCGGATCCGGAACATCTACTCCCGGCGCGGCTTCGACTCCATCGACCCCGCCGACCTGCGCGGCCGGTTCCGCTGGATGGGTCTCTACACCCAGCGCGCCCCCGGCTTCGACGGCGGCAAGACCGCCACGGTCGCGGAGGAGGAGCTCGACGACCGCTACTTCATGATGCGGGTCCGCTCCGACGGCAAGCTGCTCGACGCCACCACGCTGCGCGCGCTCGGCACCGTCGGCCGTGACTTCGCCCGCGACACCGCCGACGTCACCGACCGGCAGAACATCCAGTACCACTGGATCCGCATCGAGGACGTCCCCGCAATCTGGGACGTCCTGGAGTCCGCCGGCCTGAGCACCCTCGAGGCGTGCGGCGACTCCCCGCGGCCGTTCCTCGGCTCCCCCGTCGCCGGCGTCGCCAAGGACGAGATCATCGACGGCACTCCTGCGCTCGACGAGATCTTCCGCCGCTTCATCGGCAACCCGGAGTTCTCCAACCTGCCGCGCAAGTTCAAGACCGCGGTCACCGGCCACCCCAGCCACGACGTCTCCCCCGAGACCAACGACATCGCCTTCGTCGGCACCGTCCACCCCGAGCACGGCCCCGGCTTCGACCTGTGGGTCGGCGGCGGCCTCTCCACCAACCCGATGCTCGCCAAGCCGATGGGCGTGTGGATCCCGCTCGACGAGGTGGCCGACGCCTGGGCCGGCGTCGCCGGCATCTTCCGCGACTACGGCTACCGCCGCCTGCGCTCGCGCGCCCGGCTGAAGTACCTCGTCGCGGACTGGGGCATCGAGAAGTTCCGCGAGGTGCTCGAGAAGGAGTACCTCGGCCGCGAGCTCGTCTCCTGCCCGTCCCCGCCGGTCCCCGTCGCCCACCGCGACCACATCGGCGTCCACGAGCAGAAGGACGGGAAGTTCTACCTCGGCATCGCGCCGACCGCGGGACGCATCTCCGGCACCCTGCTGCTCCAGCTCGCCGACCTGGTCGAGGAGTACGGCGCGGCCGGCGCGCGGTTCACGGCGTACCAGAAGATCGTGGTGCTCGGCGTGGACGCCGACCGGGTCGAGGAGCTCGTCGCCCGGCTGGACGCGATCGGGCTCTCCGCCCGCCCCTCGAACTGGCGGCGCAACACGATGGCCTGCACCGGCATCGAGTTCTGCAAGCTCGCGATCGTCGACACCAAGGAGCGCGCCCGCGCCCTGGTCTCCGAGCTCGAGCGCCGCTTCCCCGACCTCGACGTCCCGATCTCGGTCAACGTCAACGGCTGCCCCAACGCCTGCGCCCGCACCCAGGTGGGCGACATCGGGCTCAAGGGCCAGCTGGTGATGGCCGACGGCGAGCAGGTCGAGGGCTTCCAGGTGCACCTGGGCGGCGCCACCGGCCTGGGCGCGAACTTCGGCCGCAAGCTGCGCGCGCACAAGGTGACCAGCGCGGGCCTCGACGACTACGTCACCGCGGTGGTCACGGCGTTCCTCGCCGACCGCACCGAGGGCGAGTCGTTCGTGGAGTGGGTCCAGCGCGCCGACGAGGACCTGCTGCGCGGCGAGCGCCAGCTGGCGGCCGTGGTCTCATGAGCGAGCGCGCCGTGCCGTACCACTGCCCGTTCTGCGGGGAGGAGGACCTGCGCCCGCACGAGGTCGTCTCGGAGACCGGCGAGGTCAGCTCCCCCCACGGGACCTGGGAGTGCCGCGGCTGCCTGCGCGCCTTCTCCCTCCGGATGCTCGGCCTGACCCGGCCGGACGCGAGCAGGAGGAGCACGCCGTGAGCGCCGCGACCACGACGGTGGCCCGCAACAACCGCGGCGCCCGCACCGAGGGCCGCACGCCCGAGGAGCTGCGCGAGATCGTCTCCCACTGGGGCGCCGAGCTGGAGCTGGCGCCCGCCGAGGTGATCGTGGAGTGGGCCGCGGCGACCTTCGGGGAGCGGTTCTGCGTGACCTCCTCGATGGGCGACGCCGCGCTCGCGCACCTCGCGTCGAAGGTCGTGCCCGGCATCGACGTGGTCTTCCTCGACACCGGCTACCACTTCGTCGAGACCATCGGCACCCGCGACGCGGTGCAGGCCACGATGGACGTCACCCTGCTCACGATCACGCCCGTGCAGAGCGTCGCCGAGCAGGACGCGACGTACGGCCCGGACCTGTTCCGCACCGACCCCGACCTGTGCTGCCAGCTGCGCAAGGTGCAGCCGCTGGCCACGTCGCTCGACGGCTACGACGCCTGGGCGACCGGGCTGCGCCGCGCCGAGACCCACAACCGGGTCATCGCCCCGGTCATCGGCTGGGACGCCAAGAAGCGCAAGGTCAAGGTCTCGCCCCTCGCGCGCTGGTCCGACGAGCAGATGGAGCGCTACATCGTCGAGAACGGCGTGCTGGTCAACCCGCTCGCCTACGACGGCTACCCCTCGATCGGCTGCGCGCCCTGCACCCGCCGCGTCGCGCCCGGCGAGGACGCACGCTCGGGTCGCTGGGCCGGCACCGGCAAGACCGAGTGCGGGATCCACTCATGACCGCCCGCCGTACCCCCGTTCCTGCGGACAGCGCCGTCCGCCGTACCCCTGCACGAAGTCTGAGGAGGCTGTCCTGATGGCTGCTCCCGCCCTGGTTGCCCTGGCGCACGGAAGCCGCGACCCGCGGTCTGCCCGCACGATCACCGCGCTCGTCGACGAGGTCCGCGCGATGCGCCCGGACCTGCGGATCGAGCCCGCGTTCCTCGAGCTGTCGAAGCCGGCGTTCCAGACGGTCGTCGACCGGCTGGTGCGCGCCGGCCACGACGAGATCGTGGTCGTGCCGCTGCTGCTCTCCGAGGCCTACCACGCCAAGGTCGACGTGCCCTCCGCCGTGGCCGCCGCGGCCGCGAAGCACCCGGGCGTGCAGGTGCGCGCGACCGCGGTGCTCGGGCTCGAGCCGTGCTTCCTCGAGGTGCTCGACGTCCGGCTGCGCGAGGCGCTGCGGGAGTCCCGGGTGCGCGAGCTCGACGCGCTCGTGCTCGCCGCCGCCGGCTCCAGCGACCCGCTCGCCAACCAGGCGGTCGCCCGGTTGGCCCGGGTCTGGGGCGCACGCCACAAGCTGCCCGTGACCGCGGCGTTCGCCTCGAGCTCGCCGCCCGCCACCGGCGAGGCGGTGCGCGCCTTCCGCGCCGAGGGCCGCCGCCACATCGCGGTCGCGTCGCTCTTCCTCGCGCCCGGGTTCCTCCCGGACCGCGCCGCCGAGCTCGCCCTGGAGGCCGGCGCCGTCGCCGTCTCCGAGCCGCTCGGCGCGCACCCCGAGGTCGCCCGCACCATCCTGGCCCGGTACGCCGTCGGCGCAGTCGAGCTCGTCCCCGTCTGACCCGCTTTCCTCGCCGAGTCGGCGCTTGTGTTCGGGTTTCCCACAGGTTGGTCTGTGGAGAGAGCGGACACAAGCGCCGAGTCGGCGCACATGTGCGCCGACTCGGCGGGGTTCTGCGCAGTACCGGGGGGCGGTCAGCCGACGAGGTGGGCGCGGAGGCGGGTGAGCTCGGTGGCGGGGTCGGCGGTGAGGCCGCCGTGGACGGGGCCGGGCTGCAGGACGGTGCTCTTGGGCGCCTTGAGGAAGCCGAAGCGCTGACCGATCGGGTGGCCGGCGGCGGCGCCGCCGCGCGGGTCGGCCGCGCACACGCCCTCGACGAAGCGCAGCGCGTCGCAGACCTGGTCGAGGTCGAGCCCCGGGTCCAGCGCGCGGAGGCGGTCCCGGTCGACGTCCCAGGAGACACCGAGGAAGTCGGTGGCCTGGCAGTAGAGCACCACGCCGACGTTGAGGAACTCCTCGCGGTCCACGCGCGGCACGCAGCGGAGCACGACGTACTGGTAGGCGAGGGTGCTCATCACGCCGCCCCCGGGAGCCACTGGCGGGTCGCCAGCCGCGCGGTGAGGAAGTCGACGTACGCCGCCCGCACGGCGTCCGGCGTCTCGGCGCCGGGGACCGGTCCCAGCCACGCGTCCGGGACCAGGGACAGCACCTCGGGGAGGTCGTCCGCGGAGAGCCGCTCCCGCACGTCGGCGTCGGCGGCGGCCAGGCCCCCGGCGTACCGCTCGAGGACGTGGTCGCCCAGGTCCCACGGCTGCGCCGCGAACCGCTCGGCCGCGCCGTCCTTGGCCAGCGAGCCGCCGGGCCAGCCGTGGTGGAAGTACAGCGACGCCCCGTGGTCGATCACCCACAGCTCGCCGTGCCAGACCAGCAGGTTGGGGTTGCGCCAGGAGCGGTCGACGTTCGCGCAGAACGCGTCGAGCCACAGCACCCGCGCGGCTTCCTCGGGGCCGGTCGGCACGTCGCCGTCGTACCCGAAGGACCCGGGGAGGAAGTCGACGCCGAGGTTGAGCCCGACGCTCGCCACCAGCAGGTCCTGCACCTCCTCATCGGCCTCGTAGCGGGCGATCTCGGGGCCGAGGTCGAGCGCGACGAGCCGCGGGGTGCGCAGCCCGATCCGGCGCGCCAGGTCCGCCACGATCGTCTCCGCGACGAGCACCCGGACGCCCTGGCCGGCGCCGCGGAACTTGCACACGTAGGTGCCCAGGTCCGCGGCCTCGACAATGCCCGGGAGGCTGCCGCCCTCGCGCAGCGGGGTGACGTAGCGCGTCACGGGCACGGTCGGGATCACGCGATGACCCTAACCGGATGAGGATCGGCGTTTAACCGATACCCGGCGGGGTAGTTCTCCGCCTGCGGCTCGGGACGCCGTCCACTCCCACCCTCGAGAACAGGAACCATCGCCGTGCGCGTACGACGCCTTCTGGCCGCCGTCATCTCCACCGCCCTGGTCGCCCCCATGGCGTCCCTCGTGGCGACCTCCGCCTCGCCCGCCTCGGCGGCCACCGCCACCCGCATCGTGTCGGCCTACGCGGAGCGGCCGTTCATCTACTCCGTCAGCTCCCCGCTGGAGTTCGGTGACTCCCTGTCCGCCGGGATCAACGTGGTCGACCCCGCGGGCAACCAGGTCTTCGACGGGTCGCTCACCCTCCAGCGCCAGCTCGCCGGCCAGTCCTCCTGGACGACGGTCGCCACCTCCAGCACCGCCTACATGTACGAGTCCGTCAAGGCCGCGGGCAACGCCACCTACCGCGTCCTCTACAGCGGCGACGCGACCTACGCCGCCTCGTCCGCCGCCATCGCCGTCAAGGTGCAGCGCAAGATCGAGATCGGCGGCCTCACCGGCCGCAAGGCCGGCTTCAAGGGCAAGGTGAAGCCGAAGGACAAGACCAAGATCACCGTGCTCAAGAAGCAGGGCAAGAAGTACAAGAAGTTCAAGGCGCTCAAGTCCAACAAGAAGGGCCGCTTCAGCATGGTGCTGCCGGCGCCCCGGAACGGCCGGTTCCACTGGAAGATCGTGTTCAAGGGCTCGCGCAAGTTCGCGAGCTCCACGATCAAGGGCTCGACCTACCGGCTCTGAGCCGCCGACCTCGACCGACCGCTGACCGGACGGGTCAGGCCGCGGGCTTTTCGCCCGTGAGCCTGGCCCGTTCGTGCGTCACGCCGTAGTCGACCTCGGGCCACTGGGGGTCGAGCCCGCGAAGCGTCTCGAGCAGCAGCCGGCCGATCGCCAGGTTGCGGTACCACTTGCGGTCGCTCGGGACGACGTGCCAGGGCGCCTCCTCGGTGTGGGTGCGCTCCAACGCCACCTCGTACGCCGTCTGGTAGTCGCTCCAGCGGGCCCGCTCGTCGACGTCGCCGGGGTTGTACTTCCACTGCTTGGTGGGGTCGTCGAGCCGGGCCAGGAGCCGCTCCTTCTGCTTCTCCGGCGAGATGTGCAGCATGCACTTGACCACCGTCGTGCCCTGCTCCACGAGCCGGCGCTCGAAGTCGACGATCGCGCCGTAGCGGCGCTCGATCTCCTCGGGCGGCGCCAGCGACCGGACCCGGGCGATCAGCACGTCCTCGTAGTGGGACCGGTCGAAGACACCGAGGTAGCCGGCGTCGGGGAGGGCGCGCTCGATGCGCCAGAGGAAGTCCTGGGCGGCCTCCTCCTCGGTCGGCGCCTTGAAGGAGGTGATCCGCACGCCCTGGGGATCGACGAGGCCCACGGCGTGCCGCAGCACCCCGCCCTTGCCGGCGGTGTCCATGCCCTGCAGGACCAGCAGGACCCGCCGCTTCGCGCCGGTCCGGCCCTCGGCCCAGAGCCGCTCCTGGAGGTCGGCGAGCTCGCCGCCGAGCGCGGCGAGCGCCGCCTTGCCGGCCTTCTTGCCGTGCGAGAACCCCGGTGTCGCGTCGGTGGCCAGCGCCGCGAGGTCGACCGGCCCCCCGGGAAGCCGCAGGGCGCCGCCCGTGCTGGTGTCCGTGCTGGTCGCGGTCATCAGTGGGCCTGCCCGCCGCGTCGGTCGACCAGGGGCGGCTGCACGGACCAGGGGAACTCGATCCAGAGGTCGGTGCGGCGCCAGACGTAGTCGGCGTGCACGACCGTCCGGGGCTTCTCGTAGATGACCGCGGAGCGTGCCTCGGCCACGTGGTCGGCGCAGAAGTCCTGGACGATCTCGAGCGTCCGGCCGGAGTCGGCGACGTCGTCGGCGATCAGGACCCGCAACCCGGCGAGGTCCACCGCCGACGGGGTCGGCGGCAGCATGATCGGGACCTCGAGCCGCTCGTCGACGCCGGTGTAGAACTCGACGTTGATCGCCGAGAGGTTCTTGACGTCCAGGGCGTAGCCGAGCCCCATGCCGAGCCCCAGGCCACCGCGGGCGATCGAGAGCACCATGTCCGGCTCGTACCCGGAGTCCACCACCTGCTGGGCCAGGTCGCGCACGGCGACCCCGAACTGCTCGTACGTCAGCGTCTCGCGCTCGTCGGTCACCCCTGCATGGTGACCCACGACGACGCTCAGTACTCCTCGACCCCGTCGCGGCCGGCCTGTGCCAGCTCGTCCCTGACGACCGCGAACGCCAGCCCGGAGCCGTAGCCCTTGCGGGCGAGCATGCCGACCAGCCGGCGGGTGGCGACCACGTCGTCGACGCGGCTCAGGGAGCGCAGCTTCTTGCGGACCAGGGCGCGGGCCGCCTCCTCCTCCTCGGCCGGGTCGATCTCGTCGAGGGCCTCGCGGGCGACCTCGTCGTCGACGCCCTTGCGCCGCAGCTCCTGGGCGAGCGCGCGCCGGGCGAGCCGCTTGGAGCTGCCCGGCCCCGAGCCGCGGCCGGCCACCCACGCCCGCGCGAACGCCTCGTCGTCGACCAGGCCGACCTCCTCGAACCGGTCGAGGAGGCGGGTCGCCAGCTCCGGCGGGACGTTCTTGGACGCGAGCTTGTCGCTCAGCTCGCGCCGGCTCCGCGCCCGGCCGGTGAGCTGGTCGAGCAGGATCGTGCGGGCCACCGACTCGGGGTCGGCGTCCGGCCCCTGCGCGGCCCGGTCGGGCGGTGGCGGAGCGTCCGGGGCGGGCGCCGCCGGGGCGGGCCCGGACGCACGTCGCGTCCAGGCATCCACCCCGGCGGTGACGTCGCCGGCCCAGGACGGGGCGGGACGGTCCTCGCGCACGGGGTCCGGCTCAGAAGTCGTCGACACCGATCGGGTCGCCCGGCAGCTCCGCCGCGACCTCCTTGTCGACCTGCGGGCCCACGCCGAGCTTCTCGAGGATCTTCTTCTCGAGCTCGTCGGCGAGGTCGGGGTTGTCGCGGAGGAACTTGCGGGAGTTCTCCTTGCCCTGGCCGAGCTGGTCGCCGTCGTAGGTGTACCAGGCGCCGGCCTTGCGGACGATGCCCGCCTCGACGCCGACGTCGATGAGCCCGCCCTCGCGGCTGATGCCCTGGCCGTACATGATGTCGAACTCGGCCTGCTTGAACGGCGGCGCGACCTTGTTCTTGACGACCTTGACGCGGGTGCGGTTGCCGACCATGTCGGTGCCGTCCTTGAGCGTCTCGATGCGGCGCACGTCGAGGCGGACCGAGGAGTAGAACTTCAGCGCCCGGCCACCGGTCGTGGTCTCCGGCGAGCCGAACATCACGCCGATCTTCTCGCGCAGCTGGTTGATGAAGATCGCGGTGGTCTGGGAGTTGTTCAGCGCACCGGTCATCTTGCGCAGCGCCTGGCTCATCAGCCGGGCCTGCAGGCCGACGTGGCTGTCGCCCATCTCGCCCTCGATCTCGGCGCGGGGCACGAGCGCCGCCACGGAGTCGATGACGATGAGCGCCAGCGCACCCGAGCGGACCAGCATGTCGGCGATCTCGAGCGCCTGCTCACCGGAGTCGGGCTGGGAGACCAGCAGGGCGTCGGTGTCGACGCCGAGGGCCGCCGCGTAGTCGGGGTCGAGCGCGTGCTCGGCGTCGATGAACGCGACGATGCCACCGGCCCGCTGGGCGTTGGCCACCGCGTGCAGGGCGACGGTCGTCTTTCCGGAGGACTCCGGGCCGTAGACCTCGACCACTCGGCCGCGCGGCAGGCCGCCCAGGCCGAGGGCGACGTCGAGGGCGATCGAGCCCGTGGGGATCACCTCGAGCGGGGCCCGGGTCTCGTCACCGAGCCGCATGACCGACCCCTTGCCGAACTGCTTCTCGATGTTGAGCAGCGCTGCGTCGAGCGCCTTGTCGCGGTCTCCAGCCATGGCCGGGCCTTCTCTCTGTCGTCGGGTGTCAGGTACCTCGGCGACGTTAGGGCGACCCACCGACAGCGCCTGCTCAGCGCTGCCGAGAGCTGTGGATGAAGCCGCCCCGCGTCGTACCTGTGGACCCAGCCTAGCCCGAACACGTGTTCGATGGCGGACCCGACGCGTGGGCGTGTCGCGCCCCCTCGGGAGGGGCTCAGCGGTCCTGCGGCGGGAGCTCGAGGACCGCCCAGACCACGGCCCACACCTCCTTGGGAGGTACGCCGGCGTCCAGCGCCTCCTGCGCGGTCCGCCCGCCCAGCTCGCTCATCACCAGCCGCTCCGCCCAGGTCCGGGAGTACGCCGGCCCGAGCGCCGCGTCCAGCCGCGACCAGAACTCCGTGTGCCTCACGCCGCCGAGGGTACGTCCCGTGGTCGCGTCAGCGACGCCGGGCCAGCACCTGGTGCCAGGTCTCGCCGCGCTGCCCCTCGCGCTCCTCCTGCGCAGCGACCTCCCAGCCCGCGCCGGCGACCACGGCCGCCAGGGCGTCCGCGCGCCAGGAGGTGAACCGGCGCGGCGCGGGCACCGACCCGTGGGTCGACCAGCCCTCGCCGTCGCCCTGCTTGACCGAGAGGTGCAGCGCTCCCCCGGGCCGGGTCGCCGCGGCGAGCCGGGCGAGGACGACGGGCAGGTCGGCGCGCGCGACGTGCAGCAGCGAGGCGCTCGCCCGCACCCCGTCGTACGGCGTGCCGGGGCGCCGCGGGTCGTCCAGGTCGTCGACCAGCGGGTCGAGCACGTCGGCGTCGTGGCCGTCGGCGCACAGCAGCTCGACGAGGCCCGGCGCGACGTCGGTACGGCGCACCGCGAGCCCGAGCGCCTCCAGCGCGGCCGCGTCCCGGCCGGCCCCGCTGCCGATCTCGAGCACCCGGCCGCCCGCCCCCACCATCGCCGCGAAACGCTCCCGCAGCGGACCGAGCACGTCGTCCACCGCGGCCGCCGCGGCCCGCACGTCGTGGGCGTGGTGGACGACGTCGTGCAGGTGGTAGCGGCCGAGGGTCTCGACCGTGAAGACGCTGCCGTCGCTGCGCCTCCCCCGCCGCCCCCAGGCGTCGCCCGGCACCGCGTCGTACGCCGCGGCCACGGTGTCGGCGGCCGTCATCAGCTCGCGGGCGACCGTCGCGGGGTGCTGGAGCTGGTAGCGCCCGTCGAGCGCCGCCTCGTCCTGGTCCCAGCTCCCGAACACCGGGTCGTCCTGCGCCAGCATCAGCGCGACCCGCTCCCCGAAGACCCCGTGCACGTCGCGGACGTGGCAGCCGTACTCCAGCACCGACCACACCCCCGGCGCAGGCCGCACCGCCGCGTCGGGCGCGGCGAGCAGCGCCGGCCAGCCCGCGGCGTCGCGCCGCAGCCGGGCGCCGAGCGTGGTCCGGTCGAGCGTGCCGGCGTCGTACCCGCACGCGGGGCACGGGCGCTCCAGGACCCAGGTCCAGTCCTTGGTGTCGGGCTCGATCGCGCTCATGAGGCGATCCTGGCCGAGCCCGGCGGTGCCGGCCACGCGGCCGGCTGCCAACCTCCCCCGACATCGCGCCAGCGGTGCCGGCGACCCGGGAGCGCTCAGGTCAGCAGCAGCGCGTCCAGGCGCCGGCGCACGACGTACAGCCCGGCCAGGCCCATCAGCACCAGGTAGACGACCGACACGGCCGAGGACCACGACAGCGCCCCGGTGGTGAGCTCGCGGCACAGCACCACGCCGCGGTAGAGCGGGGTGCACTCCACCACCCACCGCAGCCACCCGTCGAAGGCGGTGATCGGGAAGAAGGTCGCGGAGAACAGGAACAGCGGCACCTGCACCAGGGTGACCTTGTCGAAGTCCTGCCAGGACGTCATGTACGTCGTGAGCGCCATGCACACGGCGCTGAAGGCGAACCCGATGAGCAGCGCCGCGGGCAGCGCGAGCACCGCCCACCACGAGTCGATCAGCCCCAGCGCCAGCATCACCAGCAGGAACGCCGCGGAGTACGACCCGCCACGCAGCTGGCCCCAGACGATCTCCGCGCGCGCGACGTCGCCGGTCGTGAGCGGGGTCGCCAGGATCTGGTCGTAGAGCTTGATGAACTTCAGCTTGAAGAAGACGTTGAACGTCGAGTCGAGCAGCGCCCCGTTGAACGCGGACGCCGCGAGCATCGCCGGCGCGACGAACTCGGCGTACGGGATCGTCTCGCCGTTGAACTCGAAGGTCTCGATGAGCTGGCCGACGCCGAGGCCGATCGAGAACAGGTAGAGCACCGGCTCGAGGAAGCCGGTCAGGAAGAGCTTCCAGGAGTCGCGGTAGACGAGGTAGTTGCGCAGCACGAGCAGGCGCAGGGCCTGCGTCGAGGTCAGCGGCGAGTGCGCGGTGCTCACCAGACCAGCCGTTTCCGCAGGCCGGTGAGCGCCCAGGCCCAGCCGACGACGAGCAGCACGACCAGCACCAGCACGTTGACGCCGGCGACCCACCAGGTGACGTGGTCCAGGCAGAACATCCGGGACAGGTTGACGCCGTGCCAGAGCGGGGTGATCCGGGCCGCCCAGGCGCCGACCTCCCCGAGGTTGTCGACCGGGAAGAACGCCCCCGAGAAGAGGAACAGCGGGAACACCCCGAGCCGGAACAGCACGCCGAACGCCTCCTCGTTGTGGAGGCGGGCGGTGAACCCGTAGACCCAGACCGCGAAGACCATGCCGGTGAGCACCTGCGCCCCGAACGCCAGGAACGGCCCCCACCAGGACTCGAAGACGCCGAACGGCGCGAGCACCAGCATGTAGACCCCGCACGTGGTGATCAGCCGGAAGGCCACGAACCCCAGCGTCGAGGCGACCAGGTGCTGGACCTGCAGCGGCGTGGCCAGCATCGAGTCGTAGACCCGCTGCCACTTGATCAGCCCCATCACCGGGTACGTCGTCTCCCCCACCGCGGTCTGCATGGCGTGGGCGGCGACCAGCCCGGGCACCACGAACGCGAGGTACGACGGGGCGCCCTCGAGCGTGTCGGGGTCGGCGTCGACGAAGCCGCCGAGCAGCACGCCCATCGCCACGACGTACAGCAGCGGGGAGAGGAACGAGGAGACGACCGAGGAGCGCCAGGTGCGGCGGTAGACCGTCCACCAGTAGTCGACCTGGCGGCTGAGCCCGTCGCGGAGCGCGAGGTCGGCCATCAGTCGACCAGGGTGCGGCCGGTGAGCCGCAGGAAGACGTCCTCGAGGGAGGAGCGGCGGACCAGGACCGCGATCGGGGTCAGGCCGCGCTCGTGGACCTTGGCGACGACCTCCTCGCCGTCCTCGCTGTAGACCAGCAGCCGGTCGGGCAGCACCTCCACCCGCTCGCCGAGGTCGGCGACCTTCTCCGCGATCGTGTCGTGGCTCGCGCCCTCCTCGGCGAGGCCGAACCGGAGCTCGGCGACCTCCCGGGTCGAGTGCGCCCGGATCAGCTCCAGCGGGGAGCCCTCCGCGACGATCAGCCCCTTGTCCATGACCACGAGCCGGTCGCAGAGCTGCTCGGCCTCGTCCATGTAGTGCGTGGTGAGCACCAGGGTCACCCCGGCCTGCTTGAGCCGGAACAGCCGGTCCCAGAGCACGTGCCGGGCCTGGGGGTCCAGGCCGGTGGTCGGCTCGTCGAGCAGCAGCAGCTCGGGACGGTTGACCAGGCTGCGCGCGATCGTCAGGCGGCGCTTCATGCCGCCGGAGAGGTCGTCGACCTTGGCGCGCGCCTTCTCGGTGAGCTGGACGAACTCCAGCAGCTCGTCGACCCGGTCGTTGACCTCCGCCTTCGGGATCCCGAAGTAGCGGCCGTAGATGTAGAGGTTGTCGCGGACGTTCAGCTCGACGTCGAGGGTGTCCTCCTGCGGGCAGACGCCCAGCCGGCCGCGGATCGCGGGCCCCTCGGTGGCGGGGTCCATCCCGAGGATCCGCAGCTCGCCGTCGCTGACCGGCGAGACCGCCGCGATCATCCGCATCGTCGAGGACTTGCCGGCGCCGTTGGGCCCGAGGAACCCGAACGCCTCGCCCCGGCGTACGTCGAGGTCGATGCCCCGCACCGCCTCGAACGTCTCGCCGGCCTTGCCGAAGGACTTGCGGAGGCCGCGAGCCCGGATCATGGAGTCCGGGTCGACCGAGGTGTCGGGCACGGAAGCACCCTATGCGCGCACCCGCCGGAATCGCCGCGCATGCGCGCCGAGGGGTTTGGATCCGGTACCGGAGCGACACGATGGCCCTCATGCGCCGTACCGCGATCGCCGCCCTCGTCCTGTCCACCGCCTGTCCGGTCACCGGGTGCAGCCTGCTCTCCGACTCCTCCTCCGACTCCTCCCCCTCCTCGCCCTCCGCGGACCTGGAGGAGGCGCTGGACGTCGTCCCGGACACCGCCACCTCGGTCACGTACGTCGGCCGGGCCGCCGCCGCCGAGCGGCTGGAGATCGACGACGTCGAGACCGGCGCCGACGAGGAGGACGTCGACCGCTACCTGGAGGGGCTCCGGGAGTCGATGGCCGCCACGACCACGTTGACCGACTACCTCCCCCAGATGCAGGAGGCGGCGTTCAGCGATCTCGACCTCGAGTGGGAGGTCAGCGCCCAGGGCGACGACGGGATGTGGGTCGTCTGGAGGATCGACGACGACGTCGACCTCGACGAGGTCGCCGACGACATGGTGGCGGCCGGCTACGAGGAGACCGAGGAGGACGGCGGTCGGCACCTGCGCAGCAGCCTCGGCGCGGCGAGCTCGGACGGGCGGCGCTACCCGGTCGAGGTCATGATGAGCCCGGTGCTGGTGCCCGACGAGCACCTGATCATCGTCAGCCCGGACCCCGAGGCCGTGCTGGAGGTGATCACCGACGACGGGGACTCCGTCCTGGACGCCGAGGACCTCGACGAGGTGGTGGACGCGGCCGACGACGCGGAGTTCGCGCACCTGCGGCGCGACATCGACTGCGGCGCCGTCTACGAGGACGGGCCGCTGAGCCCCGAGGAGACCGAGCAGCTGAACGCGGCCTCCGGGCTCGAGGACCTGGGCCGGCCGGACGCCACCGGGTTCTTCGTCCACGGTGACGACGCGGGGACCACCACGACGGTGCTCGCCTTCGCCGACGACGACGCTGCGAAGGCCGACGCGACGGCGCGCGAGGCCTGGTTGGAGGGCGAGCCCCTGCTCGCGAGCGGCGGTCCGTTCACCCAGGACGCGACGTGGGACGTGGAGACCGACGGGCCGCTGGTGCGCATCGACCACGACTACGGGACCGGCGACGCCTCCACCGCCTCCAGCCTCGCCTTCGACGGCGACGGCTTCGCCCTCTGTGCCCCGTGACCGCCGGTCAGGAGCGGGGCAGGTCGAGGCGGCGGATCACCTCCTCGGCGGTGTCCGCGGCGGAGCCATGCGTGGTGTCGAGCCGGAGGTGGGGGTGCTCGAGCGGGAACGGCACGTCCGGCCCGGTCGAGAGGCGGTAGCGCTGCCCCCACTCGACGAGGTGGTCGCGCGCCCAGGCCACGTCGCGCTTCGACGGCTTCGCGGCCAGGCGCACCGGGGTGCCCTCGCGGGCCAGCCGCGTGGCCTCGTCGGCGTAAAGCTCGACGAAGTCGACGCGACCGCCCGCGGCCAGGACCGGCTCGACGAACCCCTCGAGGTACGCCGTGTCCTCGGCGACGTCGAGCGCCCAGGCGTAGGTGAACACCAGGCCCGGCAGGCCGGCCGCGAGCGCCTCCTCGACCACCCGGCGCCGGAACTCCTCGTTCAGCGTCCGGAAGGGCGGTGCGCCGTACTCGAAGACCTCGAGCAGGGGCTCGATCGTCGCGTGGTTGTGCAGGAGCCGGTACGGCGTGCGGGCGGCGAGCTCACGGCCGACGGCGAGCTTGCCGACGGCCTGCGGGCCGAAGAGGAGGACGAGGTGCACCGGGACAGGGTCCCAGCGACGGCGGCGGTCGGGCCAACCGGATTGTCGGTGCCGTAGGCAAGACTGGCGGCATGCCCGACCCGCTCGCCCGGTTCAGCGCGCCGACCCGCACCTGGTTCGCCGCTGCCTTCGCGGCCCCCACGCCGGCGCAGGCGGGGGCCTGGGAGGCGATCGGCGCGGGCCGGCACGCGCTGGTGGTCGCGCCGACCGGCTCCGGCAAGACGCTCAGTGCGTTCCTGTGGAGCCTCGACCGGCTGCTCACCGAGCCGGTGCCCGAGGACCGCACGAAGCGCTGCCGGGTCCTCTACGTCTCTCCGCTGAAGGCGCTCGCGGTCGACGTCGAGCGCAACCTCCGCGCCCCGCTCACCGGCATCCGGCACACCGCCGACCGGCTCGGCGACCCGGTGCCCGAGGTGCGCGTCGGCGTCCGCTCGGGAGACACCCCGGCCGCCGACCGGCGCAAGCTGGTGACCTCCCCACCCGACATCATGATCACGACGCCGGAGTCGCTGTTCCTGATGCTCACCTCGCAGGCGCGCGAGTCGCTGCGCGGGGTCGAGACGGTGATCGTCGACGAGGTGCACGCCGTGGCCGGCGGCAAGCGCGGCGCCCACCTCGCGCTCACCCTCGAGCGCCTCGACGCGCTGCTGGAGCGGCCGGTCCAGCGGATCGGGCTGTCCGCGACGGTGCGCCCGTTGGAAGAGGTCGCGCGGTTCCTCGGCGGCTCCGCCCCCGTCGACATCGTCGCGCCGCCCTCGGAGAAGCGGTGGGACCTCGAGGTCGTCGTCCCCGTCGAGGACATGACCGCGCCGGAGGAGTACGACGACGACGCGGAGGGCGACGGCGACCCCACCCGGTCCCAGTCGATCTGGCCGCACGTCGAGGAGCGGGTCGTCGACCTGATCGAGCAGCACCGCTCCACGATCGTGTTCGCCAACTCCCGCCGGCTCGCCGAGCGGCTCACGGCGCGGCTCAACGAGATCGCCACCCAGCGCGCGGGCGGCGAGCTCGAGAAGGGCGCCGTGCCCGCCGAGGTGATGGCGCAGTCCGGGCAGTCCGAGGGCGCCGAGCAGGTGATCGCCAAGGCCCACCACGGCTCGGTCTCCAAGGAGCAGCGCGCGCTGATCGAGGACGACCTCAAGCGCGGCCGGCTGCCCGCGGTGGTCGCCACCAGCAGCCTCGAGCTCGGCATCGACATGGGCGCGGTCGACCTCGTGGTGCAAATCGAGTCACCGCCGAGCGTCGCCAGCGCCCTCCAGCGCGTCGGGCGCGCCGGCCACCAGGTGGGCGAGGTCTCGCGCGGGGTGCTGTTCCCCAAGCACCGCGGCGACCTGGCCCAGACCGCGGTCGCGGTCGAGCGCATGCGCTCCGGCGACATCGAGTCGCTCCGGGTGCCCACCAACCCCCTCGACGTGCTCGCCCAGCAGGTCGTGGCCGCGACGGCGCTCGACGCGTGGCAGGTCGACGAGCTGTACGAGCTCGTGAAGCGGTCCGCGCCGTTCACCCAGCTGCCGCGCTCGGCGTACGACGCGACGCTCGACCTGCTCAGCGGCCGCTACCCCTCCGACGAGTTCGCCGAGCTGCGGCCGCGGATCGTCTGGGACCGCGTCACCGGCGTGCTCACCGGCCGTCCGGGCGCCCAGCGGCTGGCGGTGACCTCCGGCGGCACCATCCCCGACCGCGGGCTGTTCGGCGTCTTCCTGGTCGGCGAGGGCACCGGCCGGCGGGTCGGCGAGCTCGACGAGGAGATGGTCTACGAGTCCCGGGTCGGCGACATCTTCGCGCTCGGCGCCACCAGCTGGCGGATCGAGGACATCACCCACGACCGGGTCCTGGTCACCCCGGCGCCGGGCATCCCGGGCCGGCTGCCGTTCTGGAAGGGCGACTCGCTCGGCAGGCCCGCCGAGCTGGGCGCCGCGATCGGCGCCTTCACCCGCGAGCTGTCCGCGATGCCGCGGGCGAAGGCCGAGGCGCGCGCCCGGGAGGGCGGCCTCGACGCGTACGCCGCGGGCAACCTGCTCGCCTACCTGCACGAGCAGCTCGAGGCCACCAACGTGCTGCCCACCGACACCACAGTGCTGGTCGAGCGGTTCCGCGACGAGCTGGGCGACTGGCGCCTGGTGGTGCACTCCCCCTACGGCACGCCGGTGCACGCGCCCTGGGCGCTGGCGATCAACGCGCGGCTGCGCGAGCGGTACGGCGTCGACGGTCAGGCGATGGCCTCCGACGACGGCATCGTCATCCGGATCCCCGACAGCGACGCGGAGGCCCCCGGCGGCGAGGTCCTGGTCTTCGAGCCCGAGGAGATCGAGCACCTGGTCACCCAGGAGGTCGGCGGCTCGGCGCTGTTCGCCGCGCGGTTCCGCGAGTGCGCGGCCCGGGCCCTGCTGCTCCCCCGGCGCGACCCCGGCCGGCGCTCGCCGCTGTGGCAGCAGCGGCAGCGGTCCGCGGCGCTGCTCGAGGTGGCGTCGCGCTACCCGTCGTTCCCGATCGTGCTCGAGGCGGTCCGCGAGTGCCTCCAGGACGTCTACGACCTGCCGTCCCTGGTCGGCCTGATGCGCCGGGTGGACCGCCGCGAGGTGCAGGTCGTCGACGTCTCGACCCACGCGCCCTCGCCGTTCGCGCGGACCCTGCTCTTCGGCTACGTCGCGCAGTTCATGTACGAGGGCGACTCCCCCATCGCCGAGCGGCGCGCGGCCGCGCTGTCGCTCGACCAGGGCCTCCTGGCCGAGCTGCTGGGGCGGGCGGAGCTGCGCGAGCTGCTCGACCCCGACGTGCTCGCCGAGGTCGAGGCCGAGCTCCAGCGGCTCGCGCCGGACCGGCGGGCCCGCGACGTCGAGGGGCTCGTCGACACGCTGCGGCTGCTCGGCCCGCTCACCGCCGAGGAGGCGGCGCTCCGCTGCGTCGAGGGCGCCCCCGCCGGCGCGTGGCTCCGCACCCTCGCCGAGTCCCGTCGCGCCGTCGAGGTGCGGATGGGCGGCGAGGAGCGCTGGGCGGTCATCGAGGACGTCGGCCGGCTGCGCGACGGGCTGGGCGTCCCCGTCCCGCCCGGCACGCCCGACGCGTTCACCGACCCCGTCGAGGACCCGCTCGGCGACCTGGTCGCCCGGTTCGCCCGCACCCACGGCCCGTTCACCACCGAGCAGGTGGCGACCCGGCTCGGTCTCGGCGCCGCGGTCGTGCGCCACACCCTGCAGCGGCTCGCGGCCCAGGGTCGGGTGCTCGACGGCGAGTTCCGTCCCTCCGGCTCGGGCTCGGAGTGGTGCGACGCCGAGGTGCTGCGCAAGCTCCGCCGCCGCTCGCTGGCCCGGCTGCGCAAGGAGGTCGAGCCCGTCGAGCCGGAGGCGCTCGGCCGGTTCCTGGCCGCGTGGCAGCACGTCTCCGTCTCCTCGGGGCCCACCAGCGGCCGGGGTCCGCGCGGCGTCGACGGGGTGCTCACCGTGGTCGACCAGCTCGCCGGGTGCCCGGTGCCGGCCTCGGCGCTGGAGCCGCTGGTGCTGGCCGCGCGCGTCCGCGACTACGAGTCGTCGTACCTCGACGAGCTCACCGCCTCCGGCGAGGTCGTCTGGGCCGGGCACGCCGCCCTGCCCGGCTCCGACGGCTGGGTCAGCCTGCACCTGGCCGACCAGGCGCCGCTGACCCTCCCCGAGCCCCAGCCCTTCGAGCACGCCGAGCTCGCCCAGCAGGTGCTCGACGCCCTCGCCCCCGGCGGCGCCTGGTTCTTCCGCCAGCTCGCCGACTCCGTGGGCAGCAGCGACGACCAGGCGCTGTCCGCCGCGCTGTGGTCGCTCGTCTGGGCGGGCCGGGTCAGCAACGACACGCTCACCCCGCTCCGCGCGCTCACCCGGTCCGGCGGCGCGAGCCACCGCACCCGCCGCCAGCCGGCGCGGCCGCGGATGTCCTCCACGACCGGTCGCGGCCGGATGCCGGCGCGCTCCGGTCCCCCCCAGACCGCCGGTCGCTGGGCGCTGCTCCCCGAGATCGACGCCGACCCCACCCGCCGGGCGCACGCCACCGCCGAGCACCTCCTCGACCGCCATGGCGTGGTGATCCGCGGCGCGGTGATGAGCGAGCGGGTGCCGGGCGGCTTCGCCGCGGCGTACAAGGTGCTGTCGGCGTTCGAGGACTCCGGACGCTGCCGCCGGGGGTACTTCGTCAGCGGGCTGGGCGCCGCCCAGTTCGGCACCGCCGGCGCGATCGACCG
The DNA here is from genome assembly GCF_014127485.1 of Nocardioides dongkuii. NCBI lineage: Bacteria > Bacillati > Actinomycetota > Actinomycetes > Propionibacteriales > Nocardioidaceae > Nocardioides > Nocardioides dongkuii. The sequence goes on along the minus strand of NZ_CP059903.1, from coordinate 1,781,389 downwards.
GCTGCGCACCTTCTCCGAGGTCGCCACCGACGCCAAGCCGTCCGCGGTCGCGCTGGCCGCCACCGACCCCGCCAACCCCTACGGCGCCGCGCTGCCCTGGCCCGAGGCGGGCGAGGGCGGGCACCGGCCCGGGCGCAAGGCCGGCGCCCTGGTGGTGCTGGTCGACGGCCGGCTGACCCTGTACGTCGAGCGCGGCGGCCGCACCCTCCTCACCTGGTCCGAGGAGCCCGACGACCTCGACCCCGCCGCCGCGGCCCTCGCCGAGTCGGCGCGACGCGGGGCGCTCGGCCGGCTCACGGTCGAGAAGGCCGACGGCACCCAGCTGCTCGGGTCCGGCGGGACGCCGCTGCGCCAGGCGCTCCAGGCGGCGGGATTCATCGTGACGCCCAAGGGCCTGCAGCTGGGGCGGAGCTGACCGCGTGCCCGAGGGCGACACCGTCTACCGCGCCGGCCGGCTGCTCGACCGCGCCCTGTCCGGGAAGGTGCTGACCGGCTCGGACTTCCGGGTGCCCCAGCACGCGACCGCCGACCTCTCCGGCGCCACCGTGGTCGGCACGGTGAGCCGCGGCAAGCACCTGCTGACCCGGGTCGCCGGTCCCGGCGACGGCGAGCGCTGGACGCTGCACACCCACCTGAAGATGGAGGGCGCGTGGCGGGTGCACGCCCCCCACGAGCGGTGGCGGCGGCCGGCGCACCAGGCACGCGTCGTGCTGCGCACCGACGACGCGGTCGCGGTCGGCTTCTCCCTCGGCATCGTCGAGCTGATCCCCACCGACGCCGAGGGCGAGGTGGTCGGCCACCTCGGCCCCGACCTGCTTGGTCCCGACTGGGACGAGTCGGAGGCGCTGCGCCGGCTGGCCGAGGCCCCCGAGCGGCCGATCGGCGAGGCGCTGCTCGACCAGACGCGGCTGGCCGGCGTGGGCAACATGTACATGGCCGAGCTCTGCTTCGTCGCCGGCGTCCACCCCGCGACGCCGGTCGCCGGCGTACCCGACCTGACCCGGCTGGTCCGCCGCGCCAAGCAGATGCTCGAGGTCAACAAGCAGCGTGCCGCGCAGAGCACCACCGGCGACCTGCGCGAGCGGGAGCGGATGTGGGTCTTCCGCCGCGACCGCTCACCGTGCCGGCGCTGCCGCACCCCGATCGCCGTCGACATGATCGGCCCGGCGGACCGCCGGCGCGCGGCGTACTGGTGCCCGTCGTGCCAGCCGGCACCCGCGGGCTGAGCGCGCCGCCGAGATCAGGCGGCGGAGGCGACGACGTCGCCGGGCGCCGGACGCGAGCCGGCGGTGATGGGGGTCGGCGCGAGCGCGGCCTCCTCGAGGGCGACCGCGTCGGAGACCTCGCGCAGGACGTCGGAGAGCGCCACGTCGAGCGCCGCGCAGAGCGAGGCGAGCAGCTCGGAGGACGCTTCCTTCTGGCCGCGCTCGACCTCCGAGATGTAGCCCAGGCTGACCCGGGCCTCGGCGGAGACCTCGCGCAGGGTCAGGCCGCGGCGCATCCGCTGAGCGCGGAGCGCGTCGCCGAGCTGACGGCGGAACAGCACCATGCGGGGTCTCCTTCCCGGTCCGTGTGGATCAACGCTACCCGAGGTCTGCTTCTTCCCTCCCGAGGATGCCATTGAGCGCCGACAGTGCCTCCTCGCAGGTGCGGGCGGTGATCGTGCCGCGGTCGCCGGAGAGCTCCAGCGCGACGGTCTCGAGGAGGCCCGGTCCGGCGATCCCGATGAACACCGTGCCGACCGGCTTGCCCTCCTGCTCGCTGGGGCCGGCGACGCCCGTCGTGGACACGCCGTACGACGCCCCGGTGAAGGCCTTGATGCCCGAGGCCATCGCCCGCGCGCACTCGGCGGAGACGACGCCGTGCTCGTCGATGATCGCCTGGTCGACCTCGAGGATCGACTTCTTCAGCTCGGTCGCGTAGGTGACCACCCCGCCGAGGTAGGTCTCCGAGGCGCCGGGGGTCTCGGTGAAGGCGACCGCCAGCTTGCCGCCGGTCAGGGACTCCGCCGTGGCGACGGTCTGCCCGCCGGCTCGGAGCAGCAGGTGGGCCTTCGTGGCGGGGTCGAGGTCATCGCGGTGAGGCATGTCGGCACGGTATCCGCGGGTCCGGACGCACAATCGCCCGGGTCGTGTGACCTGCCGCGCCACTCGGTGTCCCCCAAGCGCCGAGTCGGCGCTTGTGTTCGCGGCGCCCCGGGAGAGGTGCTCCAGGGGGCTGGCGCTGCTCGGGGCGACTTCTCAGGGAGAACCTGATGTTCGGGGGCATCGCGATGGCCCCGAACATCAGGTTTCCCCGGTGATCCGGGGAAACCGACAACCCCCGGAGTACGCCGACAGGGGCCGGCCCCGAAGGACCGACCCCCGCGGGGTCGTGCTGTTCGAGCGAACGCCGGGGGCGCTAGTTCTTCTTCTTCACGACCTTGATCCGATAGGTGACCGACTCACCCTTCACCCGGTCGTCGCCCCGGTAGACGACAGTCAGCTTCTTGGTGCCCGGCGTGGCGAACTTCGGCAGCTTCACCGTGGCCTTGCCGTTCTTCAGGGTGACCTTCAGGGTCTTGCCGCCCTTGATCTTGACCGTGACCTTGCCGGTGGGCTTGGCGCCCTTGGCCGAGACCTTGATCTTCAGGGTGGCGCGGGTCTTGCCGGCCACCACCTTCGACGGGCTGTGCTTGACGCTGATCGTGGCCTTGACCGGGGTGGGCTCCGGCTCCGGCTCCGGCTCCGGCTCGGTCGGGGTGATGGTGTCGAGGCCCATGATCACCGGGTCGTGGTCGGAGGACCGGTACGGCGTCGCCTCGTGGAAGTCGGTCGCGTGGTAGTCGTGCCGGCTGTACTCCATCGCCAGCGACTCACCGCTGTTGATGTTCCACGTGTCGGTGCCGGTGTAGAGCTCCATCGCGGCCGGGTTCGCCAGGACGTGGTCCAGCGAGCCGGACAGACCTGAGAACGAGTACGAGAAGTCGCCACTGCCCGAGTGCTTCTCCACGTTGACGTAGTCCTCCGCATAGAGGACCTGGAGCGGGTCCTCCATGGCGTAGGAGTTGAAGTCACCCATGAGCAGCGTCGGCTCGACCCCGATGGCCGTCTGGACGGTCGGGACCCAGGCAGCCAGTGCCCGCGCCTGGGCGACCCGGTCCGGGTTGGCGTTGCCCTGGCCGGTGCCGTCGTCGGTGCCCGAGCCCTTGGACTTGAAGTGGTTGACCACGACGAGGAAGGACTCGCCGCCGGCCACAGGGGTGAACGCCTGGGCCAGCGGCTCACGGGCGTTGTCGAACGCCTCGCCGGCACCGGACAGCTCCCCCAGCGCGCGGGACGCGCCGAGCCGCTTCACCGCGCCGGGCTTGTAGATGATCGCGTTGGTGATGACGTCCATCTCCGCGACCGGCGGCAGGTCGGACGACGACGGGTTGGCCGCCCAGGTGCCCGCGCCGGCGTCGGCGTTCAGGGCGGCGACGAGGGCACCGGTCGCCTCGTCCGGGGTCTCCCCCAGCTTGGCGGAGTTCTCGATCTCCATCAGGCCCACGACGTCGGCGTCGAGAGCGTTGATCGCCGCGACGATCTTCTCCTGCTGACGCGCGAAGTCCTGGGGGTCCCAGGCGCCGCGCTGGTCGCACCCTTCGCGGACGTTGGTGCCGTCGCCCAGACGGTCCTGGTAGGACAGGCAGCCTCCGTCGCCGACGTTGTCGTCGTTCGCGTCACCCAGCGTGGTGAAGTAGTTCAGCACGTTGAACGAGGCGACCTTGACGTCGGCGGTGCCCGTCGGGTCGATCGCCGCCGAGTCGGGCGCCGCCGTGCGGGTGTTCTCGAACGTCGCGGGGGACGCAGCGTTGTCCGGGCCGACGACGCGCTCGCGCGGCTGGAACCGGTACGTCGGCGCGGTCGACGATCCGCCCTGGGTGAGGATGACCGGCTCGTCGATGGTCGCCCTTGCCCCGACCCGGACCGGCTCCTCGTTCGAGACGTACGCCGGGGTCAGGGTGTTGCCGGGAGCCGCGGTGAAGTTGGTCGAGGCCGCGTCGTCGAGCGTGATCGCACGCGCGGCGTTGTCGGCCACGACCGCCGCGATGGCGGCCGCGTCCTGGGCGTCCGCGACCTCGGTCGGCTGGACCAGCGGCTTGTCGCCGACAGCCAGCCCGACCTCGCCGAACTGGTTGGTGGAGAAGGTGTTCGTCACCGTGAAGTCGACCGAGGGCTGGTAGAGCATGCCCTCGAGCGCTTCCTTCTCGGCGTCGGTGTCAGGCCACTCGAGCGTCGTGGTCGGCAGCACGGGGGCGGCCGTCTCGCCGAGGACGGTGACGTCGGTCGGGAGAACACTCAGCTGGGTCTGACCCGCGAACTCGGCCACCGTGCCGGTGACCTCGACGTAGGAGCCCCGCGTCACGGTGACGGCGCCGGAGGGCTGCCGGACGAAGATCCCGTCGGAGGCACCCGGGGTGGAGTCGACGGCTCCTCCCGAACCCGGGGTCTGCAGGTAGTAGCCGAACAGGCCGCCCTCGGGATACACCGCGGTCACGACGCCCCTGGTCTCGACCGGGTCGCCGACAAGGGGGCTCACTGAGCCGGTCCCCTGAATCTCTGGAATCGTCACCGTCACGGGCTCGGGCTCGGGCTCGGGCTCCTGCCCCCCGCCGCTGCCGGTCGGGGTGGGGGCACCGCTGGTGAAGTCGGCGGAGTTGTTGTCCGTGTCGGTCCCGTTGGCGGCGCGGGCCAGCGACGTCGAGTTCGACGCGGCAACAGTCTTCGCCGTCTCGAAAGTGTTGCTGTTGACGCCGACCAGGTCGATGACGCCCGGGGTCCCCACGGCGCTGTTGATCCCCGGGTTCAGGGCCGTGGTGCCGTTGGCGAGCCACGCGGTGAACGCCGTGCCGCTCATGGCGATCTCTCCGGTCGCGTCGACCGCCGGGAGGTCGGCGGTCCCGCCGGTGCCGGCGGCCTGCTTGACGAGGTAGTGGCCCCTCGCAGGCACCGAACCCGACAGCTCCGTGACGCCGGTGGCCGCGCTGCTCGATCCGCTACTGCGGTACTGGACCGACATGCCGGCGACGGAGATCGCCGCGTTCGTGGGGTTGTAGAGCTCGATGAAGTCGTTCTTGAGCGTGGCACCGGCGTTGCCGCCGCCGCCGTAGACCTCGCTGATGACGAGGGCCGTGCCTGCGGGGTTGGCAGTGGCGGGGCTGGTGGCGAAGACCGACAGCCCGGTGACGGCGACCGCCAGTCCGGCGGAAGCGGCGAGTGCCCGACGGGCACCGCGGGGTGTTGAGGGCATGGATGACCTTCCAGAGGAGGGGTGGAGAGGACCGCTCCGGGGAGCGGGGAGGCTGAGGGGCCCGCCGGATCACCGACGGGCCCCTCAGGTGGTGCTACTTCTTCTTGGCCTTCTTGACCTTGAGGGTGAGCTTGTCGCTCGCCTTCGTGGTCACGTCGTTGCCGAGGTACCTCACGGTGACCAGCTTCTTGCCGGTCGAGCCGAACGGCTTGAGCGTGACGGTCGCGACGCCGGACTTCAGCCTCGCGGTGTAGGTCTTCCCGCCGGCCCGGACGGTGACCTTGCCCTTCGCGGCCTCGCCGATCGTCCCGACCTTGACCTTGATGGTCGCCTTGGTCTTGTCGACCACGATCCTCGCGGGCTTGCTCGTGGCCTTGACCTTCGCCGCGGCCTTGCTGACCTTGGCGGCCACGGTCGTCGAGGCGTCCTCGGCCTGCGGCCCGGTGAAGGTGACCGCGAGCGAGGTGGTGCCCGGCTTGAGCGTCTTGCCTGCGATGGTCACCGTCCCGGTGCCGTCGGTGACGGTCCCGGTGCCGACGACCTTGCCGCCGGCGGTGATCTCGACCGTGCCGTTCGCGGGAGCCTCGGACTCGACGACGACGTCGACCTCGACCGGCTCGCCGTACGACGTCCGCTCGGTGCTCGCCGTGACCGACGAGGCCGCCTTGGCCACGGGGATCGAGACCGTGGTCCCGCTGGGCTGGGCGACGATCTCGATGGTCGAGCCGTAGGCGTCGGCCGGGACGGTGACCGTGATGCTGGCCGCCCCGGTGGAGACGTCGGCCGAGCCGAGCGGCGTCGAGGTGCCGCCGAGCACGGCGCTCGCCTCGAGCACGGTGTTCGCGGGTGCACCGAGGGAGGTGAGGTTCAGCTTCGAGAAGCTCAGCGCGATCTGGTCACCGGGGGCCACCTCGCCCACCGGCATGCCGGTGGCGAAGACCTGGCGACGCGCGAAGCTCGGGGACTTCGCCTGCCCGTTGCCGAGGTAGCCGTCGATCCACAGGTCGCGGTCGACCTTGCCGGTGTCCCGGTTCGTCCCGAGCTTGAACGCGCGGAAGTTGTCGCCGCCCGTGGCCAGGAAGGAGAAGGTGGACACGACGTACTCGCGGTCGTCGACCACGGGGCGACCGTCGACCGTGACGCTCAGGATGTTGCCGCCCACCGGCGAGGTCGCCGAGGTGTCGGGCTTCGCCACGACCTTGACGTTCTTCGAGAGGCCGAGGTGCAGGAACGGACGCGAGGGGCGGGTCACGCCGTCGGCGGCCGTCTGCCACTGCTGCTCGAGGACCTGCTTGAACTCCGCGCCGGTCAGCGTGACGTAGGAGATGTTGTTCGCGAACGGGAGCACCGCGTTGGCCTCCTCGAAGGTGACCACGCCGTTGGCGTCCTGGGGGCTGCTGCTGCCGCCCTTGTTGGGGTCGTAGTAGAGCTCGTTGCGCAGCCCGCCGGGGTTGACGACGCCGATGTCGGCCTTCGGGAGACCCGCGATGTCGGTGATCGGGGTCTCGCGGAGGGCGTCTGCCACCAGGTTGCCCAGCGCGGACTCGGACGCCCGGTCGTCGCGCGTCGTGGTGCCCGTGTACCCGTCCGGACCGTAGGTTCCGCCGGTGAAGGCGCTCGTGATGTCGTCGGTGACGCTCCCCTCCGGGACGTCGCCGACCACGTTCGCCGCGGCGACGGCCTCGGTGGTGATGGTGTTGACCTCCGCCACCACGGGGTCGGTCAGGTTCTCGGCCGTACCGACGGTGACGAGCTGTGCGCCCGACACCGCGACGGCGTCGGTGGCCTCGTCGTAGGTGAGGTCGACCTGGCCGAGCTTGGCGCCGTAGGAGCCGGTCTGCACGATCGGCCGAGTGCCTCCGCCGGGCTTGGCGGCGGTCCAGGTGTACTCCTTGTGGGTGTGCCCGGTGAGGATGACGTCGACGGGTGCGGCGGTCGCGGTGACGATGTTCGCGAAGACCCCGCCCGCGGCGACCTCCTGCTCCAGCGTCGCACCGTCGGGCGTGCCGGCGCCGGCACCCTCGTGGTAGCTGGCGACCGTGACGTCGCAGGTTCCTGCGGCGTCGAGCCGGTTGGCGACGCGGTTCACGGCCGCGACCGGGTCACCGAACTCGAGCGAGGCGATCCCTGCCGGGCTCACGAGGGTCGGGGTCTCCTGCGTGATCGCGCCGATCACGCACACGGACGTGCCGGCCACCTCGTGGACCGAGTACTCCTCGAGGGCGGGCGTCGTCGTCCCCTTGAGGTAGACGTTCGCGCCGAGGATCGGGAACTCGGCGGCGGTGTAGTCGTCGCTGCCGTCGATGACGTTGTCCTGCAGCCAGTCGTAGCCCTTGTCGAACTCGTGGTTGCCCGCGGTCGAGGAGGCGAGGTCCAGCGCGTTCAGCACCTCGACGGTCGGCCGGTCCTCGGTGTAGGCCGAGTTGAACAGCGACGCGCCGATGTTGTCGCCGGCCGAGAGGAACAGGACGCTCCCGGCCCCCTGGGCGCTGCGGATGCTCTGGACGGTGGTCGCCAGCTCCACGGTGCTGTACGTCGTGGCGTCGCCGGAGCCGGAGCCGCCGTCGCTCGTGATCCGACCGTGGTAGTCGTTGATGTTCAGCAGCGTGATCGCGACCGGGGCCGCGTGAGCGGCGGGCGCCTGGATCAGCGAGAGCGTGGTGGCCGCGAGACCGAGACCGAGAACGGCAGAGAGGCTCTGCCGGGTGCGTGATGACACGTGGGGACCTTTCGAAGGCGAGCTAACCGGGCGACCCTAACCCGGTGTTGCCGCGCTTCGTGGGGCGTTACGTGAACGAGACCTGACGGTTTCCCGGCCGTCCCGCGGCGGGCCGACGATCCCTCCCGGCACGACCGATCGGGTGCCGGAACTTTGTCAGGATCAGCCGTAGCGGACCCTCTTGACGGGCGATCGGACGCTCCGTTCACCCGGAGGGGTGAATCGCGTCAGCGCAGCTGCGCGCGCTGCTTCCACACGTCGCGGTAGAACTCCAGCCCGGAGTACAGGGTCAGCGCCACCGCGACCCCGAGGCAGACCTGCGAGACGTAGAAGAGCACCTCGCCCGGCACCTCGAGCGCGCTGGGCAGGTCGGCGTCGCGCAGCGGCAGGATCAGCCCGCCGAGGGCGATGGCCTGGAAGGTCGTCTTGAGCTTGCCGAGGTCCTTGGCGGCGATCACCACGCGCTTGAGGACCGAGAGGCGCAGCAGGGTCACGCTCCACTCGCGCAGCAGCACCAGGATCGTCACCCACCACCACACGTCGCCGACGATGGAGAGCCCGATCAGGGCCATCCCGGTGATCGCCTTGTCGGCGATCGGGTCGGCGATCTTGCCGAAGTCGGTCACCAGGTTGCGCGACCGGGCGAGGTCGCCGTCGATCTTGTCGGTGATCATCGCGACCACGAAGATCGCCCAGGCGATGCAGCGCCAGAGCACGGACTCGCCGTTGTCGATCAGCAGCGCCCAGCCGAAGAACGGCACGAGCACGATGCGCAGCGTCGTCAGCGCGTTGGGCAGGTTCCAGTTGCTGACCTGCCGGCCGGTGTCGCTCACCCGAGCTCCTTCGCGATCAGGTCGACGCCGTCGGTGGCGACCACCTCGGCCCGCACCAGGTCCCCGACCTGTGCGGCGCTGCCGACGAGGTACGTCGTCCCGTCGACCTCCGGCCCCTGGTGGGCCGCGCGTCCCGCGACCTCGCCGTCCTCGAGCGACTCGACCAGCACCTCGACGAGCTCGCCGATCCGCTCCTCGGCCCGCTGGGCGTTGAGCTCCTCGACGAGGGTGGTGACGTGCTCGGTGCGGGCGCGGACCTCGTCCTCGTCCAGCTTGCCGCCGAGCGTCGCGGCCTCGGTGCCGTCCTCGTCGGAGTAGCCGAAGACTCCGGTGACGTCCATCCGTGCGGCGATCAGGAAGTCGCAGAGCGTCTGCAGCTCGTCCTCGGTCTCCCCGGGGAAGCCGACGATGACGTTGGACCGGACGCCGGCCAGCGGCGCGAGCGCACGCACCTGGTCGAGCAGGCCCAGGAAGCTCTCGGGGTCGCCGAACCGGCGCATCCGGCGCAGCACCGTGGCGCTGGCGTGCTGGAAGGACAGGTCGAAGTACGGCGTGACGCCCGGCGTGGTCGCGATCGCCTCGACCAGGCCCGGGCGGGTCTCCGCGGGCTGGAGGTAGGAGACCCGCACCCGGTCGACGCCGTCGATCGCGGCGAGCTCGGGGAGCATCGTCTCCAGCAGCCGCAGGTCGCCGAGGTCCTTGCCGTACGACGTGGAGTTCTCCGAGACCAGGAACAGCTCGCGGACCCCCTGGGTCGCCAGCCACTGCGCCTCGGCGAGCACGTCGGAGGGGCGGCGGCTGACGAACGAGCCGCGGAAGCTCGGGATCGCGCAGAAGCTGCAGCGGCGGTCGCAGCCGCTCGCGAGCTTCAGCGGCGCCATCGGCCCGCCGTCGAGGCGGCGGCGCAGCCCGCGCGGTCCGGTCTCCGGCCCGCCGAGACCCACCTCGCCGCTGGTCGCGACCGCGTGGCCGGGCACGCTGAGCGCCGAGGCGTCGCGGGCGGTCGGGGAGATCGGCAGCAGCCGGCGGCGGTCCTGCGGGGTGTGCGCCTGGTGGCTCTCCCCCGCGACGATCGCGCGCAGCCGCGCCGCGATGTCGGGGTAGTCGTCGAAGCCGAGCACGGCGTCGGCCTCGGGCAGCGACTCGGCGAGGTCCTTGCCGTAGCGCTCGGCCAGGCAGCCCACCGCCACGACGGCCCGCGGACGGCCCTCCTCCTTGAGGTCGGCGGCCTCGAGCAGGGTGTCGACGGAGTCCTTCTTGGCGGCCTCGACGAAGCCGCAGGTGTTGACCACGACGGTGTCGGCGTCGGCGGGGTCGTCGACCAGGAGGAAGCCGTCGGCCTCGAGCCGGCCGGCCAGCTCCTCGGAGTCGACCTCGTTGCGGGCGCAGCCCAGGGTCACCAGGGCCACCGACAGCAGGTCGGTGCGGGCGGGCGCGGGGGCGGGGGGCGTGTGAGCGATCTGGGTCATGGTCGTCACCGAGTATGACGGCCCGACCCGCCCCCCGGCGAACCACGGTGGACCGCTCAGGCGGGTTCCGTGTCCGGCTTCACCGTCAGCACCGGGCAGACGGCGCCCAGGATGACCCGCTGCGCGACGCTGCCCATCAGCAGCTTGCCCACCGGCGTACGCCGGCGCATGCCCAGCACGATGAGCTGGGCACCGGTCTCCTCGGCCACCCGCAGCAGCTCGTCGGCGACGTCCGGGACCGTCACCTGACGGACCTCGTGGGGCAGGCCCTCGAGGCCCTCCTCGAGCCGCAGCAGCTCCTCGGGGGCGGCGTACCGGCGGTCGACGTACGACTCGCCGCGGGAGCCGTTGACTACCACGAGGCCGTACCCGCGCAGCCTCGCCTCGGCCACGCCGTGCCGCAGCGCGGCCCGGCCGAACTCGTCGGGCGTGTAGCCCACCAGGACCGTCCTCATCACGACACCAGCTCCTCGTCCCGGGCCGCGGGCTCGTCCACGACCCTCCGCCGGACCAGCCGCGGCACCACGAGCAGCAGCGCGATCAGGCCGTAGACCACGACCGCGAGCGGCTCGTCGACCAGGCCGCTCAGGTCGCCGCCGGAGATGGTCAGCGCCTCCCGCAGCTCGCCCTCCATCAGCGGCCCGAGGATGACGCCGAGGATCAGCGGCAGCACCGGCAGGCCGAAGCGGCGCATCGCGAGCCCGAGCAGCCCGAAGGCCAGCAGCAGGCCGATGTCGAAGGGGTCCTGGTTGGTGGCGTAGGCGCCGAGGCAGGCGAAGAACAGGATGCCCGCGTAGAGCTGGGGCCGCGGGATCCGCAGCAACCTGGCCCACAGCGGGGCCAGCGGCAAGTTCAGCACCAGCAGCAGGGTGTTGCCGATCAGCAGGCTGGCCAGCAGCGTCCACACCAGGTCCGACTGCTCGTCCAGCAGCTGCGGGCCGGGCTGGATGCCGTAGTTCGTCAGCGCCGCCAGCATCACCGACGCCGTGGCCGTCACCGGGATGCCGAGCGCCAGCAGGGGCACGAACATGCCGGCCGCCGAGGCGTTGTTGGCCGCCTCCGGCCCCGCGACGCCCTCGATCGCGCCCTCGCCGAACTCGCGGCCCTTGGCCAGCTTCCGCTCGGTCACGTAGGAGAGGAACGTCGGGATCTCCGCCCCGCCCGCGGGGATCGCACCGAACGGGAAGCCGAGCGCCGTGCCGCGCAGCCACGGCCCCCAGGACCGCCGCAGGTCGTCGCGCCCCATCCACGGCCGCCCCACGGGGATGATCTGCAGCGGCGTCCGCCGCAGGTGGGCCGCGACCCAGAGCGCCTCCCCGAGCGCGAAGATCCCGACCGCGACGACGACGATGTTGAGCCGGTCCGCGAGGTGGGTCGAGCCGAAGCTGAGCCGGGGCTGCCCGGTGTTGAGGTCCAGACCCACCAGCCCGATCGTCAGCCCGGTGAACAGCGCCGCGAGGCCGCGGACCACCGACGCACCGAGCACCGCGGCGGTCATCACCAGCGCCAGCACCATGATCGCGAAGTACGACGGGGCGCCGATCCCGACCGCCACGTCCGCCAACGGCGGCGCGAAGAACACCACCAGCAGCGTGCCGATCGTCCCGGCGACGAAGGACCCGATGGCCGCGGTGGCCAGCGCCTGGGCGGCCCGGCCCGACTTGGCCATCTTGTTGCCCTCGATCGCCGTCATCACCGAGGCGGACTCCCCCGGCGTGTTCAGCAGGATCGAGGTGGTCGAGCCGCCGTACATGCCGCCGTAGTAGATGCCGGCGAACATGATGAACGCCTGCGTCGGCTCCAGCGCGTACGTCGCGGGCAGCAGCAGCGCCACCGCCATCGCCGGGCCGATGCCCGGCAGCACGCCGACGAAGGTGCCGAGCAGCACGCCTAGCGCGGCGTACATCAGGTTCTCGGGGGTGGCGGCGGCCGCGAGGCCGTCGAGCAGCAGTCCGGCGCTGTCCATCAGAGGATCCCGTCCAGGATGCCCGGGGTGAGCGGGATGCCCAGCCCGACGAAGAAGCCGTACCAGCTCGCGACCGCCAGCACGACGCCGACGATCACGTCACGGATCAGGGTCTGGCTGCCGAGCGCCCAGCAGGCGCCCGCGAACAGGATGCCGCCGGTGACCGCCCACCCGAGCAGGTCGACGGTGGCGATCGTGACCAGCAGGACCGCCACCAGCTTGGCGACGGTCACCCAGTCGGCGCCCTGGGTCAGGTCGACGTCCTCGCCGCCCTCTCCCTCCGGCACGTCGCCGCGCAGGGTGATCACCGCGAGCAGCACCGCCACGACCACCAGCCCGCCTCCGACGACGTACGGGAAGACCCGCGGGCCGACGGGGTCGGCGAAGCCCACCCCCAGCTGCGAGGCGTCGTACACCGTCACCAGCCCGACGACCGCCAGCGCGGCGGCGAGGCCGAGCTGCGCCAGGTCGCGGCGGGGCGGCTCCGGGGCCGTCTCCTCGGTCCGGGCGGCATCTGTGCGATCAGTCAAGGAGACCGACCTCCTCCAGCGTCGACGCGACGCGCGCGTCCTGCTCGTCCAGGAACCGCTCGAAGTCGTCGCCGGTGACGAACGCGTCGCCCCAGCCGTTGTCCTCGAGCGCCTGCTGCCAGCCTGGCGACTCGTGCATCACGGTGAGGTAGTCGACGAGCTCCGCGCGCCGCTCCTCGGAGATGCCCGGCGGGGCCAGGACCCCCCGCCAGTTCGTGAAGACCAGGTCGATGCCCGACTCCTGCAGGGTGGGCACGTCGTCGACCGACGCCCCCTGGACCCGCTCCTCGCCGGACACGGCCAGCACCCGCAGCTCGCCGGCCTCGATCTGGCCCTCGAACTCGCCGAGCCCCGAGAAGCCGACGTCGATCTTGTTGCCCAGCAGCGCGCTGGTCAGCGGCCCGCCGCCGTCGTAGGAGACGTAGCGCTCCTGCACCTCGCGCGGGTCGATGCCGACCGCCTCCGCGAGCTGCATCGGGAAGAGGTGGTCGGGCCCGCCCGGGCTCGAGCCGCCGCCGACGACGATCGCCGACGGGTCGGCCGACCAGTCCTCCACGAGGTCGTCGATGGTGCGGTACGGGCTGTCGGCCGGGACCAGCACGCCCTCCTGGTCCTCGATGAGCTGGGCGATGGGCGTGGCGTCGGTGAGCCGGTACTCCTGGTCGAAGGAGTACGCCGACCCGACGACGCCCAGGCCGACCGTCATCAGGATGTTCTCGTCGCCCTCGGCACTCATCAGCCGTGACAGCGCGACCGAGCCGCCGGCGCCGAGGATGTTCGTGACCTCGAAGTCGCCGCCGGTCACGTCGCCCTGCTCCATCACGCTGACCGCGGCGCGCCCGGTCTGGTCGTACCCCCCGCCGGGGCTGTTCGGGATCCACATCGCGAGGTCGCGCTCCTGGTCGCCGACCGTGACCCCGCAGCCGCCGAGCACGAGGACCAGGACGCCGACCAGGACGCCGACCAGGGCCGAGGAGGTGCGGTGTGTTGCCGTGCGCATGGCTCTCCTGTCAGGTTCGTGGTGCAGTGACGAGCATCGCTCCGGATGTGGCGGTCGTCACGCTTCGGGAAGCAAAGGAGGTTGCGGAACTTGTGGTCACGCCGGCGGCGGGCGCACCTCAGCCTTGCCGCGCAGTTCCTGGTCCTGCAGCTCGCCGTGCTGCTGGTCGTCCTGTCCGTGGGCGCCGTCGTGTCGGTGCGCCAGGCCGACGCCGCCTTCCGGGACACCCGCGGCAGCCGGCTGCGCGCCGCGGCCGAGAACCTCGCCTCCACCGCCGTCGTCCAGGACGCGATGGAGCAGGTCGCCGCCGACCGGTCCGACCAGGAGCCGGACGGCGAGCGCCGCGCCCTCACGGCGTACGCCCAGGAGCGCGCTGACCTGGTGGGCGCCTCCGCGGTCTACCTCACCGACCCCGACGGGGTCGTCGTCATCAGCACCGACCCCACCCGCCCGGGGACCCGCGTCGACCTCGGTGACCGCAGCGTGCTGGACGGGCGGGACTGGAGCGGGGACGTCACCGACCGCGGCGACCGGGCCATCGCCGCCGAGGTGCCGGTGCTCGCGAACGGCGACACCGACGTCGCCGTCGCGGACGGCCTCCCACTGGCGGGCACGCTGGTCGGGGTGGTGGTCGTCGTCGAGGACTACCCGCCGCTCACCGACCGGCTCGGGGAGGCCACCGACGACCTGATCGGCTTCCTCGCGCTCGGCCTGGCCCTGGGCGGTGGGGGGTCGTGGCTGCTCTCCCGCCTGGTCCGGCGGCGTACCCGTGGCCTGGAGCCGGCGGAGATCGCCGCCCTCGCCGACCAGCGCGAGGCGCTGCTGACCTCGATCCGCGAGGGCCTGGTCGCGATCAGCGGCGACGGGGTCGTCATCGTGCTCAGCGAGAGCGCCCGCGAGCTGCTCAACCTGCCGGGCGACGCCCAGGGCCGCCCGCTCGCCGACCTCGACCTCGAGCCCCGGGTGCGCGACCTCCTCTCCGGGACCGACGAGGTGCACGACGCCGTGCTGCTGGTCGACGGCCGCCTGGTCGTCGTCAACCGCAACCCGGTGCGGGCCCGCGGCCGCGGCGCCGGGACGGTCGTCACGCTGCGCGACCGCACCGAGCTGCTGGCGATGCAGAGCGAGCTGACCGCGCGCCAGGGGGTCACCGAGACGCTGCGTGCCCAGACCCACGAGTTCAGCAACCAGCTGCACACGATCTCCGGGCTCCTCCAGCTCCAGGAGTACGACGAGGCGGGCCGGCTGATCGGGACGCTGACCCGGCGCCGCGCCGCGATCAGCGACGCGGTCACCGAGCGGGTGGACGATCCGGCGGTGGCCGCGCTGCTGATCGCGAAGACCAGCCTCGCCGCCGAGCGCCGCGTCGACCTGGCGCTGTCGACCGACAGCGCGCTGCCCCGGCTCGACCCCGAGCTCTCGGCCGACGTCGGCACCGTCCTGGGCAACCTCGTCGACAACGCCGTGGACGCGGTCGCCGCGACCGGCCGGCCGGGACGGGTCGTCGTCCGGCTGGTCGTCGACGACGGCCAGGTCCTCGTCCAGGTCGCCGACACCGGTCCCGGCGTACCCCCGGAGGAGGTGGCGTCGATCTTCCGCCGCGGGTTCACCACGAAGTCCGGCGACCCCGACGACCCCGCGCAGGCGGGGGGTCGCGGCGTCGGGCTCGCCCTGGTCCGGCTGGTGTGCGAGCGTCGGGGCGGCACGGTCTCGGTGCACAACGAGGCCGGCGCCGTCTTCACCGCCTGCCTGCCCGACGAGGACCTCCATGACTGACCGGCATGACTGACCCCGTGTCCGACCCCGTCCCGGACCTGCGGGTGCTGGTGGTCGACGACGACTTCATGGTCGCCTCGATCCACACCCGGTTCGTCGAGCGGACGCCGGGGTTCACCGTCGTCGGCCAGGCCGCGACCGGGGCCGCCGCCCTCACCGAGGTCGAGCGCCTCCGGCCCGACCTGGTGCTCCTCGACGTGCACCTGCCCGACCTGGGCGGGATCGAGGTGCTCCGCCGGCTCCGTGCCCGGGGCGACGACGTCGGCGTGGTGGTCGTGACCGCGGCCCGGGAGGCCGACACCGTGCGGGCGGCCGCGGCCGGCGGCGCCGCGCACTACCTGGTCAAGCCGTTCGAGTACGACGACCTCGTCGCCCGGCTGGTCGCGTTCCGCGCGGCGCACCGGGCGCTCGCCGGGGACCACCCCGCCGACCAGGCCGAGATCGACACGGCCTTCGCGCCGGTGGGCCGGGCCGCGCGGGTCCCGCTGCCCAAGGGGCTGAGCCCGGAGACGGCGGCGCTGGTCGCCGCCGCCCTGGACGACGCGGGCGAGGTCTCGGCCACCGAGTGCGCGGCGGCGGTCGGGATCTCCCGGGTCAGCGCCCGTCGCTACCTCGAGCACCTCGTCACCGCGAGCCGGGCGACGGTCCGCCTGCAGTACGGCGGGGCCGGCCGGCCGGAGCGGCGCTACACCGCCCGGCCGACCGGTCAGCGCACGACGTAGGTCTTGCGGGCGCGCTCGCCGGACTCGCCGACGGCGTCGGACTCGCTGTCGCCGACGGAGACCTCCAGCGACCCGTCGGAGCTGGTCACCTCGATCGGCGTGACCACCCGGGTGAGCTCCTTGACCTGGCCGAACGCCAGGTCGCCGGTGAAGACGACCTTGCCGCGCCCGTCCACGACCTCGACCGCCGCACCGCCGCCGGCGGCGGCGAGCCGCACGGAGGTGGCCGAGCCGGCGGTCTGGCTGCTGGTCAGGCCGGCGGAGCCGTTCAGGCGGGGCTCGTCGTCGACGACCGTGCCGCCTCCGGTGAGCAGCCGGGCCACCGACCACGCGAGCACGAGCACCATCACGGCCGCGACCAGCACCGACCAGTTCGGGCCGCCGCGGGTGCCGCGGATGCCGCCGTGCGCACCGGTGGCGAGCTCGGCCTCGAAGACCCGGCGGGCGTCGACCGGCGCGTCGGCGTACCGCTCGTCGTAGACGGCGAGCAGCGGGCCCACGTCGATCCCGACCACGCGGGCCAGGGTGCGGAGGTGGCCGCGGGCGTAGAAGTCGCCCCCGCACGGGGCGAAGTCGTCGACCTCGATCGACTCGATGACGTGCGGACGGATCCGGGTGCGCTCGGCGAGCTGGTCCACGCCGAGGCCGAGCCGGGCGCGGGCCGCGGCCAGCTGCGGTCCGATGACCGGATCGGGAGCCGGCTCGGCGGCGGGCTCCTCGACGACCAGCGGCTCGACCACGGAGTGCGGCTGGGCCAGGGCGGTGCGGTCGCTCCACAGCACGGTGTCCTCGACCAGGTCGACGCTGCCCGGCCGCACCAGCGGACGTGCGGCGGACTCGGCCGGCTCGTCGACCGGCAGCACCGCGTCGCTGCGTACCTCCACGCGCGCCGCGGTGAGCGGGTCGCGCACCGGGGACGGCGTGGGCGTCGAGACCGGCTCCGGGCCGACCTCCTCGGCGGGGGCGCGTCGCAGGCGGGCCAGGACGTCGGCCACCCGGGCCGCGCGGGACCGACGATCCGGAGCAGGCTCGTCGGGCTCCTCGAGCGCCACGGCCGGCTCGGGCTCGATGTCGGGCTCGGGCTCGGGCTCGATCTCGGCCTCGGCCTCGGCCTCGGGCAGGACCTCCGGCTCGGGCTCCGGTTCCGGGGAGACGTCGTCGAAGACCTCGACCACCTCGGCGGCGTCGGCCGCCAGCGCCTCGAGCGCCGCGGTCAGGTCACCGCCGTCGCCGGTGACCCGCGTGGAGAGCGAGAGGGGTACGGCGACCGGCTCGCCCTCGCGCGGGAAGACCTCGATCCGCCCGTCGCGCAGCCACCCGGGGCGCGGCAGGTGCTCGACCGCGTCGACCGCCTCCCAGGGCATGCCGAGCCAGGACCGCCCCTGCCGCACGCGCAGCCCCTGCGCGTCGGCGACGAGCAGCGGAGTGCGGGCGTCGATGAAGGCGTGCAGCCAGGCGGCCGCCACCGCCCCCATCGCCACGCAGAGCGTCCAGTCCAGCCAGGCACCGGTGTCGCTCGCGCGGGAGAGGTAGAGGATCGCGACCACGGCGGCCAGCGCGCCGATCGCGCCGGCCAGCGGCGCGTTGCGGCGTACCGTCACGTCCTCGGCCGTGTCGTGGGTCGGGCCGTCGGACACGGGGTCCAGCGTCAGGTCGTTCACATCTCCCCCTGCAGGGTCGCGATCACGCCGTCGATCTCGTCGGGCTTGACCAGCACGTCGCGGGCCTTGGAGCCCTCGCTGGGTCCGACCACGCCACGGCTCTCCATGATGTCCATCAACCGGCCGGCCTTGGCGAAGCCGACGCGCAGCTTGCGCTGCAGCATCGAGGTCGAGCCGAACTGGGTCGACACGACCAGCTCGACCGCCTGGATCACCAGGTCCAGGTCGTCGCCGATGTCGTCGTCGAGGTCGCGCTTGGACGCGGCCGGGGCCGTGACGTCCTCGCGGTACGTCGGCTCCAGCTGGCCCTTGCAGTGCTTGACGACCTGGGCGATCTCCGCCTCGGTCACCCACGCACCCTGCACGCGGATCGGCTTGGAGGCACCCATCGGCAGGAACAGCCCGTCGCCCTGCCCGACCAGCTTCTCCGCGCCCGGCTGGTCCAGGATGACCCGACTGTCGGTGACGGAGGAGGTGGCGAAGGCCAGCCGCGAGGGCACGTTGGCCTTGATCAGGCCGGTGACGACGTCGACCGAGGGCCGCTGGGTCGCCAGCACCAGGTGGATGCCGGCCGCCCGCGCCAGCTGGGTGATCCGCACGATCGCGTCCTCGACGTCGCGCGGGGCGACCATCATCAGGTCCGCGAGCTCGTCGACGATCACCAGCAGGTACGGGTACGGCGACAGCACGCGCTCGGAGTGGGCCGGCAGCTCGACGGTGCCGGCCCGGACCGCCTTGTTGAAGTCGTCGATGTGCCGGAAGCCGAAGTTGGCCAGGTCGTCGTAGCGCAGGTCCATCTCGCGCACGACCCAGGCCAGCGCCTCGGCGGCCTTCTTGGGGTTGGTGATGATCGGGGTGATCAGGTGCGGGACGCCCTCGTAGGCGTTCAGCTCGACCCGCTTGGGGTCGACCATGATCATCCGGACCTCGTCGGGCGTGGAGCGCATCAGCACCGAGGTGATCATCGAGTTGATGAACGACGACTTTCCGGAGCCGGTGGCGCCGGCGACCAGCAGGTGCGGCATCTTCGCGAGGTTCGCGACCACGAAGCCGCCCTCGACGTCCTTGCCGAGCCCGGCGACCATCGGGTGGTGGGCCGACCGGGCCGCGTTGGAGCGCAGCACGTCGCCCAGCGAGACGATCTCCTTGTCGACGTTGGGGATCTCCACGCCGACCGCGGACTTGCCCGGGATCGGCGAGAGGATCCGCACGTCCGCGGAGGCCACCGCGTAGGCGATGTTCTTCTGGATGTTCATGATTTTCTCGACCTTCACGCCGGGGCCGAGCTCGACCTCGTAGCGCGTGACCGTCGGGCCGCGGGTGTAGCCGGTGACCTGGGCGTCGATGGTGAACTCGTCCATCACCTGCATCAGCCGGTCGACGACGGCGTCGCTGGCCTTCGACCTCGCCTTGTGCACCGAGCCGGGCTTGAGCACCTCGTCGGTCGGGAGCGAGTAGACGATGTCGCCGGAGAGCGCGAGCTGCTCGACGCGGGCGGGCAGCGGCGTGTGCGGCGGCGGCTCGAGGTCGGCCTTCTCCTCGACCTCGTCCGCCTCGGCGAGCTCGGCGAGCGCGGCGACGTCGATCGGGGCCTGCGGCGCGGGCGTCCGGGTGGAGTCGGGGGCGAACAGCTCGACCCCGACGTCGCGGGCGGTGGGCACCTCGCCCTCCTCGAGCGCCACGTCGACGGCGTCCTTGCGGCGGCGGCGCTTGACCTCGCGGTCCTCCAGCACCGGGGTGTCGTACGCCGGGTCGCCGAGCTCGGGGTCGATCTCGTCGTCGGCGTGCGCGCGGCCGCGGCCGCGGCGCGGCTCCTCGACGTCCTCGTAGTCCCGGCCGAGCAGCCGGTCGCTCAGGTCCGCGAGCCGGGCCGGGACCTGGTAGAGCGGGGTGGCGGTGATGACCAGGATGCCGAAGAACCCGACCAGCGCCAGCAGCGGCACCACGACGTACGGCGTGCGCAGCAGGTCGATCAGCAGCGAGGAGACCACGAAGCCGATCGCGCCGCCGGCGTCCTGCAGGCTGCTCGCGTCGCCGTTGACCGGCTCCGGGCTGCCGTTGGCGATGTGCACGATGCCGAGCACGCCGAAGCCGAGCGCCGACCAGCCGATGACCTGCCGGCCGACCGGCCCGCCGAGGTCGGGGTCACGGAGGGTCCGCCAGCCCGTCCACACCAGGACGAGCGGCACGAACCAGCCGACCTTGCCCACGGTGCCGGCCACGGCGGTGCGGGTGACCTCCATGACGTCGCCACCGAGCTGGAACCACACGGCGGCGGCGACGACGAGGGCGAGGCCGAAGAGGAGCAGGCCGGCGCCGTCGCGACGGTGGGCGGGGTCGAGGTCACGGGCGGTGCGCCCGATCCCCCGGGCCGCGGCGCCGACGGCGTGCGCGACCGCCAGCCAGACCGCGGCGACCCCGCGGAACAGCGCGCTGAAGAGCAGGAAGACCGGCCCCGGCCCGCTGCGGACCGCGCGCGGCGCGGGTCGGCTGGTGCTGCCGCGACCCTTCGCCGGGGCGCGCTTGACGGGTCGCTTGCTGGATGCAGCCGGGCGCTTGGCCGGCGTACTCCGGGTTCGGGTGCTCGAACCGCTTCGTCCCGAGGTTCGTGACCCGGAAGTGGACGTGCTCTTGCTCCGCGAACCCGGCGGGGAAGACGTACGGGTCGCCATGCTGATGACACTAGGCGATCGCCACTCCAGTCACAGGGACCACAGGAGTGACGCCGTACGCGTGTCGCGGCAGGCCGCCGGCCGCGCCGGAGGATCTCCGCCTGCCCAAGAAGATCGCCTCAAACCTTGCGGTGGCTCTGGACGGCTGTCGGCGGTTGTCCCTAGGGTTCCCCGCGACCGCCTCCTCCCGGGCGGCTCCCCATGGCACCCGAAGGGGCAACAATCTCGTGAATCTCCTCAAGCAGGGCCTCAGCCTTGCGCTTCTCGGGGCCGGCCTCGCAGCCGTCCCAGCGGTCCCCGCGAGCGCCGCCCCCGCGGCCCCCGCCGCAGACCGATCCCTCGTCCAGCGGATGAAGAGCGAGGCGGACGGCGCGGTCCGGCTCTCCACCGAGAGCGCCACCGGACGGGTCGGCTTCGTCCGCACCGCCTCCGGTGACCTGCTCCCCTCGGTCGACGCCGGCTCGGCGAAGGGGGCGGCGGCGAAGGCCGACGCCTACCTCGACGAGTACGCCGGGGCGTTCGGCGCCCGGCCGGCCGAGCTGGAGCAGTCGGCCGTGCGCAAGACGCTCGGCGGCTGGACCGTCGAGTACACCCAGAGCCACCGCGGCGTCCCGGTGTTCGCCGCCGAGCTGCGCGCGCACGTCGACGCCCAGGGCGACCTCACGGCCGTCAACGGGTTCGCGGCCCCCGACCTCGACGTCGACGTCACCCCCCGGCTGACCGAGGCGGACGCCGCAACGAAGGCTCGGCGCATCGTCGAGGCGGCCCCGTCCGGGGCGGCGCGCGGCGACGTGGACGTCACCGGCGTGAAGGCCGCGAGCACCGAGCTGATGGTCTACCGGATGGGCTCGACGCGCGGCGTCGAGGGCGAGGCCGTCCTCGCCTGGGTCGTCGAGGTCACCAACGAGGACGACGTCCGCGAGTCGGTGATCCTCGACGCGCTCACCGGCAAGCCGGTCAACCGCTGGTCGATGATCAACCACGCGCTCGACCGCGAGCTCTACGAGGCCGACGACAACGGCACCCCCGCCAACCTCGACGACGACACCCGCACCCTGGCGTGGTCCGAGGGCGACCCGTTCCCCGCCGGGCTCGACGCCGACCAGTCCAGCGAGGTGCGCGGCGCGGGCGAGACCTACTGGATGTTCCAGAACACCTTCGGCTACGACAGCTACGACGGTGACGGCGCGACGATGGTGACGGTCAACAACGACCCGAGCATCAACTGCCCGAACGCCAGCTGGAACGGCACGTCCACCAACTACTGCTCCGGCGTCAGCAGCGACGACACCGTCGCCCACGAGTGGGGCCACGCCTACACCGAGTACACCTCGGGGCTGGTCTACCAGTGGCAGTCCGGCGCGATGAACGAGGCCTACTCCGACATCTGGGGCGAGACGGTCGACATGCTCAACGACCGCCAGAACACGCCCTCAGAGCAGGTGCGGCGCGTCGAGGGCGACTGCTCGGCGGAGACCCCCGCGCGGATCTCGGTGCAGATCACGGCGCCGGCCAGCGTCGCCGGCCCGTGCCGGGCCGTCCCCGCGGCCGGCGGGCCGGCGTTCACGACGCAGGTGCTCACGCCCCAGGTCGTCGTCGGCACCGACAGCGCCCTCAGCGGCAGCACCACCGACGGCTGCTCGGCGTTCACCAACGCCACGGCCATCGCCGGCAACTGGGTCTACGTCGACGAGAACTTCGGCGCGACGGGCTGCTCCTACACCAGCCAGGGCCAGCGCGCCGAGGACGCCGGCGCCGCCGGAATCATCGTCGGCTCCGACCCGCGGTACGCGCCGTACGACATGGGCAGCGCGACCTTCGACATCCCCGCGCTGCAGGTCGACGGCGAGTCCGGCGGACGGTTCAAGACCGCCGGCACCAGCACGGCGCGGATCACCGCGTCCACGACCCCCGACGACCCGTCCGCACGCTGGCTCTCCGGCGAGGACGACCCGGCCTTCGGCGGCGCGATCCGCGACATGTGGAACCCCACCTGCTACGGCGACCCGGGCAAGGTCTCGGACGCGGAGTACCACTGCGACACCTCCGACGGCGGCGGAGTGCACACCAACTCCGGCGTCGTGAACCACGCGTTCGCGCTCATGGTCGACGGCAGCACCTACAACGGCGTCCAGGTCCCGGCGATCGGGCTCGACAAGGCCGCGCACCTCTTCTGGCGCGCGCAGTCGGAGTACCTCACCCCGACGTCGGGCTTCCCCGAGCTTGATGACGCGCTCGCGGCCTCCTGCACCGACCTGGTCGGCCAGCAGGTCAACCGGGTCACGCTGGGCCAGAGCGCGACCGGCGGCAGTGCGGCCACGCCCGCCAAGACCGACGCCTTCACGACGGCCGACTGCGCCGCTGCGGACAGCGCCACCCAGGCGGTCGAGCTGGCCAAGGAGCCGGTCCAGTGCAACTTCGGCCCGCTGCTGGCCAAGGGCGCGCCGTCGCTGTGCGGCAAGGGCTTCGTGTCCGACGCCACCTGGAGCGAGGACTTCTCCGACGGCCTCGCCGGGTGGACCCAGGACGAGGAGGTCGTCTACCTCGGCGCCTCCAGCATTCCGTGGGAGGCCAGCACGTCGGCTCCCGGCGGCCACCGGGGCGGTGTCGCCTTCGCGCCCGACCCGCGGACCGGCAGCTGCAACCGTGACGCGGCCGACGTCTCCAGCCGCAACGGCCTGATCAGCCCGGCGGTCACCTACCCGGCCGGCACGGGGGCCAAGCTCTCGTTCGACCACTACGTGGCCACCGAGGTCGGCTACGACGGCGCCAACGTCAAGGTGAGCGTCGACGGCGGCGCCTTCGAGATCGTCCCGACGGCGGCGTACCTCTTCAACGCCCCGGGCGCCGAGCTCGAGTCCGCGGCGGCCGACAACACCAACCCGATGGCCGGCGAGCGCGCCTACACGGGCACCGACGGCAACGAGCCGGGCGGCTCGTGGGGCACCTCGATCGTCGACCTCGGCGCGATCCCGGGTGCGGACCCGGGCGACGAGCTGCGGTTCCGGTTCGACATGGGTCGTGACGGGTGTGGCGGCCTCGACGGTTGGTACGTCGACAACGTGTCGGTCACCGTGTGCGAGAAGGTGGCTGCCTCTCGGACCCGCGCCCACGCCGTCCCGCGGACGATCGTCAAGGGCGGCGTCTTCCGCGCCGCCGTGAAGGTCACCACCCCGGGCGACAAGCGGGCGACGGCACGGGCCGCTGCCGCCGGCGGCAAGGTGCAGATCATCTTCCGCGGCAAGGTGCTCGCGACCGGCAAGCTCAACCGCGCGGGCCGGGTGCTGATCAAGGTCACCCGCACCGACCGGCTGAAGCCCGGCACCCGCACGCTCACGGCGTCCTACCTGGGGTCGCGCACCGTCGCGCCCAGCAAGGACACCTTCCGGCTGAAGGTGATCAAGAAGAGGGGCGCGCAGCAGTACTGACGCCCCTCCCCCACCAGTAGCAGCGCCGCGCCGGAGCTCCTCCGGCGCGGCGCTGTTGCGTGGTGGGCCGCGCTGCTCAGGCGTCGATGACGACCGGGATGATCATCGGGCGGCGGCGGTGGGTGGTGTTCACCCAGCGGCCGACGACCCGGCGCATCGTCTGCTGGAGCTGGTAGGAGTCGGTGTTGCCCTCCGCGATCGCCAGGTCGAGGGCGTCGACGATCGGCTGCTTGATCTCCTCGAAGCTGGCGTCGTCGAGCGCGTTGCCACGGGCGTGGATCTCGGGCCCGGAGGCGACCTTGCCGCTGACGGAGTCGATGACCACGATGATCGAGACGAAGCCCTCCTCGCCCAGGATCCGGCGGTCCTTGAGGTCGGACTCGGTGACGTCGCCGACCGAGGAGCCGTCGACGAACACGTTGCCGCACTCGACCTTGCCGACGATCCGCGCCACCCCGTCGACCAGGTCGACGACCACGCCGTCCTCGGCGACCACGACGTTCTCGACGCCGGTGGCCCGGGCGAGCTCGGCGTTGGCCAGCATGTGCCGGATCTCGCCGTGCACCGGCAGCACGTTGCGCGGCTTGACGATGTTGTAGCAGTAGAGGAGCTCGCCGGCGCTGGCGTGGCCGCTGACGTGGACCAGGGCGTTGCCCTTGTGCACCACGCGGGCGCCCCAGCGGGAGAGGCCGTTGATGACGCGGTAGACGGCGTTCTCGTTGCCCGGGATCAGGCTCGAGGCGAGCAGGACGGTGTCGCCCTCCTCGATGTGCACGAAGTGGTGGTTGCGCTGGGCGATCCGGCTCAGCGCGCTCATCGGCTCGCCCTGCGACCCCGTCGAGATCAGCACCTGGCGCTCGGGCGGCAGGTCGGCGAGCTCCTTGGCCTCGACGAGCACGCCCTCGGGGACCCGGAGGTAGCCCAGGTCGCGGGCGATGCCCATGTTGCGCACCATCGAGCGGCCGACGTACGCGACCTTGCGGCGGTGCGCGACCGCGGCGTCGAGGACCTGCTGGACCCGGTGCACGTGGGAGGCGAAGCAGGCCACGATGATCCGCTGCCGGGACTCACGGAAGACCTGGTCGATGACCGGGGTGATCGACTTCTCGGCCGGCGTGAAGCCCGGCGTCTCGGCGTTGGTGGAGTCGGTGAGGAAGAGGTCGACCCCCTCGTCGCCGAGGCGGGCGAAGGCATTCAGGTCGGTGATCCGGCCGTCCAGCGGCAGCTGGTCCATCTTGAAGTCGCCGGTGTGCAGGACCAGGCCCGCAGGGGTCCGGATGGCCACGGCCAGCGCGTCGGGGATGGAGTGGTTGACCGCGACGAACTCGAGGTCGAAGGGCCCCAGCCGCAGCCGGTCGCCCTCCTTGACCGTGTGGTGGACGGTCTCCCGGAGCCGGTGCTCGCGCAGCTTGCTGTCGAGCAGGGCCAGGGTGAGCTTCGAGCCGACGAGCGGGATGTCGCGGCGCTCCCGCAGGAGGTACGGCGTGGCGCCGATGTGGTCCTCGTGGCCGTGGGTGAGGACGAGGGCCTCGACGTCGTCGAGCCGGTCCCGGATCGAGCTCCAGTCGGGCAGGATCAGGTCGACGCCGGGCTGGTGGTCCTCGGGGAACAGCACGCCGCAGTCGACGATCAGCAACCGGCCGTCGTACTCGAAGGCGGTCATGTTGCGCCCGACCTCGCCGAGCCCGCCGAACGGCGTGACCCGGAGCCCTCCCGTCGGCAGTGCAGCAGGCGCGGAGAGCTCAGGATGGGGATGACTCATGGATGTCCTCTACAGCAGGTCGGCGGCCACCAGCCCTGCGCGCAGTGCCTCGAGCTCCGTCTCGTCCAGCGGCACCAGGGGCGCCCGGACGTTGCGGTTGTCGAGCACCCCGAGGAGCTGGAGACCGCCCTTGGCGGTGGTGGCTCCGTAGTTGTCGACGCCCATCACGGCGTCGATCGCGGGGAGCAGCCGCGTGAAGATCTCGAGGGCGCCGGCGTGGTCGCCCGACTCGAACGTGTCGGCCAGGGCACGGAGCTGGTCGCCGGCCACGTGCCCGACGACGCTCACGAACCCGGCGGCGCCGTGCGCCAGCCAGCCGAGGTTGGCGGCGTCGTCGCCGGAGTAGACGGCGTAGCCGAGCTGCTGGAGGCGGATGCCGCGGGCGAAGTCGCCGACGGCGTCCTTGACGGCCACGACGGTGTCCCACTCGGCCGCGCGCTCGTAGGTCTCGAGCGCGATCGTGGTCGCGGTGCGGCCGGGCACGTCGTACAACATCACCGGCAGGTCGCTGGCCTCCACGACCGTGCGGAAGTGGTGCAGGACGCCGGCCTGGCCGGGCTTGTTGTAGTACGGCGTCACGAGGAGCGCGCCGTCGGCGCCGTGCTTCTCGGCCTGGCGCATCAGCTCGACCGAGTGCGCCGTGGAGTTGGTGCCGACGCCGGCGATGACGACCGCCCGGTCGCCGACCGCGTCGATCACCGCGGCGAGCAGCTCGCCGTCCTCGGCCACCGAGGTCGTCGGCGACTCCCCCGTGGTCCCGGACACCACGACGCCGTCGTGCCCGTGCTCGACGAGGTGGGCCGCGATCCGCGCCGTCCCGTCGGGGTCGACACTGCCGTCGTCGTGGAACGCGGTGGCCATCGCCGTGAGCACACGACCGAAGGGTGCAGCGGGCGCGGACGTCATGGGCTCAGGTTATCCCGCACGCCCCCCACTCCCCCGCACACCCGCCGCGAAGCCCGCCGAGTCGGCGCTTGTGTCCGGCGTGGGTACGCCGAGTCGGCGCTTGTGTCCGGCGTGGGTACGCCGAGTCGGCGCTTGTGTCCGGCGTGGGTACGTCGGCCCCCGGTGGTCGAGCAGCGAAGGCGCTCCGCGCCTGAGCGTTGTCGAGACCCGGTGACCCGAGAACCCACCACTACCACTGCAAATCTCCTACCACAGACCCGACTTCAAGCCTTCCGCTCGAACACACGTTCGAATAGAATGAGGGCATGACCACCACCCCCGCCCTCGACGCCGCAGCCGACGTGCTGTCCCGGGTGCGCGAACGTCGGCGCGACGAGCACCAGGCCGCCGCCGACCTGCTCGCCGCCGCGGTGGCCTGGGCGGGGATCCACTCCGTCGACGAGCGCGACCACCACCTCGCAGCGATGCTCCCCGGCGCCGAAGGTCATCTGATGGTCGCCGGCGAAGGCGCCCCACTGGTCGCGGAGTTCAGCGTGTGCGAGTTCGCGGCCGCGATGGGCATCACTTCGGACGCCGGCGCCGCGTACCTGGGTGAGGCCGTCGAGCTGGCCCACCGCCTGCGCCGCGTCTACGCACGGGTGCAAGCGGATGAGCTGCCGGCCTGGAAGGCCCGCCGGATCGCCCAGCAGACCATCTCCCTGCCGATCGACGGTGCGGAGTACGTCGACCGGCACGTCGCCCCGGTCGCGCACAAGATCGGCATCGCCGCCCTGGACCGGCTCATTGAGGAAGCCCTGGTCCGGTTCGACCCCGACGAAGCGAAGGCCCGCCGGCTGGCTGCCGCGGACGTACGACGGTTCGACATCGACACCCATCAGGTCTCCTACGACGGCACCATCAGCGTCGAGGGCGTCCTGGACCTAGCCGACGCGATCGACCTCGACGAAGCCGTCAAGCGCGGCGCCGCCCACCTTGCCGACCTCGGGTCGGACCTCTCCCTGGACGTGCGCCGCTCGATCGCCGCCGGCGACCTCGCCCGCCGCCAACTCGCGCTCGAGCTGAACGCTGAAGGCACTGAGGAGACGAGCAAGAAGCGGTCCAAGCGGACCATGCCACGCCAGGTGGTGCTGCACGCCCACCTCGCCGCCGCCGCGATCACCGGCACTGGCACCGGCGAAACAGATGAGCTGTTCCTGGCGCGGATCGAGAACACCCGCTCCTTCATCGACGCCGAGCAGGTCAAGGCCTGGTGTGCCAACCCCGACACCCAGGTGGTCGTCAAGCCGGTCATCGACCTCACCGGCCACATCGCCACCGACGCCTACGAGGTCCCCGACCGGCTCCGGGAACGCCAGGTCCTGCTCCACCACACCTGTGTCTTCCCCTGGTGCACCCGACCCGGCAGGAAAGCCGACTGCGACCACGTCACCGCCGCATCCAAAGGCGGCACCACCTGCTCCTGCAACACCGCCCCACTCTGCCGACGACATCACCGGGTCAAGACCCACGGCCGCTGGACCTACGTCGCCCTCGACGAGACCACCTTCCGATGGCGCAGCCCCCACGGACTGATCTTCATCCGCGACCACACCGGCACCCAGCCCGCAGATCACACCGACCCCTGACCACCGAGCCCCGGACCCCGTCGTACGCATCACCACGGCGGGGACCTCGGCACGTCCCGGACCTGTCCGATACGCCCGGGTTGCGGTCGCTTGTCGGGTCACCGGGTTCCGACAACACTCAGGCGCAGAGCGCCTTCGCTCCTCAACCACCGGCGCTCAACCACCGGCGAGGTGACGGTCACTCCCAGGGACCGCGCTCGAGGTCACGGCCTGACGAAGATGCCCTGACGAGCCGCTGGCTGGAAGCCGTGCCTGGCGTAGAAGGCGGCTGCAGGGCCGTCCCGCATGGTCGTCAGGTACCAGTGCCGGAGGTCGGCGAGGTCCGCAGTGAGCGCCTCGAGCAGGGCCGAGCCGTGGCCCTGCCCCTGCTGGTCCGGACGGACGCACATCTCCTGGAGCAGGAAGTGGTCCTCGTCTTGGTAGCGCTCCCTCCGTCCGAGCGCGAAGCCCAGGAGGACGCCGTCCGGCCCGGCCAGGCAGAGCCCCCTCGACCGCGGCGCGCCGAGGAAGTCCGACAAGCGCTGTCGGGCGTCCTCGAGCCGCCACGTCTCGTCCCACGGCGGCGCACGGAAGACCTCGACGTACAGCTCCGCGCACGCATCGAGGCGGTCGGGCGTCATCACGCTGATCACGGCAACCTCTCAGACGTGCGGGAGCACCTCGGCGGCGATCAGCCGCAGGTGGTCGAGGTCGGCGAGGTCGAGGACCTGGAGGTAGACGCGCTCGGCGCCGAGGGCGGCGTACCGGCCGATCTTGTCGACGACCTCCTGGGGCGTGCCGGCGAGGCCGTTCTCGCGCAGCTCGTCCTTCTCCCGGCCGATGGCCGCGGCCCGGCGGGTGATCTCGTCCTCGTCGGCACCGACGCACACGACCAGCGCGTTGGACCAGGTCATCGTGGCCGGGTCGCGGTCGGCGGCCTCGCAGGCCGCGCGCACCCGGGCGAACTGCGCCTCGGTGGTGGCCTCGTCGACGAACGGCAGGTTGAACTCGTCCGCGTACGCCGCGGCGAGGGCGGGGGTGCGCTTCTTGCCGAGCCCGCCGATCAACAACGGCGGGCCGCCGCGCCGGCCGTCGGTCTGCACCGGCTTGGGCAGGCCGGGGCTGTCGACGACGCGGTAGTGCTCGCCCTCGTGGGTGAACCCGCCCCGGGTCGACCACAGCCCGGTGATCACCGCGAGCTGCTCCTCGAAGCGGTCGAAGCGCTCGCCGGTGGACGGGAACGGGATGCCGTACTTGGTGTGCTCGTCCTCGAACCAGCCCGCGCCGATGCCGAGCTCGACCCGGCCGCCACTCATCTGGTCGACGTTCGCGACGCTGATCGCGAGCGGGCCCGGGTATCGGAACGTCGCGCTGGTCATCATCGTGCCGAGCCGGATGGTGCTGGTGTCGCGCGCCAACCCGGCGAGCGTCACCCAGGCGTCGCTCGGGCCGGGGAGGCCCTCGGTGCCCATGCCCAGGTAGTGGTCGGAGCGGAAGAACGCCCCGAAGCCGAGTCGTTCGGCCTCCCGAGCCACCGCGAGGAGGTCGTCGTACGTCGCGCCCTGCTGAGGCTCGGTGAAGATGCGCAGCTCCATGGCCCCAGCCTCTCAGACGGGCCCGGACCGCGCGCGGAACACCCGGTCGTACCCCTCGTGGTGCTCCCGCGCGGTCTCGGGCCACGCCGCCTCGTCGTACGCCGGGAAGAACGCGTCGCCCGCGGGCTCCAGGTCGACCTCGCTGAGCACCAGCTCGTCGGCGTGCGGCAGCAGGGCGGCGTAGACCTCTCCCCCGCCGGCGACCATCACGTCGCCGTCGAGCCCGTCGGCCAGCGCGAGCGCCGCGTCGACGTCGTGGGCCACCAGCACCCCGTCGGCGGACCAGCTCGGGTCGCGGGTCAGCACGACCGTCGTACGGCCCGGGAGCGGCCGCCCGATCGAGTCGTACGTCGTGCGCCCCATCAGCAGCACGTGACCCCAGGTGAGCTCCTTGAACCGCCGCTGCTCGCCCGGCAGCGACCACGGGATGTCGGGGCCGGCGCCGATCACGCCGTTGCGCGCGACCGCGGCGACCAGCACCACCCGCTTGCCGGCGGGGGTGCTCATACGGCGATCGGGGCCTTGATGCCCGGGTGCGGGTCGTAGCCCTCCAGCGAGATGTGCTCGAGGTCGAAGGCGTCGAGCTCGGTGACCGAGGGGTCCAGGCGCAGCGTGGGCAGCGGGCGCGGCTCGCGGGTCAGCTGCAGCCGGGCCTGGTCGAGGTGGTTGAGGTAGAGGTGGGCGTCGCCGAAGGTGTGCACGAAGTCGCCGACCTCGAGCCCGGTCACCTGGGCGACCATGTGCGTCAGCAGCGCGTAGGAGGCGATGTTGAACGGCACACCGAGGAAGACGTCGGCCGAGCGCTGGTAGAGCTGGCAGCTGAGCCGCCCGGGCCCGGACTCCTGCGGCGCGACGTAGAACTGGAAGAGCGCGTGGCACGGCGCGAGCGCCATGTCGGGGATGTCGGCGACGTTCCAGGCGCTGACGATGTGGCGGCGCGAGTCGGGGTCGGTGCGCAGCTGCTGGACGACCTGCGCGACCTGGTCGACGTGCCGGCCGTCGGGCGTGGGCCACGACCGCCACTGGGCGCCGTACACCGGACCGAGGTCGCCGTGCTCGTCTGCCCACTCGTCCCAGATGGTCACGCCGCGGTCCTGGAGCCACTTCACGTTGGTGTCGCCGCGCAGGAACCACAGCAGCTCGGCGAAGACCGACCGCGTGTGCACCTTCTTGGTGGTGACCAGCGGGAAGCCCTCGGCCAGGTCGAAGCGGAGCTGGTGGCCGAAGACCGAGCGGGTGCCGGTGCCGGTGCGGTCCTGCTTCTCGACGCCCTCGTCGAGGACGCGCCGGACGAGGTCGAGGTAGGCCTGCACGCGTCGAGGGTATCCCCGGGCGCCCCCGTCAGAGGTCGAGCGTGCCGCTGATCGTCGTACGCGTGTCGCCGCCCACCCAGATGGTCCCGTCGTCGGCGGTCGTCACGTGCACCCGGCCGCGCCGGCGCATCGCGGTGCCCTGCGCCGCGACGTACGACGAGGGCAGGCGCGAGCCGGCCAGCCACTGCGCCACGCCGGCGTTGAGCGATCCGGTGACCGGGTCCTCGCCGATCCCCATCTCCGGCACGAACGCCCGCACCTCCACGTCCGCGTCGGACTCCCCCGGCTCCCACAGGCCGACGACACCGATGTCGAGGCCGTCGAACGCCGCGTCGTCGGGTCGTACGGCGAGCACGGCGGCCGCGTCGCGCAGCAGCACCGCGACCCAGCCCGGTCCGTTGTCGACCCAGGCCGCGTCGACGACGTCGCCCCGGTCGATCCGCAGGGCCCGGCAGATCCGGGTGAGGTCGGCGTCGTCGACCGGCCCGGACCGCACCAGCGGCGGGGCCGCGAACGCGAGCCGTCCGCCCTCACCGCGGCGGACCCGCACCAGCCCGGCGCCGCACTCCTGCACCACGCCCTCGTCCGCCGGGTCCCCGGCTGCGACGCCACCGGCCTCCAGCCACGCGTGCGCGCTGCCGAGCGTCGGGTGGCCGGCGAACGGCAGCTCGCCGGTCGGCGTCCAGATCCGCAGCCGGTAGTCGGCGCCCGGGTCGGTCGGCGTCAGGAGGAACGTCGTCTCGGAGAGGTTGGTCCAGCGGGCGAACGCCGCCATCTCCTCGTCGTCGAGGCCGTCGGCGTCGTGGACGACGGCGACCGGGTTGCCGAGCAGCGGCTCGGCGGAGAACACGTCGACCTGGCGGAAGCTGCGCATGACCCGACCGTAGGCGAACGCCTCAGTGCGACACCACCGGGAGGGCCGCGGCGCCGGAGAGCCGGGCGACGTCCTCGCAGGCGCCGGCGTACGGCGTGCAGGTGCGCAGCGAGAGCGCGACGCTGAGCGAGAGCCGCGAGAACCCGTCCTCCCCCACCGGCTGCACCGCCGGGCCCACGACGTACGTGAGGGTGCCGCGCCGTCCCAGCCCCGCCGAGACCGGCACCTCCCCCGGCTCCAGCCCGGAGGGCAGCACCGTGCCGGACCCCACGTCGTAGAGCCGGAGCGCGCCGCCGCCACCGCGGTCGCTGGTGAGCAGCAGCCCGCCGTCGTCGCTGAGCCGGGCCCCCCGGCCGGGACGCACCAGACCCGGCGGAGCCTGCGAGCGCACCACCAGCAGCGAGGTCGGCCCGCGCTGGAAGACCTTGGTGCCCCCGGCGACGTCGAGCAGCGGGTAGCCCGACACCCGGGCGCTCTCCTCGAAGGGGCGGGCCCGCCACGAGGTGTCCCCCTCGTTGTAGTAGAGCCAGCCGCCGTCGATCGCGACCGGTTCGAGGTCCGTGCCGCCCACCCGGTCGATCTCCTCGACCATGTCCAGGTCGACGAGCACCAGGTCGCCGCTGGGGTCGCGCCACGCCGCCCAGCCCCCGGACCCGACCAGGGAGGAGCCGTCGGCGGCGCGACCGAGCTCGGTGCGGTCCCCGTCGTGCTCCACCAGCGCGATGCCGCCTCGTCCGTCGTCGATCACGGCGCCGGGTCCGACGCCCACCAGCGAGCGCACCGCCGGCACCGGCACCCGCGACGTCGGCAGGTGGAGCACGCCGTCGGCCCACCACGCCACCTCGACGGGGTTCTCCGCCCGCACCACCTCGGCCCGCGCCGGGGCGGTGTCGGGGTCGTCCGGCGGGGCCGGATCGTCGTCGCCCGACGTCCAGGTCCAGGCCGCGAGCCCCGCCACCACGAGGGCGCCCGCGCCGACGGCGGCAGCGGTACGACGCCGCCGCCCCCGGCCCTGCGTCCCGGCCCGCGCCGCGACCGCCGCGTCGTCCGGCGCGGCCAGCACCGGCACCGCCTCGGCGGCGCGCCGCAGGTCCTCGCTCCCCGTCCACCCGTCGAGGACGTCGCGCACCGCCGCCACCGGAACCTCCAGCACCTCGGCGACCCGGTCGGCGCCGAGCCCCGCCACGTCGTGGAGCACCACCGCCTCCCGTGCCGGACCGGGCAGCCGGTCGAGCGCGGCCTCGGCCGGCTCCCGGTCGGGGTCCGGCTCGGGGTCCGGCTCGGGAGCGGGCAGCCCAACCCACCACTCCGTACGCCGCCGCGCGGCCCACGCCGCGAGCACGGCGCCGAGCACGAGCGTGTCGGGGTCCGCGCCGCGGGCGACGTCGGCCCAGGACCGGCGGCTGCGGGCCAGCGCGTCGAGGGCGACGTCGGGGGCGAGCGGGTCGGGACAGCCGACGAGGACCAGGGTGCGCACCAGCACCGGCCAGCGGGCGCCGGCGTACGCCGTGAGGTCGTCGTCGGCGCGCACCGTGCGGTCCCTAGGGGTGCAGCGACATCGGTCCGTAGACCTGCCGGTCGAGCTCGAAGAGGGTCACCGCGTCGACCCCGGCGGCGGCGAGCTCGGAGAAGGTCTCGCCGACCCAGGACTCTGCGTCGGCCTGGCTGGCGAAGCGCTGGCCGGCGAGGTCGCCCTCGATCTCGACCTCGGTGCCGGCCCCGTCCTCCAGGCGCCAGTGCCACGGGCGCTCGGTCGGGGACGGGTGCCGGAAGCTGGTGGGCGGCTCGGGGAGGGTCATGCCTCAGTCCTCTCGCACGGACGGGTCGACGAAGGGCGGCCTGGTCAGCCGGAAGATCTCGCGCCGGCCGCGGACGTCGACGCCGACCTCGGCGTCCGGCGCGACGGAGGTGGAGACCAGCGCGAGGCCCACGCCCTGGCGCAGGGTGGGCGAGAAGGTGCCGGAGGTGACCACGCCGACCAGCACGTCGGGGGTCAGCGAGACCGACATCCCCGGGCGCGGGATGGCCCGGCCGGTCGCCACGATCCCGCGCAGCACCCGGCGCGGTCCGGCGGCCTTCTCGGCGAGGATCGCGTCGCGGCCCCAGAAGGCGTCCTTGTCCCAGCCGACCGCCCAGCCGACCCGGCCCTGGTTGGGGGTGGTGTCGAGGGAGATGTCCTGGCCGTGCAGCGGGTAGCCCATCTCGGTGCGCAGCGTGTCGCGGGCGCCGAGCCCGCAGGGCAGCATCCCGTGCGGCTCCCCCGCGCTCACGAGAGCGTCCCAGAGGGCCTCGGCCACCGCCACCGGGGCGACCAGCTCGTAGCCGCGCTCGCCGGTGTAGCCGGTGCGGCACACGACGACGTCGGTGCCCGCGAACGGCGCCTCGGCGAACGACATGTACTCGTGGCCCACGGGCAGCCCCACCGCGGACAGCACCTGGTCGCTCAGCGGTCCCTGCACGGCGAGCACCACGTGGTCGCGGTGCTCGTCGGTGACCACGACGCCCTCGGGCGCCCCGGCCGCGAGCCGGCGCACGACCTCGGCGGTGTTGGCGGCGTTCGGCACCAGCAGCACCCGCTCGTCGTCGTACCAGTAGGCGATCAGGTCGTCGACGATCCCGCCGGTCTCCTCGTCGCAGCACAGCGTGTACTGCGCCTTGCCGGGCCGGATCTTGGCGAGGTCGTTGGTCAGCGTGGCGTTGACGTACGCCGCGGCGCCCGGGCCGGTGACCGAGGCCTTGCCGAGGTGGCTGACGTCGAAGATGCCGACCGCCTCGCGGACCGCGGTGTGCTCCTTGACCACGCCGGTGGGGTACTCCAGCGGCATCGCCCAGCCGCCGAACTCGGCGAGCTTGGCCCCCAGGGCGACGTGCCGCTCGTGCAGCGGGGAGCGGAGCAGCGAGGGGTCCTCGGCGGGCAGGGCGGGCATGGTCCGGAACCTACCCCAGCAGGCGACTATCCTGCGGCGGTGACCTCCTACACCCTGCGCAACGCCAGCCCCGCCAAGACCCGAGCGGACGCGGTGGTCGTCGGGGTCCTCCAGGGAGCGGACGGCGCGACGCTCGCCGACGGCGGCGACGACGTGGCCAAGGCCTACGGCCGCAAGCTCCGGCCGCTGCTCGCCACGCTCGGCGTCACCGGCAAGGCCGGCGAGGTGGTCAAGGTGCCGACCGGGGACACGCTGTCCACGCCGCTGCTGGTGCTGGTCGGGCTCGGCAAGGAGGCCACCCCGAACGCCGTACGCCGCGCCGCCGGCGCCGCGGCCCGCGCGGTCACCAACGCCGCCTCGGTCGCGGTCGCGCTGCCCGCGGGGTCGGCCGAGCTGATCCGCGCGGTGACCGAGGGCTGGCTGCTCGGCGGGTACGCGTTCACGACGTACAAGAAGGACGCGGGACGCGAGGCGCCCGGGGACGTCGTCCTCCTCAGCGCGCTGGCGCGCCGCAAGGAGGCCACGAAGGCGTTCGAGGACGCGCAGGTCGTCGCCGCCGCGGTCGCCACCACCCGCGACTGGGTGAACACCCCGCCCGGAGACCTGACCCCGCCGGCGTTCGCGGACGCCGTCGCCGCGGCCGCCAAGGACCTCGGCAAGGGCCGCGGCGCACCGAAGGTCAAGGTCACCGTGCTCGACGAGCAGCAGCTCGCCGAGCTCGGCTGCGGGGGCATCCTCGGCGTCGGCGCCGGGTCGAGCGCCCCGCCGCGCCTGGTCGAGCTGACCTACACGCCCAAGAAGGCCGTCACACACCTCGCGCTGGTCGGCAAGGGCATCACCTTCGACTCCGGCGGGCTCACCATCAAGCCGGCCGCGAGCATGGGCGAGATGAAGTCCGACATGGCCGGCGCCGCCGCGGCCGTGCAGGCGACGTTCGCCATCGCGGCGCTCGGCCTCCCCGTCCGGGTCAGCACCTTCGTGCCGATGGCGGAGAACATGGTCTCGGGCAACGCGACCCGGCCCGGCGACGTCCTGACGATGTACGGCGGCACCACCGTGGAGGTGCTCAACACCGACGCGGAGGGCCGCCTGGTCCTCGGCGACGCGCTCGGGCGCGCGATCGAGGTGCAGCCGGACCTGATCGTCGACATCGCGACCCTCACCGGTCACATGGTCGTCGCCCTCGGCGACAAGGTCGCCGGTGTGATGGGCGACGAGGACGTCGTCGCGCGGGTCCTCGCGGCGGGCAAGGTCGCCGGCGAGGAGCTGTGGCCGATGCCGATCCCCGAGCACATGGAGGAGCGGATCCGCAGCAGCAAGGTCGCCGACCTCGCCCAGCACGACTGGATCCGCTGGGGCGGCGGCCTGTTCGCCGCGGCGTTCCTGCGCCAGTTCACCGGCGGCCTGCCCTGGGCCCACCTCGACATCGCCGGCCCGGGCTTCACCTCGAGCGGCCCCTCGGGGCACGTCACCGCCGGCGGCACCGGCTTCGGGGTCGCCACCCTGGTCGACCTCGCCCGCGCCCTCGCCGACCAGGACGCCTGACCCCCCCGAACCCCGACCTGTGCAGAACCCCGCCGAGTCGGCGCACATGTGCGCCGACTCGGCGGGGTCATCCACAGCAGAGGTACGGCGTCAGAGGCCCTGCTCCTTGCGGAGCTGCTTCTGGCGGCGGTTCCAGTCGCGCATCCGCTGCGGGATGCCGACGACGGCCGCGTCGTACGACGGGACCTGGTAGGTGTTGCAGAACTTGTGCGCCCACTCGACCGACGGGACCCGGCGCCGGGTCCACTCGCCGTCGTGGGCGACGAGCAGCAGCGTCACGTCGCTGACCGCGGTGCGCGGCTCGACGAACCCCTCGACACCGCGGCGCGCGGTGACCCACTCGTGCAGGTGCGTCTCGTCGACCTTGTCGGCCGCGCGCACCTGCGTCGACCCGGTGCGGTAGCCGTCGCTTGCTGGCTTCCGCATGCGCGGGCTCATGCCGCGGCGGAACCGGTCTGTCCAACCCATGCGCCCAGTCTGCCCGGTCACCCGGCACCGCGCAGGCGGGACCGCCGAAGTGCCCCTTCGGGGCAGGTGTGGACCCGAGCCAGGAAAGTGCAAGGATGGACGGCATTCCCCGCCCGACCCACGGAAGGACCACGGTGGCCGATCCCCACGACGCCGGTGACGCCGACTTCGACGTCCTCGTCCTCGGTGCCGGATCGGGGGGGTACGCCTGTGCCCTGCGGGCCGCGCAGCTCGGTCTGCGCGTGGGTCTGGTCGAGAAGGGCAACCTCGGCGGCACCTGCCTGCACGAGGGCTGCATCCCGACCAAGGCGCTGCTGCACGCCGCCGAGGTCGCCGACTCCGCCCGCACCGCCGAGCAGTTCGGCGTCCGCGCCACGCTCGAGGGCATCGACATGCCGGCCGTGCGGTCCTACCAGGAGGGCGTCGTCGGCCGGCTCTTCAAGGGCCTCGCCGGCCTGATCAAGTCCCGCGGGATCACCGTCGTCGAGGGCGAGGGCCGGATGACCGGGCCGCGCGAGGTGACCGTCGGCGGCACGACGTACACCGGTCGCCACCTGGTGCTGGCCACCGGCTCCTACGCCCGCTCGCTGCCCGGCCTCGAGGTCGACGGCGAGCGCGTGCTCACCTCCGACCACGCCCTGCGCCTGGACCGCGTCCCCGCCTCGGTCGTCGTGCTCGGCGGCGGCGTCATCGGCTGCGAGTTCGCGAGCGTCTGGCGCAGCTTCGGCGCCGAGGTCACCATCGTCGAGGCGCTCCCCCGGCTGGTCGCGGCCGAGGACGAGGCGTCCTCGAAGGCGCTGGAGCGCGCGTTCCGCAAGCGCGGCATCGCCTTCCGCACCGGCACCCCGTTCCAGAGCGTCAAGACCACCGACGACGGCGTCGCCGTCACCGTCGAGGGCGGGGACGTGATCGAGGCCGAGCTGCTGCTCGTCGCCGTCGGCCGCGGCCCGGTCACCGACGGCCTCGGGTACGACGAGCAGGGCGTCGCCATGGAGCGCGGCTTCGTGCTCGCCGACGAGCGCTGCCGCACCAACGTCGAGGGCGTGCGCGCCGTCGGCGACATCGTGCCGGGCCTGCAGCTGGCGCACCGCGGCTTCGCGCAGGGCATCTTCGTCGCCGAGGACATCGCCGGGCTCGAGCCGGCGCCGCTGGACGAGTCCGCGATCCCGCGGGTCACCTACTCCCACCCCGAGGTCGCCTCGGTCGGGCTCACCGAGGCGGCGGCCGTCGAGCGCCACGGCGCCGACGCGGTCGAGACGCTCACCTACGACCTCGGGGGCAACGGCAAGAGCCAGATCCTCAAGACCCAGGGGTTCGTCAAGCTGGTCCGCCGCACCGACGGTCCCGTGATCGGGATCCACCTGGTCGGCGACCGGGTCGGCGAGCTCGTCGGGGAGGCCCAGCTGATCTACGGCTGGGAGGGGTACCCCGAGGACGTGGCTCCGCTGGTGCACGCCCACCCCACCCAGAACGAGGCTCTCGGCGAGGCGCACCTCGCGCTCGCCGGCAAGCCGCTGCACGCACACGCCTGAACCCACCGAGCAGACGAAGGAACTCCATTGGCCACCGAAGTCAACCTCCCAGCCCTCGGGGAGTCCGTCACCGAAGGCACCGTCACCCGCTGGCTCAAGCAGGTCGGCGACTCGGTCGCGGTCGACGAGCCGTTGCTGGAGGTCTCCACCGACAAGGTCGACACGGAGATCCCCTCCCCCGTCGCCGGCACGCTGCTGGAGATCAAGGCCGACGAGGACGACACCGTCGAGGTGGGCGCGGTGCTCGCGGTCATCGGTGACGAGGGCGAGTCCGCCGGCTCCGACGAGGGCTCCGACGCCGAGCCCGAGGAGGCCACGCCCGAGGCGCAGCCCCAGGACGAGGAGAACGCCGAGCAGAAGGCGGAGCAGGAGCAGGAGATCGCCGACGAGAAGGGCGAGCTGCCCCCGGGCGACGAGACCCCCGAGTCGGAGAAGTCCGACGAGCCGGCCGAGAAGCCGCAGGCCGACACGAAGCCGTCCGGCGGCTCCGGTACCGCGGTCTCGCTGCCCGCGCTCGGCGAGTCGGTCACCGAGGGCACCGTCACCCGCTGGCTCAAGCAGGTCGGGGACGAGGTCGCGGTCGACGAGCCGCTGCTCGAGGTCTCCACCGACAAGGTCGACACCGAGATCCCCTCGCCGGTCGCCGGCACCCTCATCGAGATCAAGGTCCAGGAGGACGAGACCGTCGAGGTCGGCGCCGAGCTCGCGATCATCGGCGACGCGGACGCCGCGCCCAGCCAGGACGACGAGCCCGAGCCCCAGAAGGAGCCGGAGCCGGAGCCCGAGCCGGAGCCCGAGCCGGAGCCGGAGCCCGCGAAGGCGAAGGAGCCCGAGCCGGCCCCTGCGAAGGCCGAGGAGCCGAAGCAGGACGACGACGTCCCGGCGCCGAGCTCGCAGTCCCCGACCACGCGGGACACCGGCGGCGAGTCGGGTGGGTCCGCCCGCTCCGAGGGCGGCTCGTCCGACGCCGCGGGCTACGTGACCCCGCTGGTGCGCAAGCTCGCGGCGCAGCACGACGTCGACCTGTCGACGGTCAGCGGCACCGGTGTGGGCGGCCGCGTCCGCAAGCAGGACGTGCTCGAGGCAGCGCGCGCCAAGGAGGCTCCGGCCGCCGCACCCGCGGCCGCCGCCGCCCCGGCCGCGTCGTCCGGCGCGCAGGCCCCGTCGGTCACGCCGTCCCCGCTGCGGGGCACCACGGAGAAGATCAGCCGGCTGCGCAAGATCATCGCCGAGCGGATGGTCGACTCGCTCCAGACCGGCGCCCAGCTCACCCAGGTCGTCGAGGTCGACGTCACCAACGTCGCCCGGCTGCGGGACGCCAAGAAGGCCGACTTCCTGGCCCGGGAGGGCGTCAAGCTCTCGTACCTGCCGTTCTTCACCAAGGCGGCGGTCGACGCGCTCAAGGAGCACCCGAAGCTCAACGCGACGATCGACACCGACGCCGGGGAGATCACCTACTACGACCGCGAGAACGTCGCGTTCGCGGTGGACACCGAGAAGGGGCTGCTGACCCCGGTCGTCAAGGACGCCGGCGACCTCTCCATCGCCGGCCTGGCGAAGAAGATCGCGGACGTCGCCGAGCGCACCCGCACCAACAAGATCGGTCCCGACGAGCTCGGTGGCGGCACCTTCACCATCACCAACCTCGGCAGCGCCGGCGCACTGTGGGACACCCCGATCATCAACAAGCCGCAGGTGGCGATCCTCGGCCCGGGCGTGGTGGTCAAGCGCCCGGTCGTGATC
This sequence comes from Nocardioides dongkuii, assembly GCF_014127485.1. Taxonomy (NCBI): domain Bacteria; kingdom Bacillati; phylum Actinomycetota; class Actinomycetes; order Propionibacteriales; family Nocardioidaceae; genus Nocardioides; species Nocardioides dongkuii. The sequence continues at coordinate 1,741,073 of NZ_CP059903.1, read as the reverse complement.
GACGACGCCAACCTGGGCGAGACGATCGCGGTGCGGCACATGGTCTACCTCGCGCTGACGTACGACCACCGCCTGGTCGACGGCGCCGACGCGGGCCGCTTCCTGCAGGACGTGAAGAAGCGGCTGGAGGCCGGCGTCTTCGACGTCTGACCCGTCGACCGCCCCCAGGGTGGTCCCACGCTGGGCCGTGCAGCCTCCGGGCTGTGCGGCCCAGCTGCGTCCGGGCCGGGTGCCCGAGGTCTTGGTGGCCGGTGGTTGGCTGGCGGCATGCCGCCCCTCTCCGTCGTCGTCGCCGGCGCCTCCGGGTTCCTCGGCAGCTCCCTCGTCGCCGAGCTGCGGGCGCGCGGGCACCGCGTGACGACCCTCGTCCGTCGTCCTGCGGACGGTCCCGACGAGTCGACCTGGGACCCGTACGCCGGCGTCTACGACCGCGCCGTGGTCGGCGCCGCCGACGTGGTGGTGAACCTGGCGGGCTCCCCCACGCTCGGCAACCCGCACTCCGAGCAGTGGGCGCAGCAGCTGCGCGACAGCCGGGTCACCACGACCCGCGTGCTGGCCCAGGCGGTCGCCGAGGCCGAGCGCCGGCCGGCGTTCCTCGCGGGCAACGGCATCTCCTACTACGGCGACCACGGCGCGGAGGTGCTCACCGAGACCGCCGACAGCCGGGGCGACGCGCTGCTGACCCGGGTGACGAAGGAGTGGCAGGCAGCCGCCGACCCCGCCGTGGCGGCCGGCGCCCGGGTGGTCGTGCTGCGGACCGCGCCGGTGATGGACCACCGCGCCGCGCCGCTCAAGCAGCTGCGGCTGCTGTTCCGCGCCGGGCTCGGCGGGCGGCTGGGGTCCGGCCGCCAGCACATGGCGATGATCTCGCTGCACGACTGGCTCGGCGCGGTCGTGCACGCCGCCGAGCACGACACCCTGGCCGGCCCGGTCAACCTGTGCTGCCCGGTGACGCCCACGAACGCCGAGTTCACCCGGGTGCTGGCCCGGGAGCTGCACCGGCCGGCGTTCGCGACCGTGCCCCGGGCGGTGCTGGACAAGGCCGCCGGGGCGATGGCCCCGGAGCTGCTCGGCTCGCTGAACGTGCGCCCCGCGGCGCTGGAGGCCGCGGGCTTCGTGTTCCGCGACCGCGACGTCACCGCGGTGCTGCGCGCGGGCCTCTAGCCGATCCAGTACCGCCGCTTCGGCACCGTCGTTCCCGGCTGGTCGACGACGTCCTCCAGGACGCCGCCGCAGCGCTCGATCGTCGCCGCCGACCCGACGTTGTCGTCGTCGCAGGTGACCAGGACCCGGTCGACGCCGCCGTCCCGTGCGAGCACCAGGGACTGGCGGAGGACCTCGGTGGCGTGGCCGCGACGGCGGTACGCCGGCCGCACGCCGTACCCGATGTGGCCGCCGTACGCCGCCAGCCACTCGTTGAGCGCGAACCGGACCGACACCCGGCCGACGATCGTGCCGCCGGCCTCGGCCATCAGGAACGTGGCGCGGACCCGGTCGGGGGGCAGGTCGGTGCCGCGGCGCTCGGCGTCGTACTGCCGCAGCAGGTCCGCCCAGGGCCGGTCCGGCGTCCACCCGCTGAGGAACTCGAAGCCGTCCGCGGCCAGCTCGTGGTGCGCCTGCACGGCCTCGGTCTCGTCGTCGGGGCGGAGCGGGCGCAGCCTCAGGTCGGTCACGGAGCTCATGGCGCCATCCTCGCGGAGGCTCGTCCCACGCGTCACACCACGTCCGCCACGCGCCACCCCTCCGCGTGCCGCACGAGGGTGATCCGCCGCGTCGTCGGGCGGTCCGCGGGAAGGGTCGCGTCCAGACCGCGGCCCACCGCCCGCGCGGCCGCCACCCGGTCGGTCACGCGGAGCACCAGCCGGGCGTCGGCGGTGTCGATGACCTCGGCGTCGAGCACCTGCATGCGCAGGCCGGTCACCCGCAGCCCGCGCTCGCGCCAGGCGCGGAGCATCGCCAGGTCGCGACGGCCCGCCGTACTGCCCGGCTCGTAGAGGTCGGCCAGCGCCGCCGCGTCGCCGTCCGCCCAGGCCTCGGAGCGCCGCTGGTCCCAGGCGGCGAGCACCGCGAGCGCCCCGGTGCGCGGGGCCGCCGCGGCGGTCGCCGCAGCGGTCGCCGACGACGCCACGCGCGGGGCGTCCGACCGGTCACCGACGAGGGCCGCCACGCTGATCGTCGCGACCGCCAGGACCGTCGCGACGAGCGCCGCGAGCAGCAGCCGGGGTGCGGTCATCCCCCAGGCCTACCGCGGTACGCCGACCGTCCGCCACCGCTCCTCCACAGGCCGCCGCCCGAGACGTGCACGCCGCGGCGTACTGGACCGACAGACCTTCCGCTTGACCGACGAAACTCCGTCGGTCAAGGGGAGGATTCACCGGTCGACCGGTGAATCCTCCCCTTCCTCCCCCACCCCACCTGCCAGACTGCGCGGGTGCCTCACGTGTCCCGCCGCGCCGTCCTCGTCGGCGGCGGGGTGGTGACGGCGGGGGCGGCCGCCGTGGGGGCGGGTGTCCACCAGGGCGTGCTGCCCGGGCGGCCGTGGCTGCAGGCCCGGCTCGGCCTCGACGGCGAGGACGGCGTGGTGCCCGACGTCGCGCCGGGTCGCGTCCGGCGCGGCACGTTCGTGTCCGAGGCGCGCGGCGGCACCAGCACCGGCTGGGCGGTGGTCCTCCCGCCGGGCAGCGCCCGGCGGGAGGAGCTGCCGGTCGTGGTCGCGCTGCACGGCCGCGGGCAGGACCACGCCGCGCTGCTCGGTCCCGGCCTCGGGCTGGACCGGTTCCTCGCCGCGCACACCGCCGCCGGCGGCACGCCGTACGCCGTGGCGGTGGTGGACGGCGGCGACAGCTACTGGCACCCGCGCCCCTCCGGCGAGGACTCCGGCGCGATGGTGGTCGACGAGCTGCTCCCCCTGCTCGCCGGGCAGGGGCTGCGGGCGGGGCCGACCGACCGGATCGGGCTGCTCGGCTGGTCGATGGGCGGGTACGGCGCGCTGCGGCTCGCGGGCCTGCTCGGCGCGGGCCGGGTCGCCGGCGTGGTCGCGGTCAGCCCTGCGCTGTGGACCGACCCCGACGACGCGTCGCCGTCCGGCTTCGCGGACGCCGCGGAGTACGAGGAGTTCTCGGTGCTCGGCCGGCAGGGCGACCTCGAGGGCGTCGCGGTGCGCGTCGACTGCGGCACCGGCGACCCGTTCTACCGTGCCGCCGAGGAGTACGTCGCGGGGTTCCCCGCGTCGGCGCAGGTGGCCGGCGGCTTCGAGCCCGGCGGGCACACCTCCGGCTACTGGCGCCGCGTGCTCCCCGCCCAGCTCGACTTCCTCGGGCGTACCCTCGACGCGTGAGCGACCTGAGGTTCACCGACGCCGGGCTCGGCGCGGACGCGATCGACTACCTGGCCGCCTGGGACCTCCAGCGCGAGGTGCACGCCCGGGTCGTGGCCGGCGACCAGCCGGACACCGTGCTGCTGCTCGAGCACCCGCCGGTCTTCACCGCGGGCAAGCGCACCGAGCCGCACGAGCGGCCGCTCGACCCCGGCGGCGCCGCGGTCGTCGACGTCGACCGCGGCGGCAAGATCACCTTCCACGGCCCCGGCCAGCTGGTCGGCTACCCGATCGTCACGCTGCCCGACCACGTCAAGGTCGTCGACTACGTGCGCCGCGTCGAGGAGGCCCTGATCGGGGTCTGCGCCGAGCTCGGCGTGGCCACCGCGCGCGTCCCGGGCCGCAGCGGCGTCTGGCTGCGCGCCGACGACCGCGGCCCCGAGCGGAAGATCGCGGCGATCGGCATCCGGGTCAGCCGCGGCGTCACCATGCACGGGTTCTCGCTCAACTGCGACGTCGACCTCGACTGGTACGCCCGGTTCGTGCCGTGCGGCATCGCCGACGCCGGGGTCACCTCGCTCTCCGCCGAGCTCGGCCGCGACGTGCCGGTCACGGAGGTCCTCCCGGCGGTACGCCGCCACCTGGCCGCGCTGCTCGCGTGGGCGCCGTACACCCCGACCCCGGACTACGACCCCCGCCCGGAACCCGGCCGCGGGCCGCGCATCGAGCTGCTCACGCCGTCCGGCGGCTGAATCGACGCGTTCCGGCACCGCGCGACCGCGCGGACCGCTTTAATCGCCCGGTGACCGACCTGGTGATCGAGACGACCGGGCTCCGCAAGGAGTTCCGCGGCCGGAGAGGCGGGCGCCGGGTCGCCGTGCAGAACCTCGACCTGGCGGTGCCCGCCGGCGGGGTGCACGGGTTCCTCGGGCCCAACGGCTCCGGCAAGACCACGACGATCCGGATGCTGCTCGGCCTGGCCCGCGCGACCCGGGGCTCGATGCGGCTCTTCGGCGAGCCGGTCCCGGAGCTGCTGCCCTCGGTCATCGACCGGGTCGGCGCGGTCGTCGAGTCGCCGAAGTTCTCCCCCAACCTCAGCGGCCGGCAGAACCTGCAGCTGCTGGCCCGCTCGATCGGGGTTCCCGAGCAGCGGGTCGGCGCCGCGGTCGAGACGGTCGGGCTGACCGGCCGCGACCAGGACCGGTTCAAGTCCTACTCGCTCGGCATGAAGCAGCGGCTCGCGATCGCCGCGACCCTGCTCAAGGACCCGGCCCTGCTGATCCTCGACGAGCCCACCAACGGTCTCGACCCCGCCGGCATCCGGGAGATCCGGGACACCATCCGCGACCTCGGCGCCGCCGGGGTGACCGTGCTGCTCAGCTCGCACATCCTCGCCGAGGTCCAGCAGGTCTGCACCTCGGCCACCATCATCGGCAACGGGCGGCTGCTGGCCTCCGGCACCGTCGACGAGCTGCTCGGCGAGGGGACGGCGTACCGGGTCGTCGTCCCCGACCCGGCCGCGGCGGCCGCGACGCTCGGGGCCGCCGGCATGGCCACGTCCGTCGGGTCCGACGGCCACCTCGCGGTCGACACCGACGACCCCGCCGCCGTGAACCGCGCGCTGGCCGCCGCCGACATCTGGCTCACCGAGCTCACCCCGATGCGGCAGGACCTGGAGACGTTCTTCCTCCAGCTCACCGCCGCCGACACCCTCGGCACCTCCGCCGACGCGCCGTCCGGGACCGAGGAGGGCCGGTGACCGCCCTGCTCCGGGTCGAGCTCACCCGGCTGCGCTGGCGCCGGGCCGTGCTGCTGCTGCTGGTGGGCGCCGTCGTCGTCCCGGCCGTCCTCGCGGCCGTGACGGCGTTCAACACCCGCCCGGTCTCCGACGGCGAGATGGCGACGGCCCGGGAGAACGGGGCCCGGGAGATCCGGCGCTGCGAGCGAAACCCAGGGCGGCTCGGCGTCGAGTCCGCCGAGCTGTGCGAGGACACGGTCATCGGCTGGTACACCGCCCGCGAGCCGCTCAGCCTGGGCAACGAGCGCGAGTTCGGCTCCGGGATGACCGTGGTCACGGTGCTGGTGCTGCTGATGATGCTGCTCGGGACCACGTTCGTCGGGCACGACTGGAGCAGCGGGTCGATGAGCAACCAGCTGCTCTTCGAGCCACGCCGCAGCCGCGTCTGGGCGGCGAAGGCGCTCGTGGTCACGGGGGTCGCGTTCCTCGTCACGGCCGTGGTGTCGACGGCGTACTGGCTCGTGCTCGGGGTGGTCGCGCGCTCCCGCGACCTTCCGCCGGGACCCGGCGTGCTGAGGGACTCCATCGAGTACGGCCTGCGCGGCGCGCTGGTCGCCGCCGCGGCAGCGCTCGCCGGCTACGCGCTGACGATGCTGTTCCGCAGCACGGTCGCGACCATCGGCGTGCTGTTCGCGTTCACGATCGTCGGCGGGATGGTCATCGCGGTCGTCGGCCTCGAAGGGCGCTGGCAGCCCGGCAGCAACCTCGAGGCGGTGCTGCGCAACGGCACGACGTACTCGGTCGAGACGCCGGAGCCCTGCTGGAACCGACGCGCGGAAGACCCGGCCGAGGGGTCGGAGTGCGACCCCGACCGCGATCTGTCGCTGGGGAGCGGCGCGACGTACTACGGGGTGCTGCTGCTCGCCGCCGGCGTGGCGTCGGTGGCGTCGTTCCGCCGCCGCGACGTGCCCTGAGCGGGCGTCAGGGCCGGTCTCAGGGCGTGGCCTGCGCCCGGTAGTGCTCCTGCATTGCCGGGTAGTAGTCGCGGTCGAAGTCGATCGCGGCGACCTCTCCCCCGGTCTCGGCGGCGCCCAGCCGGTCGAGGTAGTACTCCCAGCCGGGGCCGACGCTCTCGGCCTGCACCGGGTCGATGCCGGGCTGGGCGAAGGTCAGCGTGGTGACGCCGTCGGCCTCGGCGAGCGCGAGCTCGAGGGACCACCGGTCCTCCCCGACGTGCGAGACGACCCTCAGCGTGTGCGGGGGCACGCACTCGACGATCTCCATCTCCTCGGCCGGCGCGCCGTCCTCGGCCGTCATCCGGAAGGACACCCGGCCGGACGCCGGGTCGCCGTCGTACGTGCCGATCCAGCGGGCCAGCCGCCCGGGCTCGGTCACCGCGGCCCAGACGTCCTCGATCGGTGCGGCGAAGGTGCGGGTGAGGACCAGGGTGCGGACGCCGTCGTCGTGGTCGATGCGGCCGGTGGGCGTGCGGGTCATGCGGACTCCTCCTCGGATCGGGCGGGTACGCCGGGCGCCTCGGCTGCGCGCCGATCGCGGACCGTGCGGCGCACCTCGGTGTCCAGCGCGTCGAGCGCCTGCGCCATGACCGCGCCCGGCCCGGCCGGTGCGGGGGTCAGGACGTCGAGCAGGCGCCGGACCGGACCCAGCCCGTCGGGGCGCAGCGCGTAGTGCCGCTCGCGGCCCCGGTCGGTGGCCGTGACCAGGCCGGCGTCGGTCAGCAGCCGCAGGTGCTTGCTGATCGCCGGACGCGAGACGTCGTACGCCGCGGCGAGGTCGACGACCCGCGACGGACCCGCCGCCAGCCGCTCCAGGAGCGAGCGGCGCAGCGGGTCGGCGAGCACCCCGAAGACGTCCATCCCCAAAAGGTAACCCCAGGGTTACCAGATGTCGAGGGACGAGGTCACGGCCGCGGCCCGCGGCCTGGTCCCCCGGCGTACAGTTTGTCCACGTGACACAAGCCCCCGCTCCTGAAGGTCGCAAGCTCCTCCGCCTCGAGGTCCGCAACGCCGAGACCCCCATCGAGCGCAAGCCGGCCTGGATCAAGACCCGGGCCAAGATGGGCCCGGAGTACCAGGAGCTGATGGGCCTGGTGAAGTCCGAGGGGCTGCACACGGTCTGCCAGGAGGCGGGCTGCCCCAACATCTTCGAGTGCTGGGAGGACCGCGAGGCGACCTTCCTCATCGGCGGCGACCAGTGCACCCGCCGCTGCGACTTCTGCCAGATCGACACCGGCAAGCCGCAGCCGCTCGACCGCGACGAGCCGCGCCGGGTCGCGGAGTCGGTGCAGAAGATGGGCCTGCGCTACGCCACGATCACCGGCGTCGCCCGCGACGACCTGGAGGACGGCGGCGCCTGGCTCTACGCCGAGGCGGTGCGCGCCATCCACGAGCTCAACCCCGAGACCGGCGTCGAGAACCTGATCCCCGACTTCAACGGCAAGCCCGACCTGCTGCGCGAGGTCTTCGAGTCGCGCCCGGAGGTGCTGGCCCACAACGTCGAGACGGTGCCGCGGATCTTCAAGCGGATCCGCCCGGCGTTCCGCTACGAGCGCTCCCTCGACGTCATCACCCAGGCCCGCGACTTCGGGCTGGTCACCAAGTCCAACCTGATCCTCGGCATGGGTGAGACCCGCGAGGAGGTCAGCCAGGCGCTGCGCGACCTGCACGACGCCGGCTGCGAGCTGATCACCATCACCCAGTACCTCCGCCCCTCCGTGCGCCACCACCCGGTCGAGCGCTGGGTGAAGCCGGAGGAGTTCGTGGAGCTCAAGGCCGAGGCCGACGAGATCGGCTTCTCGGGCGTCATGTCCGGCCCGCTGGTGCGTTCGTCCTACCGCGCCGGGCGGCTGTACCGTCAGGCCATGGACGCCCGCCAGGGCGTCTCCGCCTGACCCCGCGCGACCACCGCGACCCACTCGAACAGACAAGGCAGCGCCACCCATGGCTACCCCGACCGCTCCGGCTGAGATGAGCCGGCGCAAGCAGCTCGTCGAGACCTACCGGCTGACCAAGAAGACCGACCCCCGGATCGGCCTGGTGCTGATCGCGACCTTCCTGGTCGCCGGCGCGATCGGCTTCACGGTCTTCAAGGTGCTCCCCGGCTCCGGCATCATCGAGTGGATCCTCGCCGTCGTCGGCGGGCTGCTCTTCGGCCTGCTCGCGGCGATGATCCTGTTCGGACGTCGCGCCCAGCGGTCGGCGTACGCCCAGATGGAGGGGCAGCCCGGCGCGGCCGCGGCCGCCCTCCGGATGCTGCGCCGCGGCTGGGTCACCGAGCCCGCGATCGCCTTCAACCGCCAGCAGGACGTCGTGCACCGGGTGGTCGGCCCTCCCGGCATCGTGCTGATCGGCGAGGGCAACGGCCCCCGCGTGCGCCAGCTGCTCGCCAGCGAGCACCGCAAGCACGACCGGGTCGCCCCCGGCACCCCGATCCACGAGATCGTGTGCGGCAACGGCGAGGACGAGGTCCCGCTGGCGAAGCTGGTGCGCACCGTCCAGAAGCTCGGGCGCCAGGTGAAGGGCCCCGAGCTCACCGACATCTTGAACCGGCTCAAGGCGATCGACGCGCGCCGCTCCGCGGTCCCGCTGCCGAAGGGCCCCGTCCCCACCAGCATGAAGGGGATGCGGGGCAACCAACGCGGCCGCTGATCCACCGCAGCCCACCGACCATCACGGGCCAGCCGGTGGTCGAGCAGCGAGGAGCGCCAGCGACGAGCGGTGTCGAGACCCCCGCAGCGAAGGCAGGGCATAGACCGCCGCCGTACGACGGCCCACCCGGTCTCGACAACGGTCAGGCGCTGCGCGCCTTCCCTGCTCGACCAACGAGCCCCCGGTGGCCGAGCAGCGAGCGGGATCAGCCGGCGGCGGTGCCGCCGCCGGGGAAGTCGGTGACCTGGTTCTTCGGCGGGGCCTCGATGGTGACGTCGGCGCCCCAGTCGGTGAAGTCCATCGTCACGTCGCCGAGGGCCTCCCCCATCTCGACGACCATCCGCCGGTAGCGGCCGTCCTCGTCGAAGTTCATCACGTAGGTGATCTGCTCGGGGATCTCGATCCCGGGCGGGATCTCCTGGCCCTGCGACTTGAGGACCGTCTCGGCGTCCACCGTCACGGCGTACGCGTCGGTGGTCTCGCCGTCGACGTCCTCCTCGCCCTGGTAGACGACCTCGTCGAGGCTGTCGCCGAAGGAGTCGAACATCCCGCGCGGGTCGAGCTGGTTGGTCAGGCCGGGGCCGAGCGGGTTGTTGGGGTCGTTGAGGTCGAGCTTGACGAACTTCTCGCCCATCGCCGGCATCTTCATGTACATCACGCCGTCGACCAGGCGCATGTCCATGGTCTGTCCCTGCAGCGCGGCGCCGCCCATCTCCAGCGTCATGTCGGGCGGGGTCGTGGTGTAGTCGGCGTCGCCCTCCGCCTCGATGCTCCCGGCGGCGCTGCTCATGTCCATGGTCACGTGCGCGGTGGTGGCCTCGTCGAACGCGGCCTCGAAGATGTCCATGAACTCCTCGGGCTCGATCTCCTCGCCCGCGGCCACGGCGGTGTCCTCCGTGGGCTCGGCGTCGGCGGACTCCGAGGACTCCTCGGAGGGCGAGGACGAGGCCGCCGGCTCCTTCGCGGTCGTGCCCCCGTCATCACCTCCGCACGCCACGAGCGTGCCGAGGGCGAGGGGCGCGACGGCAGCCACGGCGAGGCGCCGGGCGGTGAGGCGGGCAGGGAGCGTGCGGCGGGACATGTGGAGCCTTTCGTCAGGGGGCACGGCCAGCCTAGCCATCGACCACCCAGCCGAAACCGGCTGCGGGAGGTCCGTCAGCGCCCGGCCAGGCGACGCCAGGTCTGCAGGTCGACGGTGGCGGTCCCCGCCACCATGTCGTGCAGGCCGCGCCCGTCGGGCCGGTAGACCAGCGGCGGGATGACCAGCGCCACCAGCACCGAGCGGACCAGCGACTGGAGCAGGCCGGGCGGCCGCGGGTCGCCGTTCGCGCGGACGACGCGCAGCCGGGTCACCAGCTTGCCGAACGAGCCGCCGACCAGGGCGGTGAGGAGCGCCGACTCCAGCACGTAGACGCCGAGCACCAGCGCCTGCGCCGGGCTGCCGGTCTGGCCGTACTCGTCGAGGCCGACGAACGCGATGACGACGAGGGTGGAGGCGATCCAGTCGACCACCAGCGCTCCCACGCGTCGTGCCCAGGTGGTCGTCTCGAAGGGCACGGAGCTCACCCGAGCAGCGTAGATGGCGCGCTCGACCCCCCTCGCGGGGACCACCTGTTACATCGTGGAAACATGGTGGGTACGGTCCCGAAACCGCCGACGTATTAGGTTCGTGCATCGATCGGCGCACCGTCGCGCCGGTCCACACCCTGATCTGCCGGCAGCGGGAACACCCGCCGCCAAGGAGGATGAATGTTCCAGAACAGCGACGAGCTGCTCAAGTACGTCAAGGATGAGGGCGTCGAGATGGTCGACGTCCGCTTCTGCGACCTGCCGGGCATCATGCAGCACTTCACGGTCCCGGTCTCCTCGTTCGACCAGTCGGTCTTCGACGACGGCCTGAGCTTCGACGGCTCCTCGATCCGTGGCTTCCAGGCGATCCACGAGTCCGACATGTCGCTGTTCCCGGACCCGACCACGGCGTACATCGACCCGTTCCGCACGGCGAAGACGCTGGTGGTCAACTTCTTCATCCACGACCCGCTCACCGGCGAGGCCTACTCCCGCGACCCGCGCAACATCGCGCGCAAGGCGATGGCGTACCTCGCCACGACGGGCATCGGCGACACGGCGTACTTCGCGCCGGAGGCCGAGTTCTACGTCTTCGACAACGTGCGCTTCGAGACCAAGGCGAACGCCGGCTACTACGAGATCAACTCCTCGGCCGGCGCCTGGAACACCGGCGACGAGTTCGCCAACGACAACCGCGGCTACAAGGTCAAGTACAAGGGTGGCTACTTCCCCGTCGCGCCCACCGACCACTTCGGTGAGCTCCGCGACGAGATGGTCATCGAGATGGAGCGCTCCGGCCTGCTGGTCGAGCGTGCCCACCACGAGGTCGGCACCGCCGGCCAGGCGGAGATCAACTACCGCTTCAGCGAGCTGCTCCAGGCCGCCGACGACGTCATGAAGTTCAAGTACATCGTCAAGAACGTCGCCTGGCGCAACGGCAAGACCGCGACCTTCATGCCGAAGCCGATCTTCGGCGACAACGGCTCGGGCATGCACGTGCACCAGTCGATCTGGAACGGCGGCGAGCCGCTGTTCTACGACGAGACCGGGTACGCCGGCCTCTCCGACATGGCGCGCTACTACATCGGCGGCATCCTCAAGCACGCCCCGTCGCTGCTGGCCTTCACCAACCCGACGGTGAACTCCTACCACCGCCTGGTCCCGGGCTTCGAGGCCCCGATCTCGCTGGTCTACTCCCAGCGCAACCGCTCGGCCTGCGTCCGGATCCCGATCACGGGTTCCAACCCGAAGGCCAAGCGCATCGAGTTCCGCTGCCCCGACCCGTCGGCGAACCCCTACCTCGCCTTCTCGGCGCTGCTGCTGGCCGGCCTCGACGGCATCAAGAACAAGATCGAGCCCGCCGCGCCGATCGACAAGGACATCTACGAGCTCCCGCCGGACGAGATGGCCGACATCGCCCAGGTGCCCACGCGCCTGGACTCGGTCCTCGACTCCCTCGAGGCCGACCACGAGTTCCTCACCCAGGGCAACGTGTTCACGCCCGACCTCATCGAGACGTGGATCGACTTCAAGCGCACCGCCGAGATCGCGCCCGTGCAGGCCCGCCCGCACCCGCACGAGTTCGAGCTGTACTACGACATCTAGGCCTCGGCCCGGGTCTGAAAGGGCCCCTGATCCTGCAAACCTGCAGGTCAGGGGCCCTTTGCCGTTGGCCGACCACTTCGGTGGTCGAGCCTGTCGAGACCCAAATTCCGCAGGGATTCCGCAGGAGATCTGCTCCCCGCGCTCTGACGCCCCTGGGATCGTGTCGAACACCGCTCCCCCGCTGCCCCCTGACGCCACACTGCGACCATGCGCATCGGAACCTGGAACCTGGCGGAACGTTGGGACGCTCGCCACCTCGCCCTGATCGTCAGGATGGACTGCGACGTCCTGCTGCTCACGGAGGTCTCCGAGCGCGTCGAGCTCCCCGGCCTTCGCCTCAAGCCGTCGGCGGCGCAACAATTGGTGAGCGCGAAACCGAACAGATATGTACGGTTTAGCCGTGAGCTCCATCTCGATAGACGCCCCCAAGCGCGCTGACGCCCGCAAGAACATCGCCGCGATCCTTGACGCCGCCACGGTGTGCCTCGCCGTCGACCCCGCGGTCAGCCTCAACGACATCGCCGCCGCTGCCGGCGTCGGCCGGGTCACGCTCTACGGTCACTTCGGCAACCGCGCCGCGCTGGTGACCCAGGTCGTCGACCGCGCGATGGCTGTCTCCGATGCCGAGCTCGAGAAGGTCGACCTCGACGGCGACGCCCACGAGGCCCTCGGGCGGCTCCTGGTGGCCAGCTGGCACGTGACCCACCGATACGGCGGACTGGTGATGGCCGCCCAGGAGGCGCTGTCCGATCACGACCTCCGCGAGGCTCACGACAAGCCGGTGCGGAGATTCACCCGTCTCCTGCGACGCGCCCGCCGCGAGGGCAGCGTGCGCACCGACATGCCGCTGAACTGGCAGGTCACTACTGCCCAGGGCGTCATCCACGCCGCGTCCGTGGCCGTGCACCGCAACGAGCTCGACGCCTCCCGGGCGCCGGGACTCGTCCGATCGACCGTGCTCGCTGCCCTCACCCCACCCGGACGGCCCGTGCCATGACCCACCAGGTGCCCCGGCCATCGATTCCTTCGACGGAGATCGGTCACGCCCGTCCGCACGCCGCGACCGTGGCCTTTGGAGGAATCGGCCTGACAGCAGCGGCGCTGCAGATCGCAAACGGGGTGGAGGTCGAGGTGGTGGCCATCGTTCTCGTCGCGGCTTCGCTTTGCTACCTCGCCGCGGCCGCCCTGGAGCGGCGCTGGGTGGCATGGGCGACCATCATCGGAGCCACGGTCGTTGTCTTCGTCAGCGAGGCCCTGGGGTTGCCGTGGTGGACCGGCACCGCTTCGGCGGGCGCCGTCCTGGTCGCCGTCGCAGCGCTACGACGGGCTCGGACGACAGCGGTGACCACGCAGACACTGGCCCTGGCCGCCTACGGCGGTGCCGCCACCCTCAGCGTCCAGCTCTCACCGACAGCCGGGCTGCTGCTCGTCGGCGCCGCTCTCGCGGCACATGCCGTCTGGGACGTCGCGCACTGGCGACGCGACGCTGTCGTGCCCCGATCCCTGGCGGAGTTCTGCGTGTTCCTCGACGTCCCACTCGGTGTTGCCGCCGTCATCGTCGCACTCACACCGTGAAGCACCGGACCGTGCGGCGCTCCCACCCCCACCGTGCGGAGTCCGAGCTCGGCACCCTCGAAGCTGCGTCTTTCCACCGCGACAGACCGACGCGGGGGGGCCGATCCCCTACCGAGATGGTGGCCCCCGCGAGCGGTGGCCGACTGGCCAGCAGTGGGATGCGCTGCACGATGTGACCGGCTCCATCCAGTCCGACTAGATGTACCGAGCCAGGACGTTGGTTGCAGCTGCCACGTTCAGTGACTGAACACGGGGACCGTTGACGTAGGGAGAGCCTCACCCGCTCGGCGACGAGGATGAGGTGGTGGCTGGGTGCGTCGCGCACCGCCCTGGGCATCACACCTGGTCGCTGACGCCGGACGGCGCCGGTGGGCGACTGAGGACCATCAGCCACCCTGCCCGGCGGGATCGCCGGGTCCGTCGAGCTCCCCCACGACGATGACCCGGCCCCCGTCGCCCGGGTCGGGATCGGGAAGGATCGACTCGGGGTCCACGAGGTAGACGTCGTGACCGTCCAGGGTGAGCCGACGCGCGATCTCCAGCAGCATCCGACGGGCCACGTCGTCGATCGAGGAGACCCTGGTGAGGTCCAGGGCCACCGTGGTCTCCGCCGGCGCTGTGTCCACGGCCTCGCGGACCACCCTCTCGGCGCCGGCGAAGCGGATCCCGCCCTGGAGCTGGAACACCCGGACGGCATCCGGACCGGTGCCGACGACGTGGTTGGACCGCACGACCGCGCGCGCGGCGGGTGGCACCTCCATCAGGTGCAGGCCCATGTCGGAGGAGAACCGCTCGAAGAGCGACACCCCGCGGACGCTGTTCCCGTGGGGGTCGAGCCGCGGGGAAAACGTCGCGATGCCGATCTGGCCGGGGAGGGCGCCGATCAGCCCTCCGGCCACGCCGCTCTTCGCCGGGATGCCGACCTGGGTGGCCCAGTCACCGGCGGCGTCGTACATCCCGCAGGTGGACATGACGCTCAGGACCTGACGTACCACCCGCTCGGACACCACCCGCTCGCCTGTGCGGGGATTGACTCCCCCGTTGGCCAGCGTCGCCGCCATCAGAGCCAGGTCGCGGGCGGACACGAGCACGGCGCACTGGCGGATGTAGCCCTCGACGACGGCGGTGGGGTCCTCGGTGAGGATCTCGTGGCTGCGGAGCATGTGCCCGATGGCCAGGTTGCGGTGCGCGTGCTCCATCTCCGAGGCGCACACCGACTCGTCGACCTCCAACCGGTGACCGGCGAACGCCGAGAGTCCGCTGACGACGCGCTCCACCCGCTCCGACGAGTCCATCTCCTCGGACCCGGTCAGCCAGTGGGTGGTGATCGCGCCGGCGTTGATCATCGGGTTGAGGGGACGCCCGGACCCGACCTCGAGGGAGATCTCGTTGAACGCCTCCCCGGAGGGCTCGACGCCCACCTTGTCCAGCACCGCGTCGAAGCCACGATCGGCCAGGGCCAGCGCATGAGCGAACGGCTTGGAGATCGACTGGATGGTGAACGAGACATCCAGGTCGCCGGCGCCGTAGACCTCGCCGTCGACGGTGGCGAAGACCGCGGCGAGCAGCTCGGGATCCGCGGCTGCCAGCTCGGGGATGTAGCCCGCCGGCGCACCGGACGTGTCCGCGCCGACGTCGGCAAGGGCCTGGGTGAGGTAGTCAGGAATCGGTGAGCGCACGGGGGCCCTTCAGCGCCATGGACGTGACGAGCGCGAGGTCGGCAGGTCTCGGCTTCCGGAACCTGCCGCCGTCGGCAACGTACTCGTCGCCATGCTCCTTCAGGTGGGCTGCGAAGAGCGGGCACACGGGAACGACGGTCGTGCCCGTGCGAAGGCTGTCAGCGAGCACCTCACGGACGAGGAGTCCCGCCAGTCCCCGCCCACCGACCTCCGGGGCCACCTCGGTGTGGAAGAGGATCCGCTCACCTTCCACCTCGGGGGAATCGACGAAGTCCGCCCGTCCGACGCTCGATCCGTCGGCGAGGCGCACCGCGTAGGTGCCGATCGGGAGAACGCGCTCGAGCCTGACCGTCACGGGTGCACCGGTGTTGTCGTGCAGCTGCTGAGTCATGGGGGGTCCTTTCGGGAGAAGTGGCCTGGGGCGACCAGGTCGCCGGACGTGCTGCTCAGCCGAGGAAGGCGCGCAGGGCGACGTTGACCTCGTCGGCGTGGGTCCAGAGCAGGCCGTGCGGGGCGTCCTTGACCTCGACGTACTCGGCGTGCGGGACGAGGTCCCGGAAGCGCCGGCCGGTGGCGTCGATCGGGAGGATGTTGTCGGCGGTGCCATGGAGGATCAGCGTCGGCAGGTCGGCGGCGCGGACCGCCTCGACGTCGTCGCGGAAGTCCTCGATCCAGCTCGAGACGACCGCGTACGCCGCGACGGGGGCGCTGGTGCTGGCGGTGTTCCAGCTCGCGCGGACGACGTCCTCGCTGATCCGCGACCCGAGGGTCTCCTCGAGGTTGTAGAAGTCTCGGTAGAACTGGGTGAACCAGGCGTAGCGGTCGGTCCTGGCGGCCTTCTCGATCCCGTCGAAGACCGTCTGCGGGACGCCGTCGGGATTGTCGTCGCGCTGCACGAGGAACGGCTGGAGGGACGCGAGGAACGCGAGCCTGGTGATGCGCTCGGTCCCGTACTTCGCGACGTAGCGGACGAGCTCGCCGGTGCCCATGGAGAACCCGACCAGGCTCACGTCGCGCAGGTCGAGGGTCTCGAGCACGGTGTTCAGGTCGGCGGCGAAGGTGTCGTAGTCGTAGCCCGTCCCGACCTTCGAGGAGCGGCCGAAGCCGCGGCGGTCATAGGTGATGACGCGGTGGCCGTCGGCGAGCAGCTCGCGCGTCTGGCGCTCCCAGCTGTCACCGCTCAACGGGTACCCGTGGATCAGGACGACGGGCCGTCCCGTGCCGTGGTCCTCGTAGTAGAGCTCGACCGGGGTGCTGTTCTCGCTCCCGACGGTGATGAATCCCATGATCTGTCTCCTTGTCGATGATGTGCCTGGTTGATGTGCCGCGCCGGTCAGCAGGGCAGGGGGACCCGGTCCGCGCGAGCGCCGTCCTCGCGGTGGATGAGGCTCTTCGCCGCGGACCGGAGGGCTTGGCTGAACGCTCGCGCGTCCTGGAACCGGTCCTCCCGGGACTTGGCGAGCGCCGTGGCGAGCACGGCATCCAGCGCAGGCGGGAGGTCGAGGTGGTGGCTGCTGGCCCGCGCCGGCGGCTCGTGGACGTGCTGGTAGGCGACCGAGACCGGGTCGTCGCCGACGAAGGGCGGCCGCCCGGTCAGCAGCTCGTAGAGCAGGCAGCCCGCCGAGTACAGGTCGCTCCGCGCGTCCGCGACCTCCCCGCGCACCTGCTCCGGGGAGAGGTACCCGGGGGTCCCCATGAACGCCTGGAGGTGCGTGATCGTGGCGGCGGGATCGCTGCTGTCCCGCGCGATCCCGAAGTCGACGACCTTGACGGCGCCGTCCGGCGTGATCATCACGTTGGCCGGCTTGATGTCGCGATGGACGACCCCGGCCCGATGGCTGAACTCGAGTGCCGAGAGCACCCCGAGCTGGTATCGGATCGATCGCTCGACGGTGACTTCGCCGCGCTTGAGCAGGTCCCGCACCGACCACCCCGGGACGTACTCCATGACGATGAACGGCACGCGCACCGTGTCGTCCGCCGAGCCACCGTCGACCTCGTCGCATCCGGAGTCGAGGAGGGTGACGATCGCGGGATGACGGAGGCCGGCCACCAGCTGCGCCTCGCGCCGGAACCTGGCGAGGAAGAGCGGATCCTCCACGAGGTCCGTGCGGAGCACCTTGATGGCGACGCGGCCGCCCGAGCGGAGGTCATGGCCGAGGTGGACGTCGGCCATCCCGCCGCGTCCGATCACCTCACCCACCTCGTAGCGGCGACCGAGCACTCGAGGAGGGCTCATCGACGCGGCTCCCACCGGAAGAGCCGGGCGGCCAGCGCCACGGCAACGAGGACCCAGGCCAGGGTGACCACCAGGAGGAGCATCGACTCGGCGAGGGGGACGCCGCCGTTCCAGGCGTTGAGGACCAGCTCCGTGGCCGCGCCGCCGGGCACCAGCCGCTTGAGCAGCGTGAGGCTGTCGGTGCCGGTGATCCCGACCCAGCTCGCGACGGCGATCAGGAACAGGCTCACCGGCAGGGTGGTCACCTGGGCGTGCTCCGGAGAGGTCGTGAGCCCGGCGGTCGCCAACGCCAGGCCGACCATCATGGCGATCATCGCCAGGATCGCGACGGCGAGGAGCGGGACGTCGGCCGGTGCGGTGGCGACCACCCCGAGCACGAGCAGGATCGCGACCGTCTGGACGAGCGCGATCGCGGTGATCGGCAGGACCAGCCCGGTGAGGATGTCGGCGTCGCTCGCCACGGTGGAGCGCAGCCGTTTGAGGAAGAGGTTCTGTCGCCGCGAGGCCAGGGTCGTCACCGCGGTGGTGTACAGGCCGAAGGCCATCACGGTGAAGAGCACGATCGCCGCGATGTACCCGAGACTGGCCCGGTCGGCGAGGGCTTCGTGCTGGTAGACGAAGTAGCCGCCGGCAGCCAGCGGGATGAGCAGACCGGTGACCACGACCAGCCGGTTCCGGAAGATCTGGATCAGCTCAGTGCGCGCGATCGTCAACATGCTGGGTCCTTTCGTGAGCAGGTGTCGTGGGGTCACGGCTGATGACGCGGAAGACGTCGTCGAGGCGCGTGGCGCCGGCCTGCAGCTCCCGCAGCTCCACCCCGCTGTCGTGCGCCCAGCCGAGCAGCCGGTAGAGGTCCTCCTGCAGGCTGGAGGTCTCGACGCGCAGGGCCCCGTTGGCATGCGCGATGTCCACCGGCGGATCGGGTGCGCCCTCGGGAAGGGCGAAGCTGATGACCGACGGCAGCGCCTGCGTGAGCTCGGCGACCGTCCCTTCCCGGCGCAACGTGCCCTGGTGCATGAGCCCGATGCGGTCGGCGCGCTGCTGCGCCTCCTCCAGGTAGTGGGTGGTCAGCACGACCGTGGCCCCCTCGTCGCGGAGCCGGTCCACGGCGGCCCAGAGCGCGTCGCGGGACTGGACGTCCAGGCCCGTCGTCGGCTCGTCGAGGATGACCAGGTCGGGCCCGCCGTACACGGCGGTGGCGAAGTCGAGACGCCGCTTCTCCCCGCCGGAGAGCTGGGAGACGCCGGTGTCCGCCTTGTGCGTGAGCGCGGAGATGCCGAGCACCCGGTCGACGTCGTCCTGTCTCCCGCTCAGCGCCCCGAACAGCCCCACGGACTCCCGGACCGTGAGATCCGGGGAGAAGCCGCTCTCCTGCAGCATGGTCCCCATGCGGGGCCGCACCGCACGCCGGTTCGTGGGGCTCTCGCCGAAGATCCGCACCGCGCCGGCGGCGGCCCGGCGGTGCCCTTCGAGGACCTCGAGGGTCGACGTCTTCCCGGCGCCGTTCGTGCCGAGGAGGGCGTAGAGCTCGCCACGCCGGACCTGGAGCGAGAGGTCCCGCACGGCGATGAAGTCGCCGTACGTGACGGTCAGGTGGTCGACGTCGATGACAGGACTCGCGGACATGGCCGTCCTTTCGTGTCGGGACCGCAGCGAGAGTGCGGCGGGCCCGGGACATCAGGCTCACATCGGTGGACGCCACCTCGCGTCGGTGAAACGCCCTGAGGTCGGCGAGGGACCTGGCCGTGCGGAGGGGTAGGTGGCCCGTGCCGGGCCCTGCTCCGGCGGGGCGCGAGGCCGGCGTACGCGCCGTCGTGGGGTGGAGGGAGCCGTCCACGGATCAGGGCAAAGCCTGGCGGGTTGCGTTCGCGTCGGTGAGTATTACCCAACCTCGTACCTAGGCAGCCGACGCTGGGAGTGGACAGTGACCGACCTGCTGGGCCGCCGCGCCGAGTGCGCAGCGGTCGACGACCTCCTCTCCCAGGCACGGGCCGGGCAGAGCGGGGCGTTCGTGGTGCGCGGGGTGGCGGGCATCGGCAAGACGGCCCTCCTCGAGTACGCCCGCGGCGCGGCACACGCCTCGGGATTCCGCGTGGCGTCCTCGGTCGGGGTGGAGTCCGAGACGCACTTCGCGTTCGCGGGCCTGCATCAGCTGTGCGCGCCCCTGATGGACCGCGTGGGCGCCCTGCCCGACCCGCAGCAGACCGCTCTGGGGGTGGCGTTCGGGCAGCAGAGCGGTGCCGCGCCGGACCGGTTCCTGGTCGGGCTGGCAGCCCTCAACCTGCTGGCCGAGGTCGCCGAGGAAGGGCCGCTGCTGTGCCTCGTGGACGATGCGCAGTGGCTGGACGAGGCGTCTGCGCAGGTCCTCACGTTCGTCGCCCGGCGAGTCGCGGCCGAGCCGATGGCGCTGGTCTTCGCCCTGCGCGACCCGACCGAACGCGACGTGCGCGCCTTCGACGACATCCCCGACGTGTGCCTGGGCGGCCTCGACGAGACCGACGCGCGGGCGCTGCTGGCCCAGGCCGTCGCGACACCGCTGGACCACGGGTCGCGCGACCGGGTCCTCGCCGAGGCCCGTGGGAACCCGCTCGCGCTCCTGGAGCTGTCCCGGACCGCGCCGTCGGCCTGGCTCGCCGGCGGGTTCGAGCTGCCCGAGGTGCCGGGCATCCCGCACGCCATCGAGGTCAGCTTCCGTCGCCGCGCCGAGGGCATGCCGGCGCAGACCCAGCTGTTGCTGCTGGTCGCCGCGGTCGATCCGTCCGGCGACGCGGCGCTGCTGTGGCGCGCGGCCGCGCACCTGGGCATCGCCCCGGAGTCGACCGCCTTCGCGGAAGCCGCCGGGCTCCTGGAGGTCGGTGCCCGAGTCCGGTTCCGTCACCCGTTGGTGCGTTCCGCCCTGCTGCGGGCCGCCACCTCGTCGGACCGTCGTCGTGCGCACGCCGCGCTGGCTGCCGCAACCGATCCGGACCTCGATCCCGACCGGCGGGCCTGGCACCGTGCGCAGGCCGTGGTGGGCACCGACGAGGACGCCGCCGCGGAGCTGGAGAGCCTGGCAGGCCGGGCCCGCGCCCGCGGCGGGCTGGCTGCCGCAGCCGCGTTCCTGCAGCAAGCCGCGGAGCTGACCCCTGATCCTGCCGCCCGAGCGAGGCGGGCGCTGGAGGCTGCGCACGCCAAGCACGACGCCGGCGCATCCGAGGTGGCTCTGGAGCTGCTGGTCGTCGCCGCGAGCGGACCACTGGACGCCCTCCAACACGCCCGGCTCGAGCTGCTCCGCGCCCAGATCGCGTTCCACACCACGCGCGGGAGCGACGGGCCCCAGATGCTTCTCGAGGCTGCCAAGACGCTCGGTCCGCTGGACGCCGCACGCGCACGCGAGGCCTACGTGCAGGCGTTCGAGGCGTCCTTCCACGCCGGGCGCCTCGCCGCCCGAGGCCGCGGGCTGCGGGAGGTGGCCGAGGCTGCCCAGAGCGCGCCTCCCCCACCGGCGCCGCCCCGGCCAGTGGATCTGTTGCTGGACGGACTGACCACGAGGTTCACGCAGGGCTACGAGGCGAGCGTTCCCCCCCTGCAGCGGGCACTCGAGGCCCTACGCCACGACGATTCCGGGCCGGACCCCGACAAGGGTCGCTGGCTGTGGCTGGCCTGCCATGTGTCGGTGATGCTGTGGGACGACGAGTCGTTCGGCGCGCTGGCCCACAGCGCCGTCCGGCTCGCCCGCGAGACAGGCGCGTTGTCCACCCTTCCCGCGGCGCTCAATGCCTTGGCTGTCTATCTGGTGCTGACCGGTGAGCTCTCCCGTGCCGGTGAGCTCCTCTCGGAGGAGGATGCGATCTCGCGGGCGACCGGGGCCCCGCCGCTGCCCAACGCCAGGCTCATCCTGGCTGCCTGGCGCGGCCGTCTGCCTGAAGCCTCGGACCTCAACGCGGCGGTGGTGGCGGACGCGACCCGCCGGGGTGAGGGCACGTCACTCGGCTCGAGCCAGGTCTCGCAGTCCTACCTGCACAACGGCCTGGGCAACTACGACCACGCTCTCGCCGCCGCGACGCCGCCCTGGGAGCACGACGAGTTCCCGCACAGCAGCAGCGCCTTGCCCGAGCTCGTCGAAGCGGCATCCCGTGCCGGGGAGCCAGAGCGCGCGGTCGCCGCGCTGGAGCGGCTCAACTCCCGGGCCCGCGCCAGCGGGACGGAGTTCGCGCTGGGGCTGGCCGCACGCTCACGCGCGCTGGTCACTACCGGGCCTGCCGCCGAAGAGCACTACCGGGAGGCGATCGTCCGGCTCGGCAACTGTCGGATGGCGGCCCACCTCGCCCGCGCCCATCTCGTCTACGGCGAGTGGCTGCGCCGCGAGGGGCGCCGTCAGGACGCCCGAGAACAGCTCCGCACCGCCCACCAGATGCTCTCGAACATGGGTGTGGAGGCGTTCGCGGAGCGAGCCGCGCGCGAGCTGCGCGCCACCGGTGAGCACCCGCGCAAGCGGACCACCCATCGGACCGACTGCCTCACCGCCCACGAGCTGCACATCGCGCGCCTGGTGGCCACCGGCGCCACGTCCCGCGAGGTCGCCGGCCAGCTGTTCCTCAGCCCGCGCACGATCGAGGCCCACCTGCGCAACATCTTCCGCAAGCTGGACATCACCTCGCGTCGGCAGCTCAGGGAGCTGCAGCTGCCCTGAACGGACCGACCGATCGGGTGATACCGCTCACACGAGGGCTCGAACCTGGCTAGCGTCCCTGGCATGAAGTTCAACCTCGCCAGCGTGTTCGAGACCGTCGCCGACGCCGTGCCCGACCGGGTCGCCCTGAGCTACGAGGGGCGGGACCTGACGTACACCGAGTTCGACCGGGAGGCGACGCAGGTCGGCCACCTCTTCGCGAGCGGGGGCGTCGCGCCGGGCGAGCACGTCGCCATCTTCTTGAAGAACTGCGTCGAGCACGTGACCGCGATGGTCGGGCTGCTCAAGGTCCGCGCGGTGCCGATCAACGTGAACTACCGCTACACCGCCGCGGAGCTGGAGTACCTCTTCACCAACTCCGACAGCGTCGCCGTCGTCGTCGAGGAGCCGGCCCACCAGCAGGTGCTCGCCTCGATCCTCGAGCAGCTGCCCGAGGTCCGCGCCGTGTACGTCGTCGGGTCGGTCGACGCGTCGCTGGCCACCGCCGCGGCCGAGCGGGACGTGGCCGTCGTCGACTTCGGCGGCTGGCGCGACCAGTCGGCCGAGCGCGACTTCGGCGAGCGGACCGGCGAGGAGCACTACGTCCTCTACACCGGCGGCACCACCGGCTATCCCAAGGGCGTGGTCTGGACCCACGACGACCTCTTCCACAAGCCGCTCTCGGGCGGCAACCCCTACGGCGACCCGCACCCCGACCTCGCCGCGATCGCGACGGCCGCCCAGGCGATGCCGCCGATCTCGTTCCTCATCGCTGCTCCCCTGATGCACGGCGCGGCGTCCTACGCGATGTTCTTCTACTTCATCTTCGGCGGGCGCCTGGTCATGCTGCGCGACTTCGACCCCACGAAGATCGTCGACGGCATCGCCCACGAGGGGCTGCAGAGCCTGCTGATCGTCGGCGACGCGATGGGCATGCCGCTGGCCGACGAGATGGAGCGGCGCAAGGACGACGTCGACTACTCGGCGCTGTTCATGTTCACCTCGGGCGGGGCGATCTGGTCCCAGGCCTGCCGCGAGCGGTTCCGCACCCTCGCCCCGAACGCGATGCAGCGCGACAACTTCGGCGCCTCGGAGTCGGGCAACGACGGCGAGATCACCCTCGACGAGGGTGGCAACCTGCGCGTCCCGGCCACCGACAAGATGCTGGTGGTCGACGACCAGCTCGCCGAGATGCCCGCCGGGCCCGAGCACGTCGGGCTCATTTCCCGGCTCGGGCCGGTCCCCCAGGGCTACTACAAGGACGACGAGAAGACCGCACGGACCTTCCGCACGCTGCCGGACGGCCGGCGCTGCTCGGTGCTGGGCGACATGGGCTACCGCGACCACGACGGCTCGATCGTCTTCCTCGGCCGCGGCTCGCAGTGCATCAACACCGGCGGGGAGAAGGTCTACGTCGAGGAGGTGGAGAACGTCCTGCACGGCCACCCGGACATCGCCGACGTCCTCGTCGTCGCCGTGCCCGACGAGCGGCTCGGCGAGCGGGTCGCCGCGGTCGTCTCCGTCCGGGACGGGCGCGAGCCGAGCCTCGACGACGTCCAGCGGCACGCCCGCGAGGCGCTGGCCGGCTACAAGGTCCCCCGCGACCTGGTCGTCGTGCCGGAGGTCAAGCGCACCCCGGCCGGCAAGGCCGACTACCGCTGGGCCAAGGAGATCGCGCGGGACCACGCCGCCAGTCCGGCCTGAGCCGGGCCGGAGGACGTACGACTCGAGGCGTGAGGAAGGCCCAACTCGAACGGAAGGAAGGCCCAACTCGACGGGTGGCACCCGACCTCGCGGAGTGGGGCGGCGCGCTGCGCGACGAGCTCACCGACGGTGAGGAGCCGCTGGAGGACTGGCGGGTCACGGACGACGGGACCGAGGACGACGCCGACGGATGTGACGACGGCGAGGCGCGCCGTACGTACGCCGCCACGATCGACCTGGGGTTCCCCCGGGACGACGATGCGGACACCCCGGTCAACCGGCTCACCGGTCGGCTCTCGTCCCTCGGGTGGGAGCTGTCGGACTCGGTCTCCGAGCCGAACTCCGGCAGCGTCACGGTGACCCGGGACGAGGACGAGGACGACCCGAGCGGGACGAGGCTGACGTTGGAGGCGGAGCTGTCGCGGGTGCCCGGCGGCTGGCACCACGAGGTCACCGTGCGCACGGACTGCCTGCCGACCGACTGATCGGCAGGCAGCCAGGCGGGCTCAGAGCTCGCCGTTGCGCGGGATCACCCGCCACAGCGCGGACCCGGCGGCGATCAGCGCGAACACGGCGAGCACGATCCAGACCAGGTCCGACCCGGTCAGCGCCAGCGCACCGGCTCCCGCCATGCCCGCCGGCACCGTGGCCGGCAGCAGGGGCGTGGGCGTGTCATACATGGGTTACCACCTCCTCTCACGGTGAAGGACCGCATCCGCGTACGCCTTGGCGTGCACGGTCTGCAGGAAGATGTCGTAGCCGAGCTCGTACATGGTCGCGGCCAGGAGCATCCGCGCCGGGCCGCGGTCCTTGACCGTGACGACGCGCTCGACGACGAAGATGCCCGTGATCGCCAGCCAGAACGGGCGGACGTGCAGGCTCCCGTACACGGCGAGCGACCAGACGATGCTCGCCAGGTACGCCGCCGTGACGATGATCCCGAGAGCGGTGAACAGCTGCCGTCCCCAGTAGCGCCAGGTCACCCTGGTCACGCCGTACTGCACGCAGTTCTCCAGGGCGCCCCGCTTCCAGCGGAGGCGCTGCTTCCACAGGGCGCGCCACGTCGGCATCACCTCGGTGGTCAGCGTGCACTCCCTGGGCGAGAGCACGGTGTAGCCGAGGTGCTTGAGCGCGAACGTGAGCTCGTTGTCCTCGGTCAGCACTGTCGTGTCGTAGATGCCGCCCCGGCCGTCGCCGGCCGGGATCCGGCCGTCGAGGCGGGCCTCGGCGACCTCCCGCAACGTCGGCACCCGCAGCACCGCGGCGGTGCCCGTGACCACCAGGCACCTGCCCTTGAGCCGGCGGACGTCGCGGGCGTAGCGCGCGTACTCGTTGCGCTGCAGGTGGCCCACGAACGTCCGGTCGTCGCGACCCCGGAAGGTCCCGCCCACCGCGCCGAGCCGCGGGTCGCGGCTCAGGTAGCGGACCGCGGCCGACACGAACCCCTGGTCCAGCGCGCTGTCGGCGTCCTGGACCAGCACGGCCACGTCGTCGTCAAGCTCGGGGAGCAGGGCGGCGAGCGCCTGGTTCAGGGCCCCGGCCTTCTTGTCGGTGTTCCCGACGGTCTCGAGGACCTCGGCTCCTGCCTCGGTCGCCACCCGGACGGTGTCGTCGGTGCAGTTGTCGGCGACGACGACGATCCTGTGCGGCGCGAGGTCCTGCACGCGCAGGCCCTGGATCGCATCGGTGATGTTCTCGGCCTCGTTGTGCGCCGGGATGAGCGCCACGACCTGCCGTACCTCCCGGGCGGTCCCGGTCACCGCCTTCCTCCTCTCGCTCTCTCGGTCTCGATCTCGGGCACTTCCACGATCTCGGATCCCGGGGGCGGAACCGTCCTGCGAAGGTCGGCTCCGCGGGTCCGGAGGTCGGCGCCCGGATCGACCATCGGATCGACCTCGGTCGGAGTGCTCGAGACCGATCACCGACGGCTCCGGGCCCGTCTTCCGGCGACCCTGGAGGCGTGATCCGCAGCCACCGTCTCCGCGTCCTGGGCCGCTACCTGCTCAGCGCCGCGCTCGTGCTGCTCGCGATCGGGGCGCTGAGCCAGGTGCCGCGCTCCGCGGTGGACACGGTGATCGACACGGGGATCGAGGCCGTCCTCGGACGCGACGTGGAGACCTACGACGAGGCCGCCCGGAGGTCCGCCGAATCCCGCCCGACCGCGGGGGCGACCGAGACGTCGCCCGACGCGTCGACCGAGCGGCACGGCCCGCTGACGCTGCACGTCGCCGCCTGGGACGAGGACTTCCGGGTCGTCGACATCGCCGTGGACGACGCCGGGGCCCTGGTGCCGCCCGGGGACGTGTCGACCCTCGGCCGCTGGGACCGGAGCGCGTGGCCCGGTGAGGGCACCGGGACCGGCGTCCTGGTGGTGCACCGCGACAGCGCCGAGCAGGGCCGGGGGCCGTTCGCCGAGCTGGAGCACCTGCCGGTGGGCTCCGAGGTCACCCTCGACGGGTGCGCCTACCGGCTGGCGAAGGTCGACACCTACGCGAAGACCGACCTCCCGGCGGAGAAGGTGTTCGGCCAGGGCGGCGCCGAGCGGCTCGTCATCGTGACCTGCGGGGGCAGCTACTCCCCCGACCGCGGCTGGGACTCCAACGTCGTCGCGACCTTCCGGCCGGCAGCCGCGGCCTAGGCTGGGCAGCGTGGCGACGACGTGGGCCCGGTTCGTCGCGTCGAGCCGGATCCTCGACGTGGTCGTCATCGCGCTCACCCTGATGATCGCCGCGTTGGCCTTCCGCCAGGGCGAGCCGTTCGAGCCGTCCCCCGTCAGCCTGGGCGTCGTGCTCCTGTGCTGCCTGGCGATCGGCTGGCGACGGCGCTACCCCGAGCTGGTGCTCGGCATCGCCGTGCTCGCCCTCGTGGTCGCCGCCCAGCCGGCGCCGCTCATGCTCGCGGCGGGCACCGTGACCGAGGTGTACGGCAGCCGACCCCGGACCTGGGTCGTCCTGGCGGTCGCCTCCGTCCCGACGGTCCTGGAGATCGCCGAGAGCACGCGGCTGCTGGGGACGGCGCTCATCTGGAGCGGGCTCGTCGCGCTCCCCGCGACGGTCGGCCTGTACCTCAACTCACGGCAGCAGGCCGTCCAGGCCGCCGCCGCCCGCGCCGAGCAGCTCGCCGAGGAGGCCCGCCAGGAGGAGCGCACGCGCATCGCCCGGGAGATGCACGACGTCGTCGCCCACCAGGTCAGCCTGATCGCCCTCCACGCCGGTGCCCTGGAGCTGACGCTCGAGGGGCAGGACGCGGCGGCGTCCGCGCAGGCGATCGGGAGGACGGCGAGGCAGGCGCTCGAGGAGCTGCGCAACGTCGTCAGCCTGCTCCGCACCGGCGAGGACGCCGCCGCCGAACGCGCGCCCCAGGCGTCGGTCGACCAGCTGGGCGCGCTGCTCGAGGAGTGGCGCGCCGCCGGGGCCCACGTCACGCTGACGGACCGCACCCCCGCGGCGTTCCTCGACGCGTGCCCGCCGCCGGTCGGACGGACGGCGTACCGGGTGGTCCGGGAGGCCCTCACCAACGTGAGCAAGCACGCGCCGGGGTCGAGCGCCGAGGTGGAGCTGGCCGAGGTCGACGGATCGCTCTCCGTGGTCGTCCGGAACTCGGCGGGCACAGCCGCCCCGTCGTCCCGCGCCGCGAGCGGCTCGGGCACCGGGCTCTACGGGCTCCGCGAACGCGTCGAGCTGCTCGGCGGGACCTTCGAGGCAGGCCCGGACGGCCACGGCGGGTTCCGGGTGTCGGCGCTGCTCCCGGCGTACGGTCGTGAGCTGTGACCACGCCGGAGGAGCCCGAGCGCCCGCGGATCACCATCCTGCTGGTCGACGACGAGGCCCTGGTCCGAGCGGGGCTGCGGATGATCCTGTCCAGCGCGCCCGACCTGGAGGTCGTCGGGGAGGCCGAGGACGGGACCGAGGTGGTGGACCGGGTCCGCGCGCTGGCACCGGACATCGTGCTCATGGACATCCGGATGCCCAGGGTCGACGGGCTGCGCGCGCTCGCGCTCGTCCGTGCGCTCCCCCACCCCCCGCACGTGGTCATCCTGACCACCTTCGACGTCGACGAGCACGTGTTCGAGGCCCTGGAGAACGGGGCCGCGGGGTTCCTCCTCAAGGACACCCCGCCCCAGGCGCTGATCCAGTCGATGCGCACGGTGGCGTCCGGCAACGCCATCCTGTCCCCCACGCTCACCGGCCGGCTGTCCCGCACCTACGGCCGGAGGGTGCCCGACGACCTCCGCGGCCGCATGGCGACGCTCTCGGAGCGGGAGCTGGGAGTCCTCCGGCTGATCGCCCAGGGCCTCTCCAACGCCGAGATCGGCAGCGAGCTCTTCCTCAGCGAGGCCACCGTGAAGGCCCACGTCACCCACATCCTGACCAAGCTGGGCGCCGCCAACCGGGTGCAGGTCGCCATCGCGGCCTACCGGGCCGGGCTGGTCGACGACGAGGGCTGACCCGCAACCTCCCCCTCCGGGTTCCTGGTCTCCCGCACGCCCGCGGGCGATCATGACGAGATGGACCCTGCGCCCCCCGGAGATGCCGACGGAGATGTCGACGACGGCGAGGTCGACCGGCGCGCGCGCACGCGTCGCCGAGGGGTCCTGGGCGCCGTGGTCGCGACCGCCGCCGGGGCAGCGGTCGCTGCACCGATCGTGGCCGAGGACCGGCTCGAAGGGTGGGCCGAGGACCGTGAGCAGGGTCTGGACCGGGTCACCCCGATCCGGGTCTCGCGCCGCGCCTCCGGGCTGCTGACCGACACCTCGAGCGACTTCGTCGACTGGTTCGGCGAGGGGGAGGTCAGCAACGTGGCGGAGGCCAAGGCCGGCACCGGATCGGTGCGGGTCGTCACCCCCCGTGACTCCGAGGCGGTCGCGAACGCGCTGCGCGAGTTCGACCCGGTCGACATGTCCGGCAGCCACCTCAAGCTGTGGGTGCGCGTCGACGACTGGGACGCCCTCGGTGCCAGCCAGGTCCGGCTGCAGTCGACGGAGACGGCGTTCTTCCACGTCCAGCTCGGCGCGGCGATCGCCCGCCCGGCCCGGGTCGACGGCGAGTGGACCGAGGTGGTGCTGCCGAGGTCGGCGTTCACCGGCCGGGAGGGCGAACCTCGATGGTCGTCGATCACGGCCCTCGCCTTCACCGCGTGGTCCCCCGTCGGGACCACGGTCGAGCTGCTCGCCTGCCAGGCGGTACGGGTCCCCGACTCCCCGGCGCCCGGGGTGGTCTCCTTGACCTTCGACGACGGATGGGCCAGCCAGTACCGCGCCGCGCAGCTGATGGACCAGCACGGGTGGGTCGGGACGGCGTACCTCATCTCGGAGAGGCTCGGCTCCCCCGGCTACCTCACCTACGAGCAGGTGGAGGACCTGCACGACCGCGGCTGGGACATCGGCGGGCACGACGACGTCCCGCTGCGCTCGCTGGACGACGCCGAGCTGCTGGAGCGGGTCGGTGCGAGCGCGGCCTGGCTGCGGGAGCGGAACTTCCGCGGCCGACAGCACTTCGCCTACCCCAACGGGTCGGTCGACGATCGCGTGGCTGCGGTCGTGCGCCGGTTCTTCGTGACCGGCCGGACCATCAACCCGGTGAACCAGTCCCTGTCCTGGGTGCAGGAGCAGCGGCTGACCGGAGTCTCGGTCTTCGCCGACCAGGCCGAGTCCGAGGTGCGCGGGATGGTCGACGCGGCCGCCGCCGACGGCGACTGGGCGAACCTCGTCTTCCACAAGATCGGCGACGAGGGCGACGACCTCTCCTGGACCGAGGAGCGGTTCCGGTCCTTCCTCGAGTACGTCGCCGCGTCCGGCGCCGTGGTCCAGCCTCTCGGCGGGGTCCTCTGACCGGACTCGCACGCGGTGCCGCTCGTCCCTGCACCGCGGGCTCGGTGCGGCTCAGCGGCTGAGGGCGGCGGGAGCGTCGCGCCGGAGGGTCTTCGCCGCGGCGTCCACGAGGACCAGGACCACCGCGGCGCACAGGGCCAGCACCCAGCCGAGCGCGGAGGGCCACGTCCCGCCGAGCAGGTCGGCCACGGGCGGGACGCCGACGAAGACCAGCAGCAGCACCAGCTCGGCGGCGACCGCCCCCAGCAGCAGCCGGTTGGACGTGAGCGCGACCCGCCAGACCGGGCGGGTCGTACTCCGGCAGGCGAAGGAGTTCGCGATCTGGCAGCAGGCCACCGTCGCGAACGCCGTGCCCGAGGCCGTCGCGAGCAGCCCCGGGTCCGGGGCCTCCCCCCACCGCCAGCCACCGTCGACCAGCACGACGGCGAAGGCGCCGAGCGAGAGCACCGCCTCGGTCAGGCCGAGGACCAGGAAGGCCCGCAGCAGGAGCGCGCGGTCCACGAGGCGGCGACGACGGGTGCCCTGCATCACGCTGTCGCGTGCCGGCTCGGCACCCAGGGCGAGCGCAGGAAGCATGTCGGTGCCGATGTCGAGCGCCAGGACCTGGAGGACCCCGAACGCGAGCGGGAAGCTGCCCCCCGTGAGCGCCCAGAGCGCGAACGGTGCGAGCTCGGCGACGTTGTCGGTGAGGTGGAAGGTCAGGAAGCGGCGCACGTTGGCGAACGTCGCCCGGCCCAGCTGCACGGCCGCCACGATGGTGACGAAGTGATCGTCGAGCAGCACGAGGTCCGCGGCCTCACGGGCGACGTCGCTGCCGCTGGCACCCATCGCGACCCCGACATCCGCGGCCCGCAGCGCCGGCGCGTCGTTCACGCCGTCCCCGGTCATCGCGACCACGTGCCCGCGGCCGCGGAGCGCCACCGCGATCCGGAGCTTGTCGGCGGGGGCGGCGCGAGCCACGACGGCCCCGCCTGGGGTGTCGAGCAGGGCGGCCAGCGCGGCGTCCGAGGCGGGGAGATCGGGCCCGTTGAGGACCACCCCGTCGTCGGTGAGGAGTCCCACCTGGGTGGCGATCGCGCGGGCGGTGCGCGGGTGGTCCCCGGTGATCATGGCGACCCGGATGGCGGCGGCACGGCACCGGTCGAGCGCCTCGGCGACGTCGGGCCGAGGTGGGTCCTGGAGTGCCAGGAGGGCGACCAGCCGCAGCTCGTGCTCCATCGCGTGGTCCGGCGCACCCGCCCAGGTCCGCTCGGCCGCAGCCACGACGCGGTAGCCACGGTCGGTCAGGGCGGCGAGCTGGCTCACGAGGTTCTCGGGCGGCTCGACGCAGCGCGCGATGACTGCTTCCGGGGCGCCGAGGACGCTGACCCGGCCGTCGTGCAGGTGGGAGCTGAGCATCCGGTCGGGCGTGTACGCGAGACGCTCGCCGGCACCGGAGGGCGCGGGTACGCCGGCGCGCAGGGCGAGGGCGTGGATCGCGGCCTCCATCGGGTCGCCCTCGGCGACCCAGGTGCCGTCCGGGCCGCGCGAGACCCGTCCGGTGACGCAGGCCAGGGCCGCGGCGGCTCCGCGTCGCGCGCGCTCCACGGCCTGCGGGCTCCCGTCGAGCGTGCCGTCCGGCGAGTAGCCCTCGCCGGCGATCCGGACCGTGCCCGCGGTGGTCGCCACCGCCACGACGCTCATCCGGTTCTGGGTCAGCGTGCCGGTCTTGTCGGTGCAGATGAAGGTGGTCGCGCCGAGCGTCTCGACGGCGTCCAGGCGCCGGACCAGGGCCTGACGCCTCGCCATGAGCTGGGCGCCACGGGCCAAGGACAAGGTGACCGTGGGCAGCAGCCCCTCGGGCACCAGGGCGACGCTGACCCCGACGCCGAACAGGAACGCCTCGGTCAGGCCCAGACCCAGGAGCACCGATCCGATCCCCAGGGCGACGCCGGTGCCGGCGGCCACGATCGCCACCACCCGCACGACGCTGCGGAGCTGCACGGTGAGCGGGCTCGGCGGACGGGTGGCGGTGTCGGTGAGCCGGGCGATCGCGGCGAGCGCGGTCGCGGAGCCGACTGCAGTGACGCGAGCCGCCGCGTCCCCCTCGAGGACGAAGGTGCCCGACCGGATCTCCTCGCCGGTCGAGCGCGGCACCGCCGCGCTCTCGCCGGTGAGCATCGACTCGTTCAGCGTGAGCCCGTGCCCGCTGAGCACCTCCATGTCGGCACCGACCCGGTCGCCGGCCTCGAGCAGGACGTAGTCGCCCACGACCAGGTCCGTGACGTCCACGCTGACGGGCCGACCGTCCCGCACGACCCGGGCGCGGACAGGGAGGAGCGAGCGCAGCTGCTGCGCCGACCGGTCCGCCCGGAACTCCTGCCAGAACGCGAACGCGCCGTTGAGCAGCACGATCGTGACGATCGCGACCGCCAGCTGCGGCATCCCGGCGAGCAGGGCGAGCCCGGCAGCCACCCACAGGAGCAGGGCCAGCAGGTGGGTCAGCTGGGCGGCGAACAGTCGCAGCGGGTGCGGTGCCCGTGGCTGGGGCATCTCGTTCCGGCCGTGCGCGGCACGTGCCCGCTCGACGGCATCGCCGCGGAGGCCTTCGGCCGCGTCGGGGAGCGCGTCGCGAACCATCGCGTGCTCCCCCTTCCGCGGGCACGCTGGACTGCGCGGGTGCGCAGCCCCGCTGGTGGGGTCCTCAGAGCTCGAACACGAGGCGCGCAGGCGCCCGGCCGGCGAGCACGTCCTCGATGCACTCGTTGACGTCGTCGAGCGAGCGGGTCTCCGCGATGACCCGGGTCCGGCCCAGGGCGTGCAGGTCGAAGACCTCGGTGAGGTCCTGGCGGGTGCCGACGATGGAGCCGATGACCGAGATGCCCTTGAGGACGGTCGGGAAGATCGGGAGCGCCATCGGCCCCTCGCTCTCGGGAGGCAGACCGACGCACACCAGCCGTCCACCGCGCCGCAGGGAGGCGAAGGCCTGCTCGAAGACGGACGGGATCACCGCGAGCACGATCGCGACGTCCGCCCCGCCGAGGGCCTCGATGGCCGCGACCGGGTCGCTCGTCGCGGCGTTGACCACGTGGTCGGCGCCCAGCTCCGCGGCCAGGTCGAGCTTGGCCTGCTCGACGTCGACGGCGATGACCGACCCGCCGACGATCCGGGCGTACTGCAGGGCCAGGTGGCCCAGTCCACCGATGCCGAAGACCGCGACGCGCTCGGTGGGCTGGATGTGGGCCACCTTCACCGCCTTGTACGTGGTGACCCCGGCGCAGGTGAGGGGCGCGGCCTCCCGGGCGGCGACGCCGTCGGGGACGCGCACGACGTAGGTCGCGTCGGCGACGGCGTACTCGGCGAAGCCGCCGTCGACGGAGTAGCCGGTGTTCTGCTGCTCCTCGCAGAGCGTCTCCCAGCCGGTGATGCAGTAGCGGCAGTGCCCGCAGGCGTGACCCAGCCACGGCATCGCGACCCGGTCGCCGACGGCGCGGTGGGTGACGCCCTGGCCCAGCGCCTCGACGATGCCGACCCCCTCGTGGCCGGGCACGAACGGCGGACTCGGCTTGACCGGCCAGTCCCCGTGGGCGGCGTGGATGTCGGTATGGCACAGGCCGGAGGCCTCGAGGCGGACGAGCACCTGGCCGGCCGCGGGGGCGGGGACGGGACGGTCTTGGATCTCGAGCGGTGCGGAGAAGCTGGTGACGACTGCGGCCTTCATGACGTGTCCTTCGAGGTGCCTCGCGGGTGCGCTTCGGTCACCTCGAGCCTGCTCGGGCCGGACGCCGCCCGGCAGGGCCGTAGGTCCCGGGCCTGCGGGGCCTACTCGCCGGTGAAGCGCTCCTGCACCTCGCGGCGGAGCACCTTGCCCATCTGCGAGCGCGGCAGGTCGTCGACGACCTCCACCCGGCGCGGGAGGCCGTAGCGGGCCACCCGCTGCTCGGCGTACGCCCGGACCTCGTCGAGCGAGGGCGCCGGGGCACCGGGCTCCAGCACGAGCGCCGCCAGCACCTCGTCGCCACCGCCGGCCACGGGCATGCCGACGATCGCCACGTCGGCCACGCCGGGCATCGTGCGCAGGTGGTCCTCGACCGCCGAGGGGTACACCTTGAACCCACCGACGATGATCATCTCCTTGACCCGGTCGACCAGGCGCACCCAGCCGGTGGCGTCCACCTCGACCACGTCGCCGGTGCGCAACCACCCGCCCTCGAGCAGCTGCTGGGCGGTCTCCTCGGGGCGGTTGAGGTAGCCGGCGAACACCTGCGGCCCCCGCACCAGCAGCTCGCCCCGCCGACTGCCCTGCTCGTCGGGGTCGACGTCGCGGGTGGCGTCCTCGAGGTCGACGACGCGCATCTCGGTGTTGGGGAACGGGACGCCGAGCGTGCCCGGGCGGCGGGTCGGGGCGGCCGGGTTGCCGAGCGCGATCGGCGCGCACTCGGTCATGCCGTAGCCCTCGATCAGGAGGCCCCCGGTCAGCCGCTCCCAGCGCTCGACGACCGACGTCGGGATGGGCATCGCCCCGGCGAAGGCGAGCCGGACCTGGCGCAGCCCGTCGCTCGGCGGCTTCGACGACGCCTCGGCGGCGGCGGCGATCCGGTCGAACATCGGTGCGACGCCGCCCATGAACGTCGCCGGACGACGCTTGAACGCGGCGAGCACCGTCTGGGGCTCGAAGTTCGGGAACATCACCAGCGTGGCCCCGATGTAACCGGACAGGTTCAGGCAGAGGGTCAGGCCGAAGACGTGGAAGAACGGCAGCACGCCGTAGACGGTCTCCTCGCCGTTGCGGAACCCGACCCAGGCCTGGCCGTGGACGAGGTTCGCCACCAGGTTGCGGTGGGTGATCATCGCCGCCTTGGGCGTGCCCGTCGTGCCGCCGGTGTACTGCAGCAGCGCCAGGTCGTCCGCGCCGACCTCCGCCGTCGGCACGTCGTCGGGTGCGCGGCGGGTCAGGGTGTGCCAGTCGGGCACGTCCGCGGGCACCGTGCCGAGCAGGGCGTCGCGCTTCTCCCGCGCGGGACGCACGGGGAGGCGCAGCAGCAACCGCGCGCGCAGCGGGAGGTCGCGACTGACGTCGACGCTGACCACCGCTCGCAACGCCGTCCCGGCTCGGGCGGCGAGCACCCGCTCGACCGCCTTGTGCCACACCAGCGCATGGGTGGCGCCGCAGTCGGCGAGCAGGTGCTCGAGCTCGGCGACCGAGTACGTCGGGTTGAGCTCGACCACCACCGCGCCCAGACGCAGCGCCGCGTGGTAGGCCACCAGGTGGCTCGGGCAGTTCGGCAGCACCAGCGCGACCCGGTCGCCGGGACCGACCCCGAGGTCGCGCAGCGCCCCCATCCCCCGTCGTACCGCCCGCTCGGTCTCCGCGAAGGTGGCGGTGGCGCCGAGGAAGTCGGTCGCCACCCGGTCCGGCCACCGCTGGGCAGCGCGGGCCAGGCCCGCGGTGATGGGCTCGTCGGGGATGTCGATCTGGACCGGGACGCCGGGGCCGTAGTGGACCGCCCAGGGATGATCGCCGAGCTGCTGCATGGTTCCTGTCTGAGACTGAGGGGCCGGAGGCCGGAGGGGCTCTGGTGTCCCCTCGATTCTAGGAGCCCGGCCCCGGCTGCCCGCGGCCTCCCCCGGCACGACGGCGGCGTGGCTACGAGCCGGCGAACGCGGCGAGGAGCCACGTGACCGCGCTCGACAGCACCATCCCGATGGTGCCCCCGAGAGCGACACCGATGCCCAGGAGGAGCAGCAGGGTCATCACCGTGCCGATGCTCCGCTTCCGCTCGAGGAAGCCGGCAGTGACGGGCGGACGTTGGCTCGTGGTCATCTCACGACGATCGCCCGGCCCGCGCCGGTCGGGCAGTGCCTGTCGGCACCGGGTCGTCGTGACCAACGGCCCCGGCATCCCGACCGTCGTCGACACGCCGGCCAGGCTGGACACGCTGGGGACGGGACAGAACCGTGGCGCCCTCCCTGCTGGGAGGACGCCACGGCCGGGTGGTGCCACGCGCGGCGATCGCGTGACGCCCGCTCTGGTGCTCGCCGTTCGCGAGCTCTCGGGTCGCAGACCTAGTCCTTCTCGGACTTCTTCGAGCCCGTGGTCACGGGGATGGTCTCGGCCTCGGACCCGGTCGTCTCCGGCATCGAGACCGTCAGCACGCCGTCGACGTAGTCGGCCGAGATGTCCTGGGCCCGGGTGCCGGGCGGGAGGGGGATCACCCGCGCGAAGCTGCCGTACCGGATCTCGGTGCGGTGCCGCTCGCGCTTCTCGGCACGCCGTTCACCGCGCAGGTGGAGCATGCCGCCGTCCACCGACAGCTGGATGTCTCGCTGCGGGTCGACTCCGGGGATGTCGGCGCGGATGATCCGGCGGTCGCCTTCCACCCACTCCTCGACCCGCACCTGGGGGTCGAGGGCCGTGGCCCCCATCCAGTTCGTCAGCTCGGTGAGCAGCGACGGGCTCTCCCGCCGGACCTGGATGCTCATGCGACGTCGTCCTCGAGCATGGTGCGCAGGTTGGCCTCCTGCTCGGCCGACAGGTTCGTCTCGATCAGCTCCCCGCGGATCCCCTGCTCGCGCAGCTCCTTGTGCACCCGGTCGACGACGGCACTGGAGGTGAGCACGAAGAGGGCCGAGGTGCCGGGGGTGACCTTCTCGCGCACCGAGTCGATGAAGTCGTCGTCGATGCCGATGTCGGTCAGCGAGGCGACCAGGGCGCCCGAGGCCGCTCCGACCACGAGCCCGATGAGGGGGATGAAGAAGATGACGCCGAAGAGCAGCCCCCAGAACATCCCGCCGAGCGTTCCCGTGGCCAGCAGCGAGTTGGCCTGGTGGGTCTTGGGCTTCTTCTTGCCCTCCTCCCAGGAGACCGTCGCTGCGTCGACGACCTGGATGAGCTCCTGCTTCTGGAGGGCGAACAGCGCCTCCTCGGCCTTCTTGGCGCCGTCGGGGCTGTCGAACTTCCACACTGTCAATGTCGCCATGCTTGCTCCTTCATCGTTGGGTTCAGGTCGGGTTCGGTCACAGCTGCCGCACGGCGCCGTTCGCCGGTTCACCGGCGACCCGGCTCTCCGTGGACCGTCCGTTCGGGGCCGCGCGCCCGTGGGCGACCGTGCTCCGGACGGGGGGCAGCCAGGTCTTGGCGGCCGTCACCAGGGCGCCCACCCCCATCGGCAGCGCGATCTCCACGGCCGGCGCGTACGCCGGCGAGTGGTTGCTCGGCACGTGCTGCAGCGCCGGGCCGCTCAGGTCCCCCGCCGTGAACAGCGAGGGATCGGCGGCACCGAGCAGCCAGAAGGCCAGGGGGGCACCGGCGTTGGTCGCCAGGATCCCGACGTCCTCGCTTCCGGCCCCGGCGCCGGGATCGACGATCCGGTCCTCGCCGATCCAGCCGGCGAAGCCGCGGAGCGTCCGCTCCAGCGCGCTCCGGTCGTTCACCACGACGGGGAACCCCTCGGTCCTGGTGATCACCGGCGGCTCGGGCGCTCCCGCCATCTCCGCGGCGGCTCGGGCGATGCGCTCGACGCTGTCGAGGACGTGCTGCCTGACCGCCTGGTCGTAGCTGCGGATGTTGAGCTGCAGCTCGGCCTCGCCGGGGATCACGTCGGCGGCGTCACCCGCGTGGATCGAACCGACGGTCAGCACCGCCGTCTCCGTGCTCGGGATCTCGCGGGAGATGATGGTCTGCAGGCGCAGCACGGTCTCGGCCGCCATCACGACCGGGTCGATCGAGTCCTGCGGCATCGAGCCGTGCGCCCCCTTGCCGACCAGGCGCACGCGCAAGGAGTCCGAGCTCGCGTAGGCGGCGCCCGGGTGGGCGGCGATGGTGCCGGCGGGCAGCGGGGCGACGTGCTGGCCCAGCACGACGTCCGGCACCGGGAACCTCC
This sequence comes from Nocardioides dongkuii, assembly GCF_014127485.1. Lineage (NCBI taxonomy): Bacteria > Bacillati > Actinomycetota > Actinomycetes > Propionibacteriales > Nocardioidaceae > Nocardioides > Nocardioides dongkuii. The sequence continues at coordinate 1,703,637 of NZ_CP059903.1, read as the reverse complement.
CGAACAGCATGTCGTCGACCATGGCCTGGGCGCCCGCGCCCAGCTCCTCGGCGGGCTGGAACACCAGCACCAGGGCGCCCGACCAGCTCGACCGATCGGCGGAGAGCACCCGGGCCGCCCCCAGGAGGCAGGTCATGTGGAGGTCGTGACCGCAGGCGTGACTGACCGGCACGAGCGTGCCCCGGGCGTCCCGCATGGTGTCGGTGCTCGCGTAGTCGAGTCCGGTCTCCTCCTTGACGGGCAGGCCGTCCATGGCCGCTCGGAGCAGGGCGGTCCGCCCGCGTCCGTTCGACAGGACGCCGACGACTCCGGTGCCCCCGACGTCCGTGGTGACCTGGAAACCCAGGCCGGTGAGGGTCTTGCTCACGACGGCCGCGGTGCGGTGCTCCTGGAACCCGAGCTCGGGATGCCGGTGGAGATCCTGGTAGAGCTCGCGGAGCGCGCGATCGAGACGGGGTCGTTCAAGCGCTGTCATGGTCACGCCCTTCGAGGTCGAGGAGGTTCGGGTCGCAGCGTGGGAGCGGTACGGGCGGTCAGGCCGACGCCACGTGGCTCCTGGTCCCGCTCCAGCGGCCGCTGATCAGGCGCCGGGCGATGGACTCGCACAGGGCGAGGGCATCGTGCTGGTCCGACGTGGTCTGGACGACGAGCCGGTTCGCGCGGTGGACGATCCCGAGGATCTGTCCCGGCGGCATCGTGTCGCCGAACTCGAGCACCAACCGATCGGCGAGCCCGACGATGTCCTGGTGGTGGGTGACGGCGTCCATGCTGTTCTCCCTCGGTGGGCGGAAGGCGCACTACCATGGTGGGACGGCGTCCGGGACGAGCGCAGGGTCAAACGGCATCGGGCCGCCATGACTTCTGGCCGATCTCTCGCTGCTGAGCAGACGGCGCCGCTCCCGACCGGCTTCCGTACCGCATGGCCGCAGGTCAGTGCGGTGAGGGACGCGTTGCAGCTCCCCGCTAGGGACCAAAGTCCCGAAAGTCCGATGCCACAGGACCGAGCAGGACCACGGCACCCGGACGTACTTTGGGCAGCATGCAGGAGCAGATGCCAGGCCCGATGATCGGGCCGAAGCGACAGATCACCGTCTTCCTGCTCGATGACCACGAGCTGGTCCGGCACGGGGTCCGCAGCCTGCTCGAGCGGGACGGCGACATCGTGGTCATCGGGGAGTCGGGACTCGCCCAGCAGGCGGCTCATCGGATCCCCGCGCTTCGTCCGGACGTCGCGGTCCTCGACGTCCGGCTCCCGGACGGCACCGGCGTCGAGGTCTGCCGACAGATCCGGTCGGTCGATCCCGGGATCGCGGCGCTGATGCTCACCTCCTTCGAGGAGGACGAGACCCTCTTCGCCGCGATCATGGCCGGCGCGGCCGGCTACGTCCTCAAGGAGGTGAAGGCCGGAGACCTGGCCGACGCGGTACGGCGCGTGGCGGCCGGCCAGTCGATGCTCGACCCGGCGCTCACGTCCCGGGTGCTCGCGCGCCTGCGCGACGGCCCGCCGGTCAACCCGCTGACCAGGCACCTCACGCCGAAGGAGCGTCAGGTGCTGGAGCTCGTCAAGGAGGGACTGACCAACCGCCAGATCGCCACGCGGCTGAACCTGAGCGAGAAGACCGCGAAGAACTACGTGTCCACCATGCTCGGGAAGCTCGGGGTGACGTCGCGGACGCAGGCCGCCATCATCGACACCCATCGCGACACCGATCCCCGATGATCGGGGGTCTCGCGACCCCGCCGGGGGCACGGCTGGTGAACGGCAGGTTAAAGCTCTTCCGGACTGTCCTCGAACCGGGTTGCCCGACGCCGAAATAGGACACAAGGAAGTGTCCGGGGGGGATTTCACATCGTTGAATGACTCGCGGCGGAGGAGCAGGCATGCGATACAGCTCGGGCAATTTCGACAAAGGTCCTCGTCCGTCGGTCGACGAGGCGCCCACCTTCGACGACCTGATGATCATGGCGACGAAGGCATCCCCCGCCGCCCCGCTGGAGGGGTCCCAGCGGTTGCTCGACGCCGTGGCGAGCCTGTCGTCGGGCCTCTCCCTCGATGACACGCTGGCGCGGATCCTCCAGGCGGGGGTCGAGCTCACCGGAGCCAGGTACGGCGGGCTGACGCTCGTCGACTGGGACGAGGAGCCCCCGCTGCGCCTGTCGTTCACCGTGCGCGGCGCCACCGCGAACGCCGGCCCCCAGCTCAGCGACTGGCCGCCCGCACCGGGCGTCCGGGCCGAGGCGGTCGACCTCCCCGCGGCCCCGGAGCCGGACGAGGTCCTGGCGGGACAGGAACCGCGCCGCCCCGGCGACCGGCACGTCCCCATGGAGGCAGGGATCCGGGTCGGCGACCGGGTCCTCGGCGCCCTCCGCCTGGCCGAGAAGGTGAAGGGCGCGGCGTTCACCGAGGAGGACGAGCGGATGGCCTCCGCACTGGCCGGCGCCGCGGGGGTCGTCATCGAGAACGCCAGGCTGCGCAAGGAGGCCGCGCTCCGGGAGGGCTGGCTGGCGTCCACCGCCGACGTCCCCCGCTACGAGCCCGACGACACGGCACTGCAGCTCGTCGCCGACTGGGCCCGCGAGATGGCCGGCGCCGACGTGGCGTGGGTGGTCGCCAAGTCCGACCAGGGAGGTCTGCGGCTTCGGGTCGTGTCCGGCTTCGACGCCGACCCGGACGCCATGTCCGTCCTCGACTTCCGCACGTCGCTCGCGCGCTGCGCCGCGGCCAGCGGGCGCACCCTGAAGGTCAAGAACATCTCGAAGCACCGCCGCGCGGTCGATGTCTCCGCCGCGCTCGGCTTCGGGCCCATGGGTCCGGGCCTGGTGGTGCCGATCTGCAACCCGCTCGGCCTCCAAGCGGTGATCACGCTGGCCTGGAGGGCCAGCGCCGACCCGGCGTCCCGTCCCGAGGACGACGCCTCGCTGCCGACCACCCTCGCCGAGCAGGCGCCGTTGGTGCTCCGGGTGGCCCGGACCGGGCAGGACGAGCAGCGGCTGGCGGTGATGCAGGACCGGGACCGCATCGCGCGCGACCTGCACGACCTGGTCATCCAGCAGCTCTTCGCCCTGGGGCTGGAGCTGCAGGGGATCTCGTGGCTGCGCGATCCCGACGAGATCGCCCGGAGGCTCGACAGGACCACCGACGAGATCGACGCGACCATCCGCGACATCCGGCGCACCATCTTCAGCCTGGGGTCGATGGACGACGACCCGGACCCGCAGGACGCCGTCGTGGAGCTGGTCGAGCGTGCGGCTCGGACGATGAAGGTGCACCCCACCCTGGAGTTCCGCGGACCGATCGGATCGGTCATCGACAGCAGCCTCCTCCCGGACGTCCTCGCCGTGCTGAGCGAGGGGCTGTCGAACGTCGTCCGCCACGCCCACGCCGCGTCGTGCTCGGTCGAGGTGAGCGTCGTCGACGAGGTCGTGGTCCGGGTGACCGACGACGGCACGGGCATGCCCGATGCGGTCCACGAGAGCGGACTGGCCAACGTCCGGCGCCGCGCGCAGCGGCGCGGTGGTCACCTCGGCGTCACCTCGTCCCCCGCCCACGGGACGAGCCTGGTCTGGTCGGTGCCGATCAGCTGACCCTCACTTCACGAGGTCCCCGGCCTGCTCGAGCACCAGTCCGGGGACCGCGGTGAGGCCCTCGGGAGAGATCACCCGCACCGGGCACTCGGCGCCCCGCAGGACGGCGCGTCCGGTGCCGCCGAGCGTGCCGCGCTTGAGCCCGTGGACCCGACGGACCAGCACGAGCAGGTCCGCCGACCGGGACGCCTCCACCAGCGCGTGCACCGGCTCCTCGTGGACGATCCGCAGCTCGACCTCGACGTCGGGGTAGCTGGTCCGCCACTCGTGCAGCAGCAGCTCGAGCGCCGCCGCCGTACGCCGGGCCGGCTCCGTGGGGTCCACCCGGGAGAGGATGATGTCGTCGTACATGTCGGGCAACCGCCACGAGTGCAGGACGACCAGCCGGGCGCTGTGGGTCTCCGCCTCCGCGAACGCGTCGGCGAACAGCTCCGCGGCGCCGGAGGCCATCTTCAGCGCCACGACCACCTCGCCCCCGTCCTCCCGGGGTTGCCAGTCCGCCGGCACGACCACGACCGGGCACGGCGCCCGGGTCGCGACGCCGATCGCGGCGTTGCCCTTCACGACGCCCTTCAGCACGCTGCTGTCGCGACCGACGTACAGCGTCGCCGCGTGCTCGCAGGCCTCGGCGAGCTGGCTCGCCACGCCGCCGCGGCGCAGCTCTGTCTCGACCTCGACGTCCGGCGCCATCGCCGCGACCTCTGCGGCCGCGCGGACCAGGAGACCCGCACCGCGACTGTCCAGGTCCCTCCCGACCAGCGCGTCCACCGGGACGAGCGCGAAGTGGTCGGGCACGACGTGAACCAGGCGGACCGACGCCCCCAGCTGGCGCGCCTCGGCGACGGCGGCACGGACCGCGCCGTCGGCGGCGGACGAGCCGTCGACGCCGACGAGCAGCGGCAGGAGAAGGGTGCTCAACTCGTCCTCCTCCTCGGATTCATCCACGGCGGGCTCTCGCATCAGAGGGAGGCGGCGATGGCGATCATCGCCGTGGTGAGGACGAGGAGGATGCCGACCAGGGGCAGCACGAAGCGCAGGTACTGGTCGTACCGGACCTTGGCGAGCGCCAGGCCGCCCATGACGACCGCCGACGTCGGCGTGACCAGGTTGACGATCCCGGACGCCGATTGGTAGGCCGTGACGACCATGGCCCGGCTGACACCGGCGAAGTCGGCCAGCGGAGCGAGGATCGGCATCGCGAGGGCGGCGTGCCCCGAGGACGAGGGCACCAGGAACGCCAGGGGCAGGTTGATCAGGAACATCAGCGCGCCGAAGACCCCGGAGTCGGTGTTGCTCACGATGTTCTCCATCGAGTGCAGGATCGTGCCGGTGATCTCGGCGTTGTTCATGATCACGGTGACGCCACGCGCCAGCACGATGATCAGGCCGACGCCGATGAAGTCGCCGGCACCGCGGACCAGCGAGTCGGTGAGCCCCTTCTCCCCCAGTCCCCCGATCAGGCCGACGAGGATGGACATGACGATGAACAGGGCGGCGAGCTCGGGGAAGTACCAGTCCAGCTGCCAGCTGTAGCTCTCCGCGTTCGGCCCGCTGATGACCTGCGCCCACGGCACGATGGCGAAGATCATGAAGGCGAACGTCAGTCCGATCGTCCACAGGACCAGCTTCTGCCGCCCGGTCAGCACGACCTCCTCGCGGAGCCCCTGGGCGCGCAGCTCGTCGTCACCGGCCGCCGGCGTCGTGCCGGAGGCACTGGGGTCTGCCTTCACCTTGCGGGCGTACCGCAGCACGTACCAGATGCCGACGGGCACCAGGAGCACGTACATGAGGAACCGGAAGCCGATGCCGTCGCCGATCGAGATCCCGGCGGAGTCCGACGCCACGCCCGTGGCGAACGGGTTCACGGTCGAGGCGAGGACTCCGATCCCCGCCCCGACCATGATGACCCCGGTGACCACGAGCCGGTCGTAGCCCAGGGCGAGGATCAGCGGGATGACGAGGGCGTAGAAGCCGAGGGTCTCCTCCGCCATCCCCTCCGTGGTGCCGCCGATGGAGAACAGCACCATCAGGACGGCGATCAGCACCGGCCCGCGGGTGCTCATCCGCTGGGCGATCCTGGCCACCCCGTTGTCGACCGCGCCGGTGGTCATGCAGATCGTGATGAAGATGCCGATCGCGATCACGAACAGGAAGACCCCCGCCGCGCCGTACAGCTCTCCGACTTCGTACGGCCCGATGAAGCCCTCGTCGTTCATCACGCCGTACAGGCCGTTGACGGGCGCCAGGAAGAGCTGCATCAGGCGGTCGGTGAAGGACAGCGGGTCCTCGGTCCGGGCGTAGCTGCCCGGGATGGGGGCGCCGGTGTCGGGGTTGTCCTCGTAGCTGCCCGTGGGGACGACGAAGGCCAGCAGCCAGACCGCGATGGTCACGACGAACAACACCGTGAACGCGCTGGGGAACCTGAACTCCCGGGACTTCTCCGGCTCCGTCGGGGGCGCGTCGGATGAAGGTGCCGCGTGTCTGGCCATGGGGTTCCTCTGCTCGGTCCGACGAGTGGGGCGCCTCCACGAAACCCCGGTCCCGCTCCCCCCTGGACCTGCCGGTTGACACTCGGGCCTATGACTTTCGGCCCCTCCAGCGGGGGCGGTGCGGGGCGCACTGTGAGGCATGACGACAAGCGAGAGGAACCGGATATGACCCTGCACGTGGACTCTGAGGTCGGCCGTCTGAAGCAGGTGATCCTCCACCGTCCGGACCTGGAGCTGAAGCGGCTCACGCCAAGCAACCACGACGAGTACCTCTTCGACGACGTCCTGTGGGTCAAGCACGCGAAGCTCGAGCACGACGCGTTCGCCGAGGCGCTGCGCGAGCAGGGCGTGAAGGTGCACCTGCTGAACCAGCTCCTCAGCGAGACCCTCGCGGTCCCCGAGGCGAGGAAGTTCATCCTGGAGCAGTCCCTGAACGAGCTCGTCTACGGCCCGGTCGCGCTGGAGAGCCTGCACCGCGCCTTCGGCGCGATGGAGGACACCGAGCTGACGACCTACCTGATCGGCGGCATGACCAAGCGCGAGCTGCTGGAGCGGGTCGAGGAGCCCCCGTCGCTGGTCGTGCACGCGATGGACCTCGACGACCTGCTGCTCCCGCCGCTGCCCAACCACCTGTTCACCCGCGACACCTCCGCGTGGATCTTCGACGGCGTCTCCATCAACGCCATGCGCAAGCGGGCCCGCGCCCGCGAGACGATCCACTACGAGGCGATCTACCGCTGGCACCCGCTCTTCGCCGACGCGTCGTACCACGTGTGGGCCGAAGGCACCGTCAACGGGACGGCGACGACGGAGGGCGGCGACATCCTCGTCCTCGGCCGCGGCGTGGTCCTGGTCGGGATGAGCGAGCGGACCACCCCGCAGGGCGTCGAGCGGCTCGCCCGCCGGCTGTTCCGGACCGGGAGCGCGACCAAGGTCGTGGCGCTGTCGATGCCCCACAGCCGGGCGTTCATGCACCTCGACACGGTGATGACGATGGTCAACGAGGACACCTTCACCAAGTACGTCGGCCTCGGGATGCTGCCGTCGTACACCATCGAGCCGGGCGACGCCGAGCACGAGCTGCAGGTCACCCCACATCCGGCCGAGGACATGCACCAGGCGATCGCCCGGTCCCTGGGCCTGGACTCGATCAACGTCCTCACCGCCACGCAGGACGTGCACGCGGCCGAGCGCGAGCAGTGGGACGACGGCTGCAACGTCCTGGCCATCCGGCCCGGGGTGGTCGTGGCCTACGAGCGCAACGTCACCACCAACACCTACCTGCGCAAGAAGGGCGTCGAGGTCATCACGATCAAGGGCAACGAGCTCGGGCGCGGGCGCGGCGGTCCGCGCTGCATGTCGTGCCCCATCGAACGAGAAGGGATCTGAGGAGCATGGCGTTCAACCTGAGGAACCGCAGCTTCATCCGGGAGCTCGACTTCACCCCCAAGGAGTGGCGGTTCCTGCTCGACCTGGCGGCCGAGCTCAAGCAGGCCAAGTACGCCGGCTCGGAGCAGCCGCGGCTGAACCGCAAGAACATCGCGCTGATCTTCGAGAAGACCTCGACCCGGACCCGGTGCGCGTTCGAGGTCGCCGCGTTCGACCAGGGGGCGCGGGTGACCTACCTGGACCCGAGCGGGTCGCAGATCGGCCACAAGGAGTCGATGGAGGACACCGCGCGGGTGCTCGGCCGGATGTTCGACGGCATCGAGTACCGCGGAGCCGCCCAGCACAACGTCGAGACCCTGGCGGCGTACGCCGGGGTCCCGGTCTGGAACGGGCTGACCGACGACTGGCACCCGACCCAGATGCTGTGCGACATGCTCACCATGCGCGAGCACAGCGGCAAGCACGACGAGGAGATCTCCTTCGCCTACCTCGGCGACGCCCGCAACAACATGGGCAACTCCCTGCTCGTCACCGGCGCCATGATGGGCATGGACGTGCGGATCGTCGCGCCGGAGACGCTGTGGAACGAGACCGGGATCATCGACGAGGCCCGCCGGATCGCGGACGAGACCGGGGCCCGGATCACCCACACCGAGGACGTCAACGCCGGCGTCGCCGGCGTGGACTTCCTCTACACCGACGTGTGGGTCTCGATGGGCGAGCCCAAGGAGCTGTGGGCCGAGCGCATCCAGCTGCTCAAGGCCTACCAGGTCAACATGGGCGTGCTGAAGGCGACCGGCAACCCGAAGGTCAAGTTCATGCACTGCCTGCCGGGCTTCCACGACCGCCACACCAAGGTGGGCGAGGAGCTCTACCAGGAGACGGGGATGGACGCCCTGGAGGTCACGGACGAGGTGTTCGAGTCGGGCAGCTCGATCGTCTTCGACCAGGCGGAGAACCGGATGCACACGATCAAGGCCGTGCTCGTGGCCACGCTGGGCGGCTGACGTGCGCGTCGTCGCCACCCTGGGTGGCAACGCACTCCTGCAGCGCGGCCAGAAGCCGGACGCCGACGTGCAGGAGCGCAACGTGCGCCTGGCGGTCGCCGCGCTCGCGCCGCTCGCCGCGGACCACGAGCTGGTGCTCACCCACGGCAACGGGCCGCAGGTCGGCGTGCTCGCGCTCCAGAGCGCCTCGGACCCGCGCCTGACCACGCCGTACCCCTTCGACGTGCTCGGTGCGCAGACCCAGGGGATGATCGGCTACTGGCTGCTCCAGGCGATGGAGAACGAGCTGCCGGGCCGGCAGGTCGCCGCGATCATCAACCAGACCCTGGTCGCCGCGGCCGACCCCGCGTTCGCCGACCCGACGAAGTTCGTCGGCGAGATGTACACGGAGGAGGAGGCGCACCGGCTCGCCACCGAGCGGGGCTGGACCGTCAAGCCGGACGGCACGGGCTGGCGCCGGGTCGTGGGCTCCCCCCGCCCGCACCGGGTGATCGAGACCCGGCTGATCCGGCTGCTGCTGCAGAGCGGAGCCATCGTGGTCTGCGCCGGCGGAGGCGGGGTGCCGGTGATCCGCAACGAGCGCGGTGAGCTGAGCGGGGTCGAGGCGGTCGTCGACAAGGACCTCACCAGCTCGGTCCTCGCCGAGGCTCTCGACGCGGACGTCCTCCTGGTCCTCACCGACGTCCCCAGCGTGATGCGCGACTTCGGCACGCCGGACCAGCAGCCGGTGCGGCAGGCGACCCCCGGAAGCCTGCGCGCCCTGGACTTCGCGGCCGGGTCGATGGGGCCCAAGGTCGAGGCGGTCTGCCGCTTCGTCGAGCTCACCGGAGGGATCGCGGCCATCGGCCGGCTGGAGGACGCGCCCGCGATCCTGCGCGGGGAGGCGGGCACGGTGGTCACCCCCAGCGGGTCCTTCCACGGACTGCCCAGCGTCGGTCCCAGCAACCCGGACACGGTGCGGGTCGCGGTCTCCTGAGCCGTCCGACCACCAGGCGCCCGCCCCGTGCACCGGGGCGGGCGCCTCGGGCTGTCGCGACGGCGGTGAGGACCGGGAGGGGCGAGCCGACCCCACGGAGCATGACGAAGTGCCCCCTGCCGAGCAGGCCAAAGCAACTCGTGCCGGCAGCGGACCGAGGCCACCGTTGCCGGGGTGAAGCCACTTCGTCGCGCCCTCCGCGGCCGCCCCCGTCACGCCAGCTGCCGCCACTGTGCGGAGCGCCTGGTGTACGGCGAGGACGTGGGCTGGTTCGACCCCGACGCCGCTCACACCTACGACATCTGTCCCCGGGACCCGTACGGCAACCACGAGTCCCTCGCCCGAGGCGCCCCGAGCATGTCGCCCCTGCTGCGCCGTGCGTCCCGCGGACAGGATTGACGTCACCCCACGCCGCCGCCTGACTCTGCCTCGGACGGCTCTCGGGGGATAGTCCGGCACGTTCCGGTTGCCGACGGCCGCCGTACCCGACCGAAACGTGCCGGACTACCTCGGCAACCCATGGGCGGGATAGTCCGACACACCCGTGCTGTTCTGACGCCCGAGAACGACACGAGTGTGTCGGACTACCCCGATCCCGGGGACAACGCCGCTCAGGGCTCAGGCCAGGGCCAGGAACAGCTTCTCCATCTTCTTGACGTCGACGCCGTCGAGGCCGCCGGAGTCGGCGTCGGCGAGGCAGGTCTGGAGACCGGTCGCGACGATGGCGTAGCCGGCGCGCGAGAGCGCCTTGTTGACGGCGGCCAGCTGGGTGAGGACGTCCTCGCAGGAGGACCCCTCCTCCATCATCCGGATCACGCTGGCCAGGTGGCCGTTGGCGCGCTTCATCCGGGTGATGATCGGCTTGATGTCGGTGGGGTCGAGGTCCATCAGGCCTGCTCCCCCCGGGTCGACCGCACGGCAGCCACCGTCTCCTCGTAGGGGCGCCCCGCGGTGATCGCGAGCGTGTCGTCCGCCATGGTCCTTGCCTTCCGTCGGTCCGGTGGTGCCCGCTCCGGGCTCCGTGCCGCCAACTGTACAACCCCCTGGGGGGTTCTGTTAGCGTCCAAACATAACCCCCCAGGGGGATAGGACCGAGACTGGCCGACGAGGCCCGGAAGGACACCCGCAGATGCCTGAGATCGACATCGACCAGCTCGCCACCGCCCTCGAGCAGGGCGCGACGCTCGTCGACGTCCGGGAGACCAGGGAGTACGTCGACGCCCACGTCCCCGGGGCCGTCAGCATCCCCATGGGACAGCTGACCGCCCGGCTCGACGAGCTCGACCGGTCCTCCCCCGTCCACGTCGTCTGCGCCTCGGGCAACCGCAGCGCGGCGATGACCGACGTGCTCACCGCCCAGGGCTTCGACGCCGTCAACGTCGTCGGCGGCACCGCCGCCTGGGTCCGCGCCGGCCGTCCCGTGGTCCGCGGCCCCGAGACGGGAGCACCCCGATGAGCGACCTTGCCGTGGTCCCGATCGAGACGCCGACCCTGGGCGACCGCAGCTACCTCGTGCACGACGGCGAGGTCGCCTTCGTCGTCGACCCGCAGCGCGACATCGACCGCGTGCTCGCGCTCCTCACCGAGCACGGCGTCCGGCTCACCCACGTCCTCGAGACCCACCTCCACAACGACTACGTGACCGGCGGCTTCGCCCTGGCCGCCGCCACCGGCGCGGCGTACGTCGTCAATGGCGCCGACGCTGTCTCCTTCGACCGCACGCCCGTCGCCGACGGCGAGCAGGTCCTGGTCGGCACGCGCATGCAGGTGACCGCGCTGGCGACCCCCGGACACACCTTCACCCACCTCTCCTACGCGCTGCGCGACACCGCGACCGGCACCGACGTGGGCGTCTTCTCCGGCGGCTCGCTGCTGTACGGCGCCACCGGCCGCCCCGACCTGCTCGGCGAGGACCACACCGACGCCCTCGTCCGCCACCAGCACGCCTCGGCGCACCGGCTGGCCGCGCTGCTGCCCGACGAGGCCGAGGTCTTCCCCACCCACGGGTTCGGCTCGTTCTGCTCCGCGACCCAGGCCGACGCCACCTCCTCGACGATCGGCCGCGAGAAGCACAGCAACCCGGTCCTCACCCAGGACGAGGAGACCTACGTCCGCGAGCTGCTCGCCGGGCTCGGCGCCTGGCCCGCCTACTACGCCCACATGGCGCCGACCAACGCCGCCGGACCGGCCGCACCCGACCTGAGCGCACCGGCGCGGGCCGACGCCGCGGAGCTGCGCCGCCGCATCGAGGCCGGCGAGTGGGTCGTCGACCTGCGCCACCGCACGGCCTTCGCGGCCGGCCACGCCCCGGGCACGCTCAACGTCGGGCTCGACGGCGCCCTCGCGACGTACGTCGGGTGGCTGATCCCCTGGGGCACCGCGATCACGCTCCTGGGCGAGACCGCCGAGGACGTCGCCGCGGCGCAGCGCGAGCTGGTCCGCATCGGGATCGACCGGCCGGCCGCCCACGCCACGGGCACCCCGGCCGACTGGGTGACCGGCGAGCCGGCGAGCTTCGCGACCGCGACCTTCGCCGACCTCGCCCAGGTACGCCACCACCGCGACGTGGTGGTCCTCGACGTACGCCGGGCCGACGAGCACGCCGCCGGCGCCATCCGGGGGTCCGTCAACATCCCCCTCCACGAGCTGTGGAGCCGGCTCGGCGAGGTCCCGGCCGGCGAGGTCTGGGTGCACTGCGCCGGTGGCTACCGCGCGTCGATCGCCGCCTCCATGATCGACGCCCGCGGCCGTACGCCGGTCGCGGTCGACGACGCCTTCGACCACGCCGCGACCGCCGGGCTGGACCTCGTCGGGCCGCCCGCGTGACCCTCGCGCTCGCGGTCGTCGCCGGCGTGCTCATCGGGCTCAGCCTGGGCGCGCTGGGCGGCGGTGGCTCCATCCTCGCCGTGCCCGTCCTGGTCTACCTCCTCGACCAGTCGCCGGCCCAGGCGACGACCGGCTCGCTGGTGGTCGTCGGGGTGACCTCGCTGATCGGCGCGGTCGCCGCCCGCCGGGCCGGGAACGTGCTGCTGGCCCGGGGCGCGACGTTCGGGCTCGTCGCCATCGGCGGCGCGGTCCTCGGTGCCAAGGCCTCGGCCCGCGTCGACGAGGAGGTCCTGCTGGCCGCCTTCGCCGCGCTGATGCTGCTCGTCGGCGCGCTCATGGCCGGGCGGCTGCTGCGCGACCGTGGCACCCGCCCGACCCACGCCGCGCGGCCCGCCCTGGACGACCCGATCCTCACCTTCAGCCCGACCTTCGCCTGCGCGTGCCCGCGCGCGCTCAAGGTGCTCGTCACCGCCACGCTCGTCGGCCTGCTCACCGGCTTCCTCGGCGTCGGCGGCGGGTTCCTCGTCGTACCGGCGCTGCTGGTCGCGCTCGCGCTCCCCCTGCCGTACGCCGCCGGCACCTCGCTCGTGGTCATCACGATCACCAGCGCCGCTGCCCTCGTGACGCGCGCCGGGGTCGGCTCGGCACCCGACTGGGGCGTCGTCGTGGTCCTCACGCTCGCCTCGGCGCTGGCGGCCGTCGTCGGCACCCGGCTCGCCGACCGCGTCGACACGCGGCGCCTCGCCGTCGCGTTCACCGTGCTGGTGCTGGCCGTCGCCGCCTACACCGCCACCCGGGCCCTGCCCGCCCTCCTCTGACCCCGCCTGAGACCGCCTCCCCCCACCCCGAACGGAGCACCACCATGTGTCGAGCAGTCCCCTGCAAGAAGTGCGGCAAGACCACCTGGTCCGGCTGCGGCCAGCACGTCGACCAGGTCCTGGCGCGCGTGCCGCGCGCCGACCGCTGCGCGGGCCACCCCCGCGAGCAGCGCTCGGGCGGCCTGCTCGCCAGGATCTTCGGGAGGACGTCGTGACCGTCCTCCGCTGACCGGCGGGGAGCACGCCGGCGAGGGTCGCTCGCCGAGGCGTTCACCCGTTCCTCCGGGCGACCTGCTCTGGCATCCTGGCTCGATGATCGACCACCTCGGGATCAGCTGCGCCGACCTGCCTGCGGCGGCGGCCTTCTACGACGACGTGCTCGGTGCGCTCGGCTTCAGCCGCGTGCTCGACTACGAGGTCGCGCTGGGCTACGGCTCCGCCGGCAAGCCGGACTTCTGGATCAGCACCCAGCCCGACGGCGGGGGCCCGTCGTCGGGTCCCGACCGCGAGATGCACCTCGCCTTCGTCGCCGAGTCGGCCGACGCCGTACGCGCGTTCTTCGAGGCCGCGGTGTCGTCGGGCGCCGAGGTCCTCCACGAGCCGCGCCACTGGCCCGAGTACCACGAGGGCTACTTCGCCGCCTTCGTCCGGGACCCCGACGGCAACAACGTCGAGGCCGTGTGTCACTCGGTGCCGCCGGCGTAGCCGACGACCCGTCCGGGGTGCCGGTGCCCTACGTTCAGCCCCGTGAAGGTCGTGATCGCCGGGGGAACCGGCGCCCTGGGACGTCGGCTCTGCGAGAGCCTCGCGGCCGACGGCCACGACGTCGTCGTCCTGACCCGGCGGGCGCGGCCGGGCCCCTTCCGGCAGGTGGCGTGGGACGGCAGGACCGTCGGCGCCTGGTCCGCCGAGCTCGAGGGCAGCGCGGTCGTCAACCTCGCCGGGGAGCTGGTCGACCGCCGACCGACCGCGGCGAACGTCGACCTGCTGACCCGGTCCCGGGTCGAGCCCACCCGCGCCCTGGTCGAGGCGAGCGCCACCCTGGCCGCCCCGGTGCCGGTGTGGGTGCAGGCGAGCACGCTGGCGATCTACGGCGACGCCGGCGACCAGGTGCTGGACGAGTCGGCCCCGCCGGCCGACCACCCGCCGCAGATGACGGGGGTGGCGCGGGCCTGGGAAGCCGCCCTGGACGGCGCGAGCACCGATCGTGCGGTCCTGCTCCGGACCGGCATCGTCCTGGACAACGACACCCCCGCCCTCGACCGGCTGCTGTCGCTCGCCCGGTGGGGGCTGGGGGGTCGCGTCGGTCCCGGCACCCAGTGGGTCAGCTGGATCCACATCGAGGACTGGCTGGCCGTCGTGCGTCGATGCCTGCTGCCGGGCGACCCGGCACTGTCCGGGGTCGTCCACGCCACGGGCCCGCGCCCGGTGCGGAACGCCGAGCTGATGGCCGCCCTTCGCCGCAGCGCGCGACGTCCGGCTGCGCCTCCCACCCCCGCGATGCTCGTCCGCCTCGGCGCCGTGGCGCTGCGGACCGACCCCGCGCTGGCGCTCACCGGACGGCGCGCGGTCCCCGCCCGGCTGCTGTCCGCCGGGTTCGAGTTCCGCCACCCCGACCTCGACGAAGCCCTCACGGACCTGCGCGACCGCCAGTCGACCGTGGGCTGACCGGATCCGCCGTCATCGCCCGACCGACCAGGAGCGCCGCGGGGACGTGACCGACCGCCAGCACCACGGCTGACACCGCGATCCAGGGGTTGCCCAGCCACGCCGAGGCGGCAAGGAAGGCCAGGACGGGAAGGACCGCCATCGGCACCGGCACGCCCCACACCGGCTCGTACAGCGCCGCCCCGCCACGTCCACCGCGCAGGTAGCGAACCCAGAGCCCGTAGTAGCCGGCCAGGCACCCCGCGACGAGCGCCGCCCACGCAGGCTCGGTCGGTCCGTGCGTCGAGGCCGCCGGCACGACGAGGCAGAGCGCCTGCCCGGCCCGCTCCGCCCCGCTCACCACCCGCGGCGCCCGCACCGAGGGAAGCGGGTCGCGCGGAGGGAACCTGAGCATCAGCAGGTTCGGCGCCAGCACCGCCAGGCTGAGAGCCAGACCCGCCGGCGAGAACGCCACGCCGCGCATCGTAGTGCCGGGCGGGTCCCCCGGCCAGCACGATCAGGGAGGCGTCACGGCGCGTCCGACCGCGACCGCTCGACGGAGCTGCAGTGCTCGAGCGCCCAGTCCAGCGCCGTGTCCGCGACGTCCTCCCAGCCGGGCTCCGCGCAGGTCCAGTGCGACCGGCCCTCGAGGAGCAGGTAGTCGGTGAAGGAGGCCGACTTCTTGTACTTCTTGAAGTTCGACCGGTTCACCGCGGCCGGCATGATGTTGTCCTCGCCGCCCGCGATGAACAGCAGCGGTGCCCGGTCGTCGTTGTCGTAGTCGACCCAGGTCTCCTGGTGGCCGGGCTTGAAGTTCGCGATCAGGCCGTAGTCCCAGACCCAGCGGCCCGGGGCGGCGATGGCGTAGCGCTCGTAGGCCTCCTTGGCCGCCGCCTCGTCGAGGGTGTTGGTGAAGGCGTAGTGGAACTGCTTCTCGGTGAAGCCGACCGCCTGGTGGCGCTTCGCCGGGTTGCTCAGCGCCGGGAACAGGGCCTTGATCTGCGAGGCCGGGTTCACCCGCACGCCCTCGGTCGGCGCGGAGTCGATGACCACCCCGGCCGCCCCCAGGCCGCGGGCCAGGAGCAGCTGGGTGAACGCCCCGCCGAAGGAGTGCCCCATGATGATCGGCGGGTTCTCCACGCTCTCGACGACCGAGGCCAGGTGGTCGAGGGTGCCGGTGATCGAGCAGTCGGCGATGATGCTCGGGTCGGCCCGCAGGGCCTCCACCTCCACCTCGAACCCGGGGTACGCCGGGGTGAGGACCCGGAAGCCGCGGGACTCGTAGTGGGGCACCCAGTACTCCCAGCTGCGGGGGGTCACCCACAGCCCGTGGACGAGGACGATCGTGTCGGGGCGGCCTCCGGCCGCGCGCGGGTCGGTGTGCTCGGTGCTCATGTGATTCCTCCGGGTCGGTCCGAGATGGTGGTCAGGAACGCGAGCAGGTCGGCGCCGAGCTGCTCCTTGTGGGTGTCGGTGATGCCGTGCGGCGCCCCGGCGTACACCAGGAGCCGGGCGCCCCGGATCCGCTCGGCCGACTTCCGCCCGCCGACCTCGAACGGCACGACCTGGTCGTCGTCGCCGTGGATCACCAGCGTGGGTACGTCGACCTTGTCCAGGTCGGCGCGGAAGTCGGTCGCGGAGAACGCGGCGATGCACTCGTAGGCGTTGCGGTGGCCCGCCTGCAGGCCCTGGAGCCAGAACGCGTCGCGCATGCCCTGGGAGGGGCTCTGGCCGGGGCGGTTGTTGCCGAAGAACGGGCCGTCGGCGAGGTCGCGGTAGGTCTGCGAGCGGTCGGCGAGCGAGCCCTCGCGGATGCCGTCGAACACCTCCACCGGCACCCCGTCGGGGTTGTCGTCGGTGCGCAGCATGAAGGGCGGGACGGCCGAGACCAGGACCAGCTGCGCGACCCGGCCGGTGCCGTGCCTGCCGAGGTACCGGGCCACCTCGCCGCCCCCGGTCGAGAAGCCGACGAGGGTCAGGTCCCGCAGGTCGAGGGTGTCGACGAGGCAGGCCAGGTCGTCGGCGTAGGTGTCCATGTCGTTGCCGGTCCAGGTCTGCGTGGACCGCCCGTGGCCGCGGCGGTCGTGGGCGATCACCCGGAAGCCGTGCTCGGCGAGCAGCAGCATCTGCGCCTCCCAGCTGTCGCTGCTGAGCGGCCAGCCGTGCGAGAGCAGGACCGGCCGGCCCTCGCCCCAGTCCTTGTAGAAGATCTCGGTGCCATCGTCGGTGATCACGGTGCTCACGGCGCTCAGCTCCTCCGCTCGGCGGCGACGATCAGCTTCGTGACCCGCCGGGGGTGGCTCATCATCGAGACGTGGGAGGAGTCGGCCTCGAACGTGCGGGATCCCGCCCGGGCCGCCATCGCCCGCTGGGCCACCGGCGGGATCAGGTTGTCCTCGGCCGAGACCAGGTACCAGGAGGGGATGTCCTGCCAGGCCGGCGGCCCGGAGGGGGTCACGAGTGCGGAGTACGCCCCGGGCCGCTGCCCTGCCGCCATCGCCGCCGCCTGCCTGCGGGGCAGATCCCGGGCGAAGATGCGGCGGAAGGCGCTGGGCTCCACGTAGACGTCCGCGTCGCCCTCGCCCGCCCCGGGGAAGGGACGGATCACGATGTGGTCGAGCAGGTCGGTGTGGCCGCCGCCGAGCTCGTTGGCGGCCGCCACGTTCTCCCCCTCCGCCAGGGCGTACGCCGCGACGTACACGAGCGCCTCGACGTTCTCGTTGCCGGTGGCGGCGTTCGTGATCACCGCGCCGCCGTACGAGTGGCCGACCAGCACGATCGGCCCGTCGATGGTCGAGAGGAACGCCGCGAGGTACTCGGCGTCCCCGGTCAGACCGCGCAGCGGGTTGGCCGGGGCGAGCACCGGGTAGCCGCGCTCGTGCAGCTGGTGGATCACGTCGTACCAGCCGGAGGCGTCCGCGAACGCCCCGTGGACGAGCACGATCGTGGGCTTCCGGGTGCTGTCCGAGGGACCGGCCGCGGCCCGGGCGGGCGCTGGGCCGACCGAGTCGGCCGGGTCGGCCGGGCGCAACGCTCCGGCGGACGGTGCCAGGACCAGCCCGGCGAGGCAGAGCGCGGCGAGGCCGGCGGTCGTGCGGCGGGATGACTGCGGTGCGAAGCGGGTCATGGCTCTCTCCGGGGTCGGTGGTCCCCGTGACGCTGCCACCGGGGGTGCGTACCGGATGTGCTCTCACCGCACGGTGGTTGCGCGACCCTGCACAGGTGCGGAGTCGTGGGAGTGCTGCTGCCACTCCCGGGGAGTCATCCCGTACGCCGTGCGGAAGCGGTGCGTGAAGTGCGAGCTGTTCGCGAAGCCCCACCTCGCCGCCGTCGCGGCGATCGTGGACCGGCGCCCGCCCGGCGTCGCGAGCTCCGCGTGCGCCGCCTCGAGCCGGCGGCCGATGATCCACGGCTCGAGCCGGAGCTGCTCGGCCGCGCAGGCCTTGTAGAGCTGCCGCTCCGAGACGTGGTGCGCGACGGCGATGGTGGCCGGGGACAGGTTGCGGTCGGCGAGGTGCTGGAGGACGTACGCCCGGACCCGCGCCACCAGCGTCTCCGCCAGGGCCTCCTGGACGTGGGCCTCGCTGCCCGACGCCGAGGCGAGGAAGGCGCGCGTCAGCGCGAGGGTGGCGGGCTCGACGGCGTCCATCGAGGACGTCGCCGCCAGGTCGTCGGCCGCGGCGACCAGGGAGCGCACGTGGGCGGCCAGGACGTCCCGGAGCGGGCTCGAGGCCAGTCGCGGACGCGCCCGGGCGAGGAGCTGGAGCGGGAGGTCGAGGTCGCCGGCCCGGACGAGGAGGTTCGCGGTCCGGGTGCGGCCGACGCTGACGTGCCGGTAGGACCCGGACAGCACCATGCCGTACACGCCTCCGGGCGAGAGCGGCGTCGCGACGCCGTCCTGCACCTGGGCGCCG
The DNA here is from genome assembly GCF_014127485.1 of Nocardioides dongkuii. Lineage (NCBI taxonomy): Bacteria > Bacillati > Actinomycetota > Actinomycetes > Propionibacteriales > Nocardioidaceae > Nocardioides > Nocardioides dongkuii. The sequence goes on along the minus strand of NZ_CP059903.1, from coordinate 1,684,986 downwards.
GTGCCGGTGGACTGCACCCCGACGACGACGATCGGCTCGTCGTCGCGGGCCGGTCTTCGCTGCGTCCGCGCCTGGGTGTGACCGGAGCACGCGGCCGAGACCAGCGCCGTCGCGCCCAGCTGCCACAGGTCCATCCGGAGGTAGGCGTCCGCGGACGGGCCCTCGTGGACGAGGCTGGTGGCCCCGGTCGCGTCCCCCATGGCGGCGGCCATCGCGTCGGCGCGGTCGCGCCGCGGGAGCGTCTCGGTGTCGATCACCAGCACCGCAGATCCCCTCTCGCCGTTGCGCCGACCGTCGCACGACGGCGGTGGAGCCGAAACGTCCCTGCGCGCCGCCTCGTCGGCCCTGCGTGCCGGATTCGCCCTTGTCACCCCCGAACGGGCGCGCCTACGCTCCAAAGACGTGGCCCGCCTCTGAGAAGGAGGGACCGATGGCCATCCTGCTCGACACCGCGTCCCTCCCCCGCAGGGACCGGCACGAGGTGTTCCGCGCCGCGCTCGCCGAGGCGTCGGGGGCCACGAGCGTCGAGCTGGACCCGGGCCCCGACGGTCCCTCCGGCCGGATGGAGCTCGTCGAGCTCGGCGAGACCAGGCTCTTCACCGCCCGGTGCTCGAGCATGGTCATGCGGCGGGACCGCCGTACCGCAGGCGGCGCCTCCCCGGAGGCGGTCGCGGTCGCCGTCCACGGCCTCGGTGTCGGCTGCCACCAGATGGGCTCCCGCCAACGCCGGCTGCGCACCGGCGACGTGATGGTCGTCGACGTCACCCGGCCCTTCGACTTCTCCTGGACCGGGCTGGGGTCCTCCACCTCGCTGCAGGTCCCGACCGCCGCGCTCGGCCTGCCGCTCGACCTCGTCCAGCGAGCGGCGCCCCGGCTCGGGCGCAGCCCGCTGTACGACCTCGTCAGCCGCTACCTGGTCGAGCTCGCCCGCGACGCCCGGCGCCTCGACGACTCCCCCACGGCGCCCGCGGTGGGGGCGGCCAGCCTGCAGCTGGTCCGCGCCCTGATCTCCAGCGCCCTCGACGACCCGCCGCACGCTCACGACGTCCTGGAGCAGACCCTCGTGGCCCAGGTCCGGGCCTACGTCCGCCAGCACCTCCGCGACCCCGAGCTGAGCGCCGACCAGGTGGCCGCGGCGCTCTCGGTCTCCCGGCGCCAGCTCTTCCGCGCCTGCAGCCAGGCAGGGCTCAGCCTCGAGCAGTACGTCATCGCCCAGCGCCTCGAGGGCGCCAGGGCCGAGCTGGCCCGGCCGTCGAGCAGGCCCCGGTCCGTCGCGAGCGTCGCCTACTCGTGGGGCTTCAAGGACCCCACCCACTTCACGCGGCGGTTCAGGCAGGCGTACGGCATGCTCCCGCGCGACTGGCGCGTCCTCACGGCACCGGCGAGGACGTGAGCGGCGCGTCAAGATCGCGGACGTTCCGTCAACGCGTCGTCAGGATCGCGTCAGCCCCCTCGGCCGGCAGGCGCGGTGGCGGCACGATCCGTGCATGACCGACCTCGTCCTCGTGCCCCTGCTGCGCGCCACCGCCTCCGGGCTGAACGACGCCCTGACCGCCGTGCTGGACGGCGACCGGGAGACGGCTCGCCGGGTCCTGCGCACCTCCACGTCCCGTCGCCGCGCGGGCGTGGCCGCCCACGTCGCCAGCACCGCGCGGCTGCGCGCCGCGCACGGCCGGCCGGTGGCCGAGCGCCTCGACGACGCAGCGCTGGTGACCTCGATCCGCGGTCTCGGGAACCTGGCCGACCAGCTCGCGCGCACCGTCATCCGCACCGGCGGCCTCCCCGTGCCCACGGCGTCCGAGCGGCACCACCTCGAGGTGCTCCGCGACGCGAGCCGCCGGAGGCTGGAGCAGCTCGAGGGCGCGCCCCTCCCCGGCCCGAGCCGGGACCCGGCATACCGCAGCTGCGGCCTCCAGCTCCGCGAGGTGGCGTACCTGGGCGGCTCGCGGTGCACGCCGATCCTCGTCCTGTGCTCGGCGATCGCCTCGACCCTGCTGCACGCCTCGGCCCGCGCCTCCCGACCGGAGCCCACGGCGGCCCTGGACTCGCGGTCAGCGTCGCCCTGGTCGCGGGCCGGGTGAGTCGCTGCGGCGACGCCCCAGGAGCCACGCGGTCGGGCAGCCGACGAGGACCGCGGCCACCGCGACCCACCCCAGCTGCTGCGCGGTCTCCAGCGTGGCTGCGTCCGCCTCCCCGAAGGGCAACCGTCCTCCACGGGTCCGTCCGACCAACACGTGCGTCGCCGCCGGGGAGGCGAGCCCCGCCATCAGCAGCACCACCCACCACTCCCCCGACCACCACCGGCGCCGCGGCGCCCCCTTGCGGGGGCGCAGCTCGAACCGGGGGGCCCTCGCCTCCTGGTAGACGAGCGTCACGCACAGCGAGGCCCACACCAGCGCCGCAACCGACGCCGCTACCGCCGGCGCGGCGTCCTCGGCGAGGGAGCCCCACGCCAGCAGCGCCCAGACCGCGATCCACCCCGTGGCGACGAACGGGACCACGGAGCCCCGGGAGCGGCGCTCGGCGTCGGGGGAACCCTGGCGCTCGCGGGCCGTACGGCGGGCGTGCTTGGTCGCCGACGACCTTCGAGCCGACACCGCCCCGCCCCTTCGCCCAGACCCACCGCGTCACTCCGCGGGCGCCGCCGATCCTAGGGGGCCGGGGAGGACGGGTCAGGCGGATCCGGACTGCGGCGACGTGTTGTCGGTGCCGCCCAGCCGCCGGAGGAACTCGTGGCACCGGTGGGCGCGCTGGGAGTCCTCGTCCATGACCTGGCGGAAGAAGTCGGCGATCTCCTGCTCGCCGGCGTTCTCTGCGTCGCGGACGTACTGGCCGTAGTCATGGCCCGCCTTCAGCGCGTGGTACTGCAGCGAGATCAAGTCGAAGGTGACGTCGTCGAAACCGGTCTCTCCCGTGGCCATGATCGCTCCCTTGCTCGGTGATCGGAACGGTGCCGGGTACCCCTCCTCGAGGGGCACAACCCGAAGGTGCGCGGTGGATCCCGACGCCGTTCACCCCGTCGGGCGTGGCTGTCCCGGTGTAAGGTGGGACACCGAAGAATCAACGCTGAGCAGCGGCGTCCGGCACCACCTCGGAGGTGTTCGCGCATGCCGCGTCCCGATCCCCCCGTGCTCGCCGGTCTCGACGAGCACGACGCCATCCACCACTTCATCCGCGTCCAGGGCCGCCGGCCGACGCCCGAAGAGCTCTCCCGCCAGGTCGGCGGACCGGTCCCCCCGCCCCCGTCGACCTCCTCCGCCGTCTCCGGCGCAGCGGCCGGCCTGGCGGGACGGGTACGACGCGGCGTGGGCCGCCTGATCACCCGAGCCTGAGCCGCTCGGCCGGGCCGGGCTCCCCTCAGTCGCCGAGCAGGCCGCGCAGGGTGGCGCGGTGCTGCTGGTAGGCCCGTCGCCCGGCCCTCGTCGCGCGGTACGCCGTGACCGAGCCCCGGCCGCGTCCGGTCTTCGTGATCGTCAGGTAGCCCGCCGCCTCCAGCGCGGCCGCCTGCTTGGAGAGGTCGGAGTCACTCACGCCGAGGTGCTCGCGCAGGAAGGCGAAGTCCGTCGTCGTCGAGCTGGCGAGGACCGCCATGATGGCCAGCCGCTTGGGGGCGTTGAGGATGGGGTCGAGCCCGTCGAGGGCGGACGACGCCGACGTCACGAGAGCCGCTCCCGAAGCCGGGCGGCGACGGCGGCGTACTCGTGCTCGTACCAGGCGACGACGCCGAAGCCGCCGAGACCGACGACCACCGCGGCCCACCACACGTCCACCTGCTCGCCGACCGCCCAGCCGGTGCCGGCCACGGCGACGCACCCGAGCACCATGAGGAGCATCGGCCGGGTGAGCTCCCGGGGCGGGCGCCCGCTGGGGTAGGTCCCGCGACGCTTCCGGTCCCACGCGACCGCCGTGAACAGGACGAGGACCGTGGCCAGCTGGACGAGCGACCGGACGACGCCGTCGAGCAGGCCCACCGCCAGGGCGAACGAGGCGGCCCACAGCCCGAAGAGCACCGGCCACCAGATCGGGGTGGGCGGGTAGACGACCCAGGAGACCAGCTCCCCGCGCTCGACGTCGCGGAGCTGGTTCCTGATGGCTTCCGGGTCGGGGGCGCTCTCCATGCTTTCCATGACGGAAACCATAGGGAGTGGTTTCCACTATGGCAAGTGACGACTCAGCGGGACCCGGACCGGCGGACCTGGGCGGACTGCGAGAGGCTGCGCCCGGGACCGCGGACGACTGCGGCCCCGACCGCGCACGCACACCGGAGGAGCACCTGTGACCGACTTCGCCAGCTACGGGCCGTGGGCCGTCATCGCCGGAGGCTCCGAGGGCGTGGGCGCGGAGTTCGCGCAGCAGCTCGCCGCCGAGGGGATCAACCTGGTCCTGGTGGCCCGCCGGCCCGAGCCCCTGGAGGCGACCGCCGAGGCGGCGCGCGCCCTCGGCGTCGAGGTGCGGACCGTCCCGACCGACCTGACCGACCCCGCGGCGGTCGCGGCCCTCACCGCGGCCACGGCGGACGTCGAGGTGGGGCTGCTGATCTACAACGCCGGCGCCAACACGCACGGGCGCGCGTTCACCCGCGGCGAGCTCCCGGGCTTCCAGCAGGTCATCGACCTCAACATCACCGCGATGCTCGCGCTGGTGCAGCACTACGCCGTCCCGATGCGCGAGCGCGGCCGCGGCGGGATCCTGCTGGTCGGGTCGCTGGCGGGCTACGTCGGCACCTCGACCGAGGCGATCTACGGCGGCGTGAAGGCGTTCGGGCGGATCTTCGCCGAGGGCCTGTGGGCCGAGCTGCGCGAGCACGGCGTCGACGTCCTCGAGCTGGTCCTCGGCGTCACCCGCACCCCGGCCATGGAGCGGGCGGGGCTCGACTTCGACGTCCCCGGCATGCACGTCTCGGACCCGGCCGACGTGGCCCGCGAGGGGCTCGCCGCGCTCCCCCACGGCCCGGTGCACGTGATCTCCGGCAACGAGGCCCTCGTCGAACGGCGCGGCAGCACCGACCGGGCCCGCCTGGTCGCCGGCACCGAGAAGGTCATGCGCCTGCTCGTGCCGCCCCACTGAGGCACCAGACGACACCCGACACACCGACCGCACCCCCACCGGAGGAGCCATCCCCGTGAACCAGCCCCTGCGCCTGGGCATCACCAGCCCGATCGTCACCGCCCTGCCGGGCTCCCACTCGGAGTGGGAGCGCAGCGCCGGCACCCCGGAGCTCGTGCGGATCGCGGAGGCCGCGGACCGGCTGGGGTTCGACCACCTGACCTGCTCCGAGCACGTCGCGGTGCCGGTCGACATCGCCGCCGAGCGCGGCGGCACGTACTGGGACCCGCTGGCGACGCTGAGCTTCCTGGCCGCCCGCACCTCCCGCATCCGGCTGGTCACCCAGGTGCTGGTGCTCGGCTACCACCACCCGCTGGAGATCGCGAAGCGCTACGGCACGCTCGACCTGCTCAGCGGGGGCCGGCTCGTGCTCGGCTTCGGCGTCGGGTCCATCGAGGAGGAGTTCGACCTGCTGGGCGCGGCGTACCAGGGCCGGGGCGCGGTCGCGGACGAGGCGCTGACCGCGCTGCGCGGGTCAATGTCCCAGCGGCTGCCGGAGCACCACGGTGAGCACTTCGACTACTCCGGGCTGGTCGTCGAGCCGCACGCCGTCCAGGAGCGGGTCCCGTTCTGGATCGGCGGGTACACGCCGCGCAGCCTGCGCCGGGCGGTGGAGCACGGCGACGGCTGGGTGCCGTTCGGGCTGCGCCACGACCGGCTCGCCGAGATGCTGGGCGGCGTGCAGCTGCCCGCGGACTTCGAGGTCGTGCTCGGGGCCGGGCGTCCGGTGGACCCGCTCGGGGACCCCGACCGCACCCGGCGCGCGGTCGCGCGCGCCCGGGACGCCGGCGCGACGATCGTGAACGTGCACGTGGCCGCGTCGTCGGCCGACCACTACATCGAGCAGCTCGAGGCGCTGGCCCGGCTGGAGGAGAACTGACATGGACACCACCACCACCACCGACGCCACCACCGACCCGACCGCGGCCCGGCTCGCGCAGCTGGAGGCACGCCTCCAGCTGCTCGAGGACCAGCACGAGATCGCCCGCCTGGTGGCGTCGTACGGCCTGCTCGTCGACGCCGGCGAGGCCGAGCGCGTCGCCGCGCTGTGGACCGAGGACGGCGTGTACGACGTCGAGGAGTTCTACATGGGCAACCGGGCCGAGATCGACGCGATGGTCCGCTCCGATGCCCACCAGGGACTCATCGCCCGGGGCTGCAGCCACTTCCTCGGCCCGGCCCACGTGACGGTCGACGGCGACCGGGCCGTCGCCGTGTGCGAGTCGGTGCTCCTGGTGCACCGGGAGGGCCGCAACTACCCGGTGCGGATCGGGGTCAACCACTGGGAGCTCCAGCGCACCCCGGAGGGCTGGCGCGCGACCCACCGCACCACCCGCGGGCTCAACGGCGACGCCGAGGGCCGCGCCCTGCTGGCCCGGACGGGCACCGTCTGACCCTCCCGCTCAGGCCGCCGGGGTGTCGTCGAAGGCGGGATGGCGGCTGGACACCTTGCGTGCGCTCACCAGGTGTCCGCCCAGGTAGCCGCCGACCCCGGACACGGCCGCACCGACGAGGGCGACCCGCGCCCCGGCGGCGTGCCGGCCCTGTCGGCGGGCGACCCACGACCCGGCGTACGCGGCGATCGCCACGGCGTTGACGCCCGCGTGGACGAGGCCGACCCGCTTCTCGCGGGGGCCGGACGCGGACCACTCGGCCCACCCGGTCCAGGCGGTCGGACCGACCGCGAGCAGGCCCACCCCCACGAGCCGCTGCGCCGCGCCGGACGCCTCGCGCCCGCCCAGGACGTCGAGGATGCCGGCGGAGGTCCAGGTGCCGAGGACCAGGTCGGTGAGGATCGGGTGCAGGGCATGACCCAGCCACTCCCCCCGCAGCACGGAGGCCCGCGCCCCCGTGCCGAAGGTGGACCTGATCGACGGCTCGATCGCGCGCACCGGCCCGTCGAGGCCCGAGGACTCCTCGAGCCGCAAGGTCCAGCGGACGAACGGGGACGGTCGTGGCATCGAGCTCATCGGGTCTCCTCGGGGTCGCTCGCGCCGACGACGTGCCGGTCGCGGTCCTCCCGACGTTGCCGGGCCACACACCCGACGTCAACCGGTGCACCGGGAGGCCGGCCCCGTCCGAGCCCGTGTACGGCAATCTTGGTGATGACAGCCCGCGGGGGCCGGGACTTGAGTGAGAGGCGTTCCTGTCCCCGTCCGAGAGGTCTCTCATGACGCGATCGCATCGTCTCCTCGCTGCCACCTCCGCCGCCGTCCTGGCGGCCACGCTGCTGCCCGCAGCCTCCGGCACGGCCACCGCCGACAAGGGCCGGCACCACGGTCACGGAGGCCACCTGCGGGTGGTCGCCGACCTCGAGAGCCCGCGCGGCGTCGACAACCTCGGACCCGGCCGGACGCTGGTGTCCGAGGGCGACGGCAGCTTCAGCCTCGTCGTCGAGCGTCGGCACCGTGACGCCCGGGTGATCCCGCTCGGGACGGTCCCCGGTGCGGCCAGCCCGGCGATCGCCGCGTCCCGCCGGGGCACCGTGTACATCCTCACCGGCGCCGGGGAGCCCGGCACCGGCGCGGCGACCCTCTACACCTGGCGCCGGGGCGACGCCGAGCCCACGGCGCTCGCCGACATCGCCGCCTACCAGGCCGAGGACCTCGACCCGTACGACCTCGAGGAGCTCCCGGCCGACAGCAACCCGTACGGCATCGCGGTCCTGGGCGATGGCAGCGCCGTCATCGCCGACGCGGCGGGCAACGACGTCCTCAAGGTCACCCCCGAGGGCGACATCACGACGCTCGCCCGCCTGATGCCGCGCACGGTGGCCGTGCCCGACTCCCTCCCCGACACCGACCCCGAGGGGAACCCGCTGCCCCCGGCCGGCACGCAGATCCCGGCGGAGGCCGTGGCGACGTCGGTCGCGGTGGGCCGGGACGGATCGGTCTACGTCGGCGAGCTGCGCGGCTTCCCGGCCACGCCCGGCACGTCCCAGGTGTGGCGGATCGCGCCCGGCGCCGAGGGCGCCGACTGCGACCCCGCCGCGCCGTACGCCGGCGACTGCACCCGCGTCGCGGACGGGCTCACCTCGATCGTGGACCTCGCGATCGACCGGCGAGGCGTCATCTACGCGCTGTCCCTCTCCCGGCTGAGCTGGCTGGCCTGGGAGCTCGGCCTCGAGGGGTCCGAGATCGGCTCGCTCCACGCGCTGGAGCGGACCCGGCGGGGCACGACGGCGCGCGAGCTCTTCCGCGGCCGGCTGGTGAACCCCGCCGGCGTCGACGCGGGTGGCAGGTCGCTCTACCTGACCGGGCCGATCTTCGGGCCAGGCACGCTGAGCAAGGCCACGGTGGGTCGCCACCACCACCGCGGCCGCCGCTGAGGACACGGAGCGCGGCGTGCCTCCGGCGGGAGGCACGCCGCGCTCCCGTGCGTCTGCTCAGGCGCGCCCGGACCCCGACGGGGTGAGCGCGTCCTCCGCGGCGAAGCCGTGCCGCACGCCCCACGCGACTGCCTGGGAGCGCCCCTCGGCCCTGATCTTGCGGTAGCAGGTGCGGATGTAGGCCTTGACGGTGTTGGCGCTGAGGAGGCACCGCTCCGCGATCTCCTGGTTGGAGAGTCCCCGCACGATGAGGGTGAGCACCTCCGCCTCCCGGGCGCTGAGGCCGTGCCCGGCGCCGCGCCACCGGGCGCGGCGCCCGCCAGCGGCCCCGGAGGCGTCCTCGGCCTCGTGGATCGTCACCAGCGCATCGGCGAGCTCGGTGCCGGTCACGTCCCGGGGCACCACGCCTGCGACGCCGTAGTCGTGGGCGACGCTCTCGGGAGGGTGCCAGCCGTAGACGACGACCTTGGCGTCCGTGTCCTGGGCGAGCCGCCGCAGCATGTCGTCGTTCGGGGTGAGGCGTCCGAAGGTGTCGACCAGGAGGATGTCGGGCGGCACGACCCGGGCCTCCTGGTCGTCGAGGACCTGCACCCGATCGGCGTGGTCCCTCAGCATGGCCTCGAGGCCACACTTGACGATGTCGTAGTCATTGCTCAGTGCGACACGGATCGGCACGGTGGCCTCACCCCCGGTGCGGTACGTCGCCAGGCAGGTCGCGTGGCTCACGACGGGAGGCGTTCTGCCCATGGTAGCCCGGCTCGCTCCGCACAAACAGACCGTGAGAGGAGGAGACTGGCCACCTCGAGACCCGAGGAGACGAGGACCGGATGGACCCCGAGGCGTTCGCGGTGATCGCGCTCGTGTGCAGCGTCGGCGGCATGGCGGCCCTGCGCGACGTGCTCGGCGAGCTCCCGGCGGACCTGCCCGCAGCGGTCGTCGTCGTGCAGCACCTCAGCCCCGAGCGGGAGAGCATGCTGGCCGAGCTGTTGGCCCCGCACAGCAGGATGGAGCTGGCCACCGGCACGGACGGCGCGGCGCTCGCGCCCGGGCTCGTCCAGATCGCGCCGTCCGGCTTCCACTGCCTGGTCACGCCCGACCTGCGGCTCTCGCTGGTCGGCTCCGGCCCGTTCCCGCCGTACCGGCCCTCCGCCGACCTGCTGCTCACCACCCTCGCCCTCGCCGCCGGGCCCCGGGTCATCGCCGTCGTGATGACGGGTGCCGGGCACGACGGCGCGACGGGGACCACCGTCGTGCACCAGCACGGCGGCGTCGTCGTCGCCACCGACGAGGCGACGTCGACCGACTTCGCCATGCCGGCGGCGGCCATCGCCCGCGAGAACGTGGATCGGGTGGTCGCGCTGAAGGACCTCGCGGCGACCCTCGTGGAGCTGACGGGATCGGTCAGCTCGAGGGATCGCGGTGGACGCCGTCGGAGACGGACGTGACGATCGTGGCCGCCAGGTCGCGCAGCTTCACGTGCTCGGTGCTGGCCACGTCGACCAGGTGGCGGAACGCGTCCTCCGCCGAGCAGCCCTCCCGGGCCATCACGATGCCCTTGGCCTGGTCGATCATCGCCCGCGACGACAGGGCCCGGTCGAGGTCCGCGGCGGCCTGACGGATCTCCGCACGCAGCACCACCTGCTGCAGCAGTCCGCGGACCGTGAGCGCGAGGGTCTCGACGTTCTCCGCCAACGAGGAGTCGGCGGGCCCACCGACCCGGTAGCCGGTGAGCACGCCCCCGACCTGTCCCGACACCTGGAGGGGCACGGCCACGACCGCCAGCCCCCGCTCGGACACCGCTGACGCCCACCGCGGCCAGCGGGGGTCCGCACGGACGTCGGTCGCCCAGACGGTCGCTCGCTCCCGGTACGCGGAGCTCGTCGGGCCCTCGCCGGCCTGCAGCTGGGACCCGTCCAGCACCTGCGCGAGCTGCCCGGTCGAGACGACCGCCTCGGGCTCCTCCGGGGACCCGAGCAGCACGGTCAGCTCAACGTCCGGGCCGAGCACGTCACGACAGACCTCCAGCGATGCCCGGACGACGTCCTCCGGGCTCGCGTCCTCGACGGGCAGCTCGGCCAGACGGGCGAGCCCGTCCGGGAGCGACAGGACCCCGTCGGGTCGACCGGCCCCGGCGGTCAGCAGGAGCCAGGTGAACAACCCCTGCTCACGGTCGGCCACCGTCACGGTCACCTCGACCGGGACGGTCTCCTGGGTGCCGGTCACCAGAACCCCGGTCCGGGGCCCACCGGTCACCTGGGACGCAGCCCGCCCGGGCAGCTCCCGCATCGCGGGGCGGTCGTCGGGCCCGAAGAAGGTGAAGACCGGCCGGCCCTCGATCCGGTCCGGCCGTCGCCCGACCAGCACCGCTGCCTCGGCGTTCGCCGTGCGCACGATGCCGCGCTGGTCGGTGAGCAGGACCGCGACCGGGAGCACGGCCAGCAACCGCGCGTGCGCGACCCGCTCGGCGTCCTGGTGGCGGAGGAGACCGGCGATCTCCTCCTCCTGGACCCGCACCTCCTCATCGGCGACCCGCAGCTCCTCGTAGGCGGTCTCCAGCTCCTGGACCAGGTCCCCGTCGGCCTTCCCCCCCTGGGCCGCGCGCGCCCGGGCGAGCCGATCCGCCAGGACCTGGAGATCGGCCGCGATCGACCGCACGACAGCGGATTGATCATCGTCAGAGGGCCTCGTGGCGCCCCCGGTGTGGAAAGGTGTCGCCATGTCTACCCGTGCCCGTTCCGCGGTCCCCCCAACCGTGGTCGTCGGCGCCTCCGCCGGCGGCGTCGAGGCGCTGCGGGACCTGGCGCTGGGGCTGCCGGAGGACCTCCCGGCCGCCGTCCTCGTCGTCCTCCACGTGCCCGCCGCGGGCACCAGCGTGCTGCCCGCGATCCTGGCCCGCGCCGGCCGCCTGCCCGCCCGGCACGCCCGGGACGGCGACGTCCTCGAGGCCGGCACGATCCTCGTCGCGCCGCCCGACCGCCACCTCGTCGTGATCGATGGACGCGTGTCCCTCACCCGTGGGCCCCAGGAGAACGGTCACCGCCCCGCGGTCGACGTGCTGTTCCGCTCCGCAGCCCGCTCGCACGGAGCGCGGGTGCACGGGCTGGTGCTGTCCGGTGCCCTCGACGACGGCGCGGCGGGTGCCGTCGCCGTCACGCAGCGGGGCGGCCGGTGCCTCGTGCAGGACCCCCAGGAAGCCCTCTACGACAGCATGCCCCGCGCGGCAGCAGCGGCCGCCGGGCTCGGGGACGGGGGCGCCCTGTCGGTGCGCGACATGCCGGCGGCGCTCCTCTCCTGGCTCGGCGACCTCCCGCCACCGGAGGGGCCCGACCAGGTCAGCGAGCTGATGCAGAAGGAGACCGCCATGGCCGACCTCGACCCCGGGGCCCTCCAGGACCCCGTCCCGCCCGGGAATCCCGCCGGCTTCGGGTGCCCGGACTGCGCCGGCTCGCTCTTCGAGATCGACGAGGGCCGGCTGCGCCGCTACCGGTGCCGGGTCGGGCACGCCTGGTCTCCCGAGAGCCTCCTCGCCCGGCAGACGGTCGGCATGGAGAGCGCGCTGTGGATGGCGCTGCGCAGCCTCGAGGAGAAGGTCGCGCTGACCGACGAGCTCGCGGAGCGGGCCGCCGGACAGGGCCATCCGGAGACCGCCCGTCGCTTCGGCACCCGGTCCCGCGAGGCCCGGAAGGCGGCCGAGCTCGTCCGCGACCTGATCGCCGACATCGACAGCGGTGAGAGCCGCCCGGAGGAGTTCAGCGCGTGAGCGACGGCCTGGAGGCGGTGCTGGTCCACATCAAGGAGCAGCGCGGCTTCGACTTCACCGGCTACAAGCGAGCCAGCCTCGCCCGCCGCGTGCAGCGCCGGATGGACGCCGTCGGCATCGAGAGCCACGACGCCTACCTCGACCACCTCACCGTCCACCCCGACGAGTTCACCGAGCTCTTCAACACGATCCTCATCAACGTCACCGCGTTCTTCCGCGACCCGGACGCCTGGCAGTACCTCCAGGAGGAGCTGCTGCCGCCGATCCTGCAGCGGCGGGACGGCCAGCCGTTCCGGGTCTGGGTCGCCGGGTGCGCCTCGGGCGAGGAGGCCTACACGATGGCGATGGTGCTCGCCGAGCTCCTCGGTCTGGAGGGGTTCCGGCAGCGCGTCAAGATCTACGCCACCGACGTCGACGAGGAGGCGCTCGCCCAGGCGCGGCTCGCGACGTACGCCGAGCGTGACCTCCGGGCCGTCCCACCGGAGCTGCGCGAGCGCTACTTCGAGTCCTCCGGCACCAGGTTCGTGCTGCGCAAGGAGCTGCGGCGCTCGGTCATCTTCGGGCGCAACGACCTCGTGCAGGACGCCCCGATCTCCCACGTCGACGTGCTCACCTGCCGCAACACGCTGATGTACCTCAACGCCGAGACCCAGGCGCACATCCTCGGCCGGATGCACTTCGCGCTGCGCCCCGACGGCGTGCTGTTCCTGGGCAAGGCGGAGATGCTGCTGAGCCAGCCGACGTACTTCCAGCCCGTGGAGCTGCGGCGGAGGTTCTTCAGCAAGGTCGCCACCGACGGGCGCGATCGCCGGCTGGGGGGAAATCGGCAGGGTCCGGACACCGCGGGTGAGCACGAGCGCGGGCTCACCCGGCTGCGCGAGGCCGCGCTGATGTCCTCGGCCGCGGCGCAGGTCGTGCTGGACCACGAGGGCCGCCTCGCGCTCGCCAACAACCGGGCGATGCACCTCTTCGGGCTCTCCCTGCGCGACCTCGGCCGGCTGGTCCAGGACCTGGAGCTGTCCTACCGCCCGGTCGAGCTGCGGGGGCACCTCGACGATGCCGTCGCGGCGCGCCGGACGACCTGGGTGCGCGAGGTCGAGATGCTGCGCGGGGGCGACGACGCGGTGGTGCTCGACGTCCAGCTCGTCCCGCTGTTCAACGAGGCCGGGAGGGCCCTGGGCTCGACGGTGCTCTTCCACGACGTCACGCAGACGCGACAGCTGCAGATCGAGCTGCTCCAGGCCAACCATCAGCTCGAGGCGGCGTACGAGGAGCTGCAGAGCACCAACGAAGAGCTCGAGACCACCAACGAGGAGCTGCAGAGCACGGTCGAGGAGCTCGAGACCACCAACGAGGAGCTCCAGAGCACCAACGAGGAGCTCGAGACGATGAACGAGGAGCTCCAGTCGATGAACGACGAGCTCCACCTCATCAACGAGACCCTCCGTGAGCGGCAGGGCGAGATCGACCGGCTCAACGTCTTCATGATGTCGGTGCTCGGGAGCATGACGTCCGGGGTCGTCGTGGTCGACGCCGACCTGCGGATCCTCGCCTGGAACTCCCGGTCCGAGGAGCTGTGGGGCGTGCGCACCGACGAGGCGCTCGGGCAGCACCTGATGACCCTCGACATCGGCCTGCCCCTCGAGCAGCTCCGCGAGCCGATCCGGTCCCAGCTGGCCGCGCGCCGGGATCCGGCCCCGGTGCTCGTCGACGCCGTGGACCGGCGCGGTCGCCCCCTGCGGGTGCGCACGACCGTGACCCACATCACGGACGACGGGCACGACGGACCCGCGGCGATGGTCGTGATGGAGGTCCTCGGAGAGGGACCCCCCGGCGTCACTTGATGACGGCGTCCACCGTCTTCTTCAGCGCGCTGGGCTGGGACGGGCGGGTGGGGGCCTTCTTGCGGGCCTCCTCCATCTCGGCGCCGATGTCCTGCAGGACCTTCCGCGACAGGCCCTCCCGCACCTGCGGGAACCACTCCTCCTCCTCCTCCTCGATGTGGTGGCGCACGTTCTCGATGAGGACGGTGGTCTTGGGGGTGAAGCGCTCCTGCTCGGGCTTCATGCCGGCGAGCTCGAGGACCAGCACGTCGGCGACGTGGTGCTCCTCGTAGGACTCCAGCACGTCGTCCTCGAGCTCGGGCAGCAGCTCGCGGACCCGCGGGTACATCACCTCGTTCTCGATGTAGGTGTGCACCGTGAGCAGCTCGATCATCCGGTCGACGAGGCGGCCCTTCTCGACGTACGCCTTCTCACCGGCGTTCTCGAAGTCCTTGAAGGTCTTGAGGATCTTCTTGTGGTCCTCCTTGAGCAGGACGATCGCGTCGGTCGAGGTGGTCGGCATCGGGACTCCTTGGTCGCACGTCGGGGGCGACCCTCGTGTACCCCCGGGCCGCCCGGTCGAACCGGCGACGGCCGGGATCAGCCGGGATCAGGCGGGATCAGGCGGTGGCGGTGCGCACCCAGCGCTCGCCGCGGCGCGCCGCGATGCCCAGCCGCTCGAACTCCTCGAGCCAGCCGGTCATCGGCCACTCCCCCCAACGCCGGTGGTAGGTGGCCGCGTTGCGCAGGATGTCGTCGAGGTGCTCGACCGGGGGCCGCGAGACGGCGTGGTGCTGGTGGTAGGCGCGCGCCGCGCCGTCCCACGCGAGGGTCAGGCCGCGGGCGACCAGGGTGCGACCGAAGTCGGTGTCCTCCGCGCCGTACCCGACGTACTCCGGGCAGAAGCCGCCGGACCGCTCCCACGCGGTGCGGGAGAGCGCGAAGGACAGCGACCAGAACAGCTCGGGCGCCGCATCCAGCTCCACCTCGCCCGGCACGGGGGCGGGTCGCGCCGGGTGCGGGTCGTCGAGCTCGCCGAGCCGGTCGAGGGGGTAGCCGTCCCCGTCGTGGGGCTGCAGGTAGGTGACCGGCCCCTGCCAGACCGTGGTGGGCCGGGCGTCGACCCGCTCGGCGTACGACGCGACCAGGCCGGGCCCGGCGAGGCAGTCGACGTCGAGGCAGACGACGACGTCGGCGCCGGCGTCCAGGGCCGCGCGCACGCCGCGGTTGCGGGCGCGGGCCAGCGGGAGGCCGCGGGGGTCGGTGGGGACCCGGACGACCCGGGACCGCAGGTCCTCGACGCAGCAGGAGCGGATCCCGGGATCGTCCATCGCGACGACGACGTAGTCGTCGGGCCGCCGGTCGCCCGCGGCGAGCGAGCGGTGCTGCGCGGCCAGGTGCGCGTGCCGACCGTGGGCGATGGTGACGACCGCGACCCGGGGGCTCACGACGCCACCCGCCAGCGGCCCGCGGTCTCCTGGACGACGGCGACGAACCGGCCCGCCGCCTCCCCGTCGCACCAGCGGGACCAGGCGCCGCCGTCGAGGCGCGCCGCGGCGTCCAGGCGCGCGGCCCACCCGTCCGCGGGGAAGGTCTGCTCCACGAGCACCGGCCACCCGCCGGCGCCGAGGACGGAGGCGGTCGTGCGCTGCTCCTCGTGCGGCCGGTCCTGGGGTACGACGACCGCGGGCGTCCGCGCCGAGGCGACCTCGGCCAGCGCGTTCTGGCCGGCGTGGGTGACGACGACGTCGGCGTCGGCGAGCAGCGGGGCGGGGTCGTCGACCCAGGTGCCGTGCGTGCGGCTCAGCACGGTCCACTCCCAGTCGGGGGTCTCGGCCTGGGCCCGGCGCAGCCTCGCCAGGTCGAGGTCGCCCCCACCGGTGCCGGAGAGCACCAGCACCCGGCGCGGTCCGGGACGCCGCGAGCCGGGCTCCGCCACCGGGAAGCGGCTGAGCGCGCCGAGCGGCCGGAGCCGCGCGCGGACGCCGTCCGGGACGTCGCGCAGCATGCCGTGCGCCTCCGGCGGCCACATCGAGACCAGCGCGTCGGCGGCCTCGAGCCCGAGCAGGTGCGCGGCGTCGCCGCGGCTGCCGGGCAGCACCACGCTCACGACCGGGACGCCGTGCAGCCGGACGAGCAGGCAGACCTCGACCGAGACGTCGACGACCACGCAGCGCGGCGCGGCCGCGCCGATCCACGACGAGACCGCCGCCGTCCGGGCGCGGAGGCCCTCGTCGCCCAGCGGCGCCCAGTGCAGCCGTCCGCCGGCGGTCTCGGCGACCGGCGGGCCGCCCTCGTCGTCGCGCGGCAGGTCGACCCAGGAGCCCGGCCAGTCGGCGGGCCGGGGCAGCGAGGACAGGCCGGTGACCTCCTCCCCCGCCGCGACCAGCGCGTGGGCGAGCGCCGTCGACCGGTGCAGGTGGCCGCTGCCGTGGTGGTGGACGTAGTAGCCGATCACGCGGCCACGTCCTGGTCGACCAGCGCGAGGTAGAGCCGCTCGTAGTCGTCGACCATCCGGGAGAGCGAGCAGTGCCGCTCCGCGTGCCGGCGCACCAGCGCGCGGTCGCACCGCTGGGCCTCCAGGATCGCCCGCGCCAGGTCGGGGACGTCGCCCGCCGCGGCCAGGGCGCCCGTGCCCTCGCCGAGGATCTCGGGCAGCGCCCCGCGGTCGTACGCCGCGACCGGGGTGCCGCACGCCATCGCCTCGGCGGCGACCAGGCCGTACGGCTCGTCCCACGCCGGGGTCACCAGCGCGACCGAGGCACGCCCGAGCAGCCGGCGCAGCGCACGGTGGTCGAGGTGCCCCACGTGCACGACGTCGGGGCCGAGCCGGGGCCCGATCTCGGCCGCGAAGTAGGCCTCGTCGGCGACCGGCCCCGCCAGCACGAGGGGTACGCCGGCGAGCCGGGCCGCGTCGATCGCCTCGTGGGGCGCCTTCTCCCGCACGATCCGACCGGACCAGACCGCGGGCCCGCCGCCCGGCCCGGGACGCCAGCGCGCGACGTCGACGCCGTTGAGGACGGGGGTGCTCGGCACCGCGTGGTCCCAGGCGGCCGACATGCTGCGGCTGACCGCGGCGAAGACCGACGACCCCGGGGACAGCAGCACGGCCGACTCCAGCCACGGCACCGGCGGGGTGTGCAGCGTGGTGAGGATCGGCGCGCGCAGCGCGGGCGCCATCGCCACCGGCAGGTGGTGGAGGCTGTTGTTGTGGACGACGTCGTACCGCTCGTGCCCGTCGCGCGCGAGCCCGAGCATCAACCCCAGGTAGGCGTGGTGCTCGGCCATCCACCGCTCCGAGGGGGCGTTGACGTCGCGCCGGGCCGCCGGGCTGGGGTGGAACGCCGGCACGGGGAGCTCCTCGACGTCGAGGGCCGGGTCCGACCCGGGAGCGGCGAAGAGGGTCACCCGGTGGCCACGCCTGCCCAGCTCGGTCGCCAGGGCATGGGTGAGGGACTCCAGCCCGCCGGCGAACGGCTCCCGGATGGGGTAGCGGCTCGAGGCGACCAGGCAGATGCGCAGGCGGCGCTCCACGCTCACGATCCCGTCCGCGGCCGGACGGCGTCGAGGAGCGTGCGGTAGAGCTCGTCGTGGGCGCGCGCGACGTACGCCCGCTGCGCGCGGCGTTCCTCGACCGCTGCCCCCAGCTGCGGTCGCTGCTCGTGCGCCTCGGTGATGGCCGCGGCGAGCGAGGCCGCGTCGTACCGCTCCTCGTCGAGGACGTAGCCCAGCACCGGGCCCTGCTCGGCGTAGTAGCCGCACGACGGCGCCACCACGGTGGTGCCGAGGTCGCGGCACGCCTCCAGCCAGCCCGAGTGGGTGCCGAAGCGGTAGGGCAGCACCGAGACGTCCAGCGAGGCGAGGTAGTCCCACAGCTCGGCGTCGGAGAAGTAGTCGTGCACGTCCAGCTCCAGCCGGCCGGCGTCGGCCTCGCGGCGCAGGTACGTCGCGAGCGCCTCGTCGCGCCGGGCGCCGTCGGCGTCCAGGACGTCGCGGTGGGCGTCGACCCGCAGCACGGCGTCCGGCAGCGCGGCGACGGTCTCGACGAGGGTCGGCAGGATCGCCAGCGGGTCCATCGAGGCGCGCAGGCTCTTGACGTGCAGCCCGACGCGGAACGGCTGCCCGGCCCGGCGCGCGCGCCGAGCGGGTGCGGCGGCCATCGTGTCCAGGTCGACGACGTGCGGGTGCGGCAGCACGAGGGCCTCGCGACCCCAGCGCTCGCGGATCTCGGCAGCGGCGCCGGGTGTCAGGGTCAGCACGGCGTCCGCGCCGGCCAGCAGGACGGCGAGCTGCTCGTCGTGCAGGTCGCGCGTGGGGTGGTGCGGGTTGCGCAGGTCGTGGACCGTCTGCACGAGCGGCTTCCCCCGGTCGCGCAGCACGCCGACCAGCTCCGCCAGCTGCGCCGGGGAGCAGGCGTCGAAGCCGAACTGGAGGTGGAAGACGTCGAAGTCCGCCTTCGCCGCCCACGCCGGGTCGAGCATCACCGGCGGCCACCAGCGCTGGGTCGTCGACCGCGACGGGTGGTCGGGATCGGGGTCGGGCAGGCGGACCGGTCCCGGCCCGTGCTCGGGTGCCAGGTGCCGCACGTAGACGTGGCTGGCGGGGACCGACGCGACGACGACCTGATCGAGGTGGTGGCGCGCTGCGGAGCGGGACGCGGACGACGCGGGGTGGTGCGCCGGAGCCGTCCCGACGGAGATCGGGGTGGTCACTCGCGCACGGTACCCGGCGGGGCATGCCACGCCACCGCCCACAAGGGTGAGGACCCTGCCGGCGACGGGCCGGGCCACGGGCCCGGGGGCAGGCCGGCCCGACCCGTCGGACCGGGACGGGGTTTCCGACGCTACGCCGATCCGGCCACTCCCACCGGGTGGACCAGACGGGCGCCCGGATCTGCGAACGGAATCTGCGTTCACAGGTTTCCGGCGCCGCGGCGCGGGTATCTCCCGGGGGCACCTCGTCACCCGCCCCCGTCTCGGACTCACGCAGCTCGAGCCCCGGGGGCGGGCTGCATTCCAGGGCCCTGCGCGAGCCGGACGAGCATTCCGTCGGCCGTCTGGCACCATCAGGGCAATGTCCATCGGGTCCGGCACGGAGAGACGAGCACTCGTCGTCGAGGATGACGACGACATCCGCGCGCTGATCGAGTACACCCTGGCGACCCAGGGCTTCCTCGTCACCGCGGTCGACTCCGGCGCAGCCGCCCTCGAGGCGGTCGCCCTCGACGATCCCGACCTGATCACCCTCGACCTCGGGCTGCCCGGCATGGACGGGATCGAGACCTGCCGCCGCCTGCGCGCCATCACCGACGCCTACGTCGTGATGATCACCGCCCGGAACGACCCGATCGACCGCCTGATCGGCCTCGAGACCGGGGCCGACGACTTCATCGCCAAGCCCTTCGACGCCCACGAGCTGAAGGCCCGGGTGAACGCGATGTTCCGGCGGCCCCGGCGCCTGGCCGACGGGCCCGCCGACGCACCGGTCCCGCCCTCGTCCCCGCCCTCGTCCCCGTCGTCCCACGAGGTCCTGCAGCACGGCGTCCTGCGCGTCGACGTCGACGGGCGCCGCGCGTTCAAGGACAGCCAGGAGCTGTCCCTGACCCGCACCGAGTTCGACCTGCTCACCGAGATGATGCGCAGCCCGGCGCGGGTGTGGAGCCGCGAGACGCTGCTGCGGTCGGTCTGGGGCACCGAGTGGGCCAGCGACACCCACCTGGTGGAGGTCCACGTCGCCAACCTGCGCCGCAAGCTCGGCGAGAACAAGGCCGCGAAGTACGTCCGCACCGTCCGCGGGGTCGGCTACCGGATGGAGTCCCCCGAGGGCCACCCCTCGGGCTGAGGGTCGTCGTCGCCCTACCGGGACAGGTGGGCGGTGAGCGCGGCGTCGGCGCGGCGCGCCGCGTCCGGCAGCAGGGACGCGCGCGTCCGGGCGGCCGCGGCGTCCTGGGCGCGCACCTCCCGCTCGATCATCAAGGCGAGCTCGGCGAGCTCGCTGGTCCCGACGCTGGTCGAGGCCACCTTGAGGCTCAGCACGGCGTCCATCGCCTCGATCAGGTCCGAGTCGCGCAGCGCGGCGATGATCCGCGTGACGCGGTGCTCGAGCAGGCTGCGGTACTTCTCGGCGAAGGTGCGGGCGAACCGGGGGTCCTGCATGTCGGCGGCCAGCTTCGCCAAGGGCTGCGGGTCGAACACGCTCACGCTCGACCCTCCTGCCCGAGGTCGCCCGAGCCGGCGCTGGTGCTGGTGCGCGGCGACACTGGATCCTGACGCGCGAAGTTCAAGGCACTAGGCAGCGAATGCTCAAGGAACCCGCAAGAACCCGCCGTCGAGGAGGTCGCTCAGGAGCGGCGCCTGGTCCGGACGACGACGTCGTGGAGCTCGACGACCTCGCCCGCCCCGTCCGCGAGGGACCGGGTCGTCTCGGCCGCGGTGACGACGTCCCAGGCGGCGGGGTCCAGCGTCGCGGTCACGGCGGCCGCGGTGACCGTGGCCTCGAGCGGCGGGGACCCATCCTCCGCCCCCTGTCCGTGGCCGTGCCCGTGTGCGTGTGCGGCGCCGGTCTCCCCGGTCCGCAGGTGCCCGACGACGAGCAGCGTCCCGCCGGGGGCGACCCACTGGGCGATGCGCTCGTAGAAGGCCAGCTGGGGCATCGCAGGGTGGGCGTAGTGCGTGGTGACCAGGTCGAAGCGGGTCGCGGGCTCCCAGGTGCCCAGGTCCGCCTCCACGAATCGCACCCGCCCGGGCCCGCCGACGCTCGCGGCGGCCTCGGCGGCGCGCGCGAGCACCCGGGCGGAGATGTCCACGGCGGTGACGGCCCAGCCGTGCTCCGCGAGCCAGACCGCCTCGGCACCCTCGCCGCACCCCGCGTCCAGCGCCGTACCGGGCTCCAGGTCGCCGATCTCGGCGGACAGGTACGGGCTCGCGACCGCCGCCCGCCCGTGGGCGCGTGCGCCCACCTCGTCCCAGTGGGCCTCCCAGAAGTCCTTGTCCATGGGCACAGCGTGTGCGGCCGAGCGGCGAAGCGCAAAGCTTGTTGCCGAATGGCAAAGTGGCGCCATGGACGACGCCCTGGCCCGTGCCCTCGACGCGGTCGGCCCGCGGCTCAAGCAGCTGCGGCTGCGCCGCGGCCTGACCCTCGCCGACCTCGCGGCGGGCACCGGCATCTCCGTCAGCACGCTGTCCCGGCTGGAGGCGGGTCTGCGCCGCCCCACCCTGGAGCAGCTGCTCCCCCTGGCGCGCGCCCACGGCGTCAGCCTCGACGCGCTCGTCGACGCCCCGGCCACCGGCGACCCTCGGGTCGACCTGCGCCCGATCACGTACGGCGACGGGTCCACCGTCATCCCCCTGACCCGCCGTCCCGGAGGCATCCAGGCCTACAAGTTCGTCCTGCCCGCCGGCCGCGACGACACCGTCCCCGACCTGCGGACGCACGAAGGGCACGACTGGGCCTACGTGCTCAACGGCACGCTGCGACTCGTCCTCGGCGGGAGCGACCTCCTCCTCGGTGCCGGGGAGGCGGTGGAGTTCGACACCCGGACGCCGCACTGGTTCGGCGCGACGTCGGCCGGGCCCGTGGAGTTCCTCAGCCTGATCGGGCGGCAGGGCCAGCGCGCCCACGTCCGGGCGACCTCCTGAACCGCGTCAGGTCCGCCTGCTGCGCACCGGCGTGGAGTCGAACCACGCCCCGAGCGCCGGCACCCGCCGGAGCACGACCTGGTCGAGCAGCAGCACCACCAGCAGCGAGAGCCCGAACAGCGGCAGGAACACGCCGAGGGCGACCAGGCCGAGCAGCAGCAGCGGCGTCGCGCGCAACGGCATCGCCCCGCGGGGCGCGCCGATCGACCCGGAGCCCCGGGGCCGGCGCCGCCACCACATCAGCGGACCGGTCACGCACATGAACACCACCAGCACGCACATCAGCGCGGTCCCCCAGAACGACCACAGCCCGAGGCTGCGGCCCTCGTGCAGCCCGATGCCGTGCGCGACGACCTTCGCCAGCGCCGGGTAGTCCTCGAAGCCGTACGTCGAGACCACCTCGCCGCCGTACCGGTCGACGTGGACGGTGCGCTCGTCGGAGGGAGCGTCGAAGGCGTAGCCGATCACGGAGTAGACGCCGCCCGCGTCGCCCGGCAGCGCGACGGTCATCGGGTGCCGGAGCCCCTCGCCGTCCGCGACCGCGATCGCCGTGTCCAGGTTGGCGACGCTGCCCTCGTGGCCCTCGGGGTCGGACGTCGGCACCTCGCTCTGCTGCTGGGCCCAGGGCAGGTCGACGGAGTGGCTGTGCGGCAGCGACTCGTCGAGCGTCGAGGCCGGGTCGGAGACCGCACCGTGGTCGGTGCTCCACATCGAGGACCCGCGTGCGGTGGCGAGCTCCTGCACCTTCTCGCCCCAGACGCCGGTCCAGGGCAGGCCCGAGACCAGCAGGAACAGCAGCCCGACGCCGACCACGGACCCGACGACGCCGTGCCGCGAGCGCAGCCGGGCGCCCGGGCGACCCGCCCGCCGCAGCCGGCGACGCGCCCGCCCGCCGCGGACGAAGAGGTAGTAGCCGCTGAGTGCCATCACGATCGCCCAGCAGACGGCGACCTCGACGACCCGGTCGCCCACGATGCCGCCCATCAGGTCGGCGTGCAGCCGGACCGCGGTGCCGGAGAGCGTGGAGTCCGGGTCCATCGACCCGAGGACCTCGGGGCCGTAGGGGTCGACGAAGACGTCGCGGGCCGAGCCCTCGGCGTCGGTGACCGAGAAGACCGTCGCGCGGCCCTCCTCGCGCGGCTCGGCCATCGAGACCACCGTGAGGTCGGGGTAGGTCTGGCGCACGGCCGCGAGCTGGGCCGAGTACGGCTGCTGCACGGCGCCGGCCGTGGGCACGTCGACCTGCATCAGGTCGGGGTGCAGCAGCGGCTCGAGCTGGAAGCGGAACAGGTAGATCAGGCCGGTGACGGCGAGTACCAGGAGCACCGGCACCACGAGGAACGAGGCGAAGAAGTGCCAGCGCCACACGGCGCGGAACAGGCCGCGGCTGCGGGGACGCGGGCGGGCGGGTGCAGGGTCGGTCAGGACGGACATGGGGTCCTCACGGGGACGGCGTGCGGGCGCACGCGACGGGACCGCGACCCGGCGGTGCCGGTCGCGGTGGGGAGCTGGTCAGGCCGTGAGGAGCGGCGGGCCGCGGCGTACGACGCAGCGCGCGAGGAGCAGCGGACGGGGCGGGACGGGAGCGACGGGCCGCCGCGCCGCGGGACGGCGTACGACGGGGACGCCGGCGCGGGCCAGCGCGCCGAGGACGCCGAGCGGCCGCAGCACGACGGCGGCGGCGAGCGCGAGCAGCGTGAAGAGCGCCCGCTCCCCCACGGCCAGCCAGAGCCCCACCAGGACGGCGACCAGCGCGTGGGCCAGCATCATCGGCGCGTGCTCGGCGGTCGGGACGAGGTGGCTCAGCGGCAGCCGGGGCGCCGCGGCGTGGTCGGCACCGGAGGCCCAGGCGTCCTGGAGCGAGCCGACCCGGCGGCCGTCGACGGTCGGCAGCGTCGCGGGGCCGTGCGGCACGGGCGCCGTCGCCGCGCGGACCGGGTCGCCGACGTGGCCCCCGCCCGCGGACAGCACGGTGTGCACCAGTGCCTGGCCGCCGACCAGCAGGGTCACCAGCCGCAGCGCGGTCGCGGGACGGCTCAGGAACGCCGCCGCCGCGACGACCGCCACCACCACCAGCATCCCCAGCGCGACCGGCCCGGGCAGCAGCCCGTCGGCCGTGACGTGGCCCGCGACCCCGAGGAAGACCGTGACCGAGGCGAGCAGGACCGCACGTGCCACCAGCACGACCGGGTCCATGCGCTCGCTCATCGCGCCGATCCTCCCACCTGTGGACGACCTCGCCGAGTCGGCGCACATGTGCGCCGACTCGGCGAGGTTCTCCACAGGTCGGGTCAGTTGAGCATGCGCATGGTGGCGGGGACGCCGCCCCCGCGGTGGACCTCCTCGACGAGCTCCTGGAGGGCGGTGAGGGCGACGTTCTGGGGCATCGGGCCGTAGGAGACGCGGGCGACGCCGAGCTCCTCGAGGCGGGACAGCGGAGGGGTGCCGGGGATGCCGATCAGGGTCAGCCGCTGCGGGCCGAGGGCGTCGACGAGGGTGGTCACCTGCTCCTCGTCGAGGCGGGCGGGGACGAAGACGACGGGGGCGCCGGCGTCGAGGTAGGCCCGGCAGCGCTCCACCGCGTCGGCCAGCACCTCGGCCGGGTCGCGGTCGCCGGCCAAGACGTAGGCGTCGGTGCGGGCGTTGAGCACGAAGTCGGGCACGCCCTCGGCGGCGGCCGCGGCCATCATCGCCTCGACGTTCGCGGCGGCCTCGGCCAGCGGGCGCATCTGGTCCTCGATGTTGGCGCCGACGAGGCCGGCGCCGATCGCGCGCCGGACGGTCTCGGCAGGGTCGCCGTACCCGCCCTCGAGGTCGGCGGTCACCGGGAGGTCGGTGGCGGCGGCGATCCGGCCGGCGGCCTCGACCATCAGGTCGCGCGGGATCTGCTCGCCGTCGGGGTAGCCGTAGGACGCGGAGATCGAGTGGCTGGCGGTGGCGAGCGCGGTCGTGCCGGGTACGTCGGCGACCACCGTCGCGCTGACCACGTCCCACACGTTGACGACGGTCAGCAGCTCCGGCGCGCGGTGCAGCTCGAGCAGACGGGTGGCCTTCGCGGCGGTCGTGGTCATGCCGCGACGCTACAAGGGCCTCCCCCGCTCAGTCCTCCCAGAAGACCCGGTCGACGACGGCGCGGGCCAGGCGGGTGGCGCGCAGGTGGTCGTTGACCATCGCCTCCGAGGCGCCGGGCGGGTAGCCCAGGATGCTGGCCACGGCGGCGCGCTCGCGCGGGTCGCGCGGGAGCTGGTCGCTCGGCTGGCCGCGCACCAGCGTGACCGCGTTGCGCATCCGGCTGACCCGGCGCCAGGCCTGCTGCAGCAGCGTCGCGTCGTCCTCCGCGATCAGCCCCGCCTCCCGGGCCGCGGCGAGCGCGGGCATCGTCTGCGGGGTGCGCAGGTCCGGCACCTGCCCGGCGAACCGCATCTGGAGCAGCTGGACCGTCCACTCGATGTCGGCGAGGCCACCCCGGCCGAGCTTGAGGTGGCTGGCCCGGTCGGCGCCGCGCGGCAGCCGCTCCTCGTCGACCCGCGCCTTGATCCGGCGCACCTCGAAGACGTCGTCGGGCGAGATCCCCTCGGCCGGGTAGCGCAGCGGGTCGATCAGCTCCTCGAACCGGCGACGCAGGTCGGGGTCGCCCACCACCGCGTCCGCGCGCAGCAGCGCCTGCGCCTCCCACACCTTCGACCACTTCGCGTAGTACGCCTCGTACGACGCGAGCGTGCGCACCAGCGGCCCCTGCTTGCCCTCGGGCCGCAGGTCGGCGTCGACCTCGAGCGGCGGGTCGGCCCCCGGCAGCGCGAGCAGCCGGCGCAGCTCGTTGGCCACCGCCGTGGCGTACGACGCGGCCTGCTGCGGGTCGGCCCCCTCGACCGGGTCGTGCACGAAGAGCACGTCCGCGTCGCTGCCGTAGGACAGCTCGAAGCCGCCGTACCGGCCCATCGCGACGACGGCGATCCGGGTCGGCGCCTCGTCGAGCGAGCGCTGGGCGCGCACGGCGGCGCCGACCACGCCGAGGGTCGCCTCCAGGGTCGCGTCGGTGAGCCGGGACAGGCCCGCGCCGACGTCCGCGACGTCGGTGAGCCCGAGCAGGTCGCCGCTGGCGATCCGGAACAGCTCGCGCCGGCGTACGCCGCGGACCGCGCGGACCGCCTTCTCGGGGTCGTCCTGCCGCGCCGCCGAGGCGGTCATCTCCTCGGCGAGCGGCGCGGCCCCGAGCGGCGCGAGGTCCTGGCCGAGCATCCGCACGCCCTGGGGCTCGCGCTCGAGCAGCCGGGTCGCGTAGCGGGAGGTGGCCAGCAGGTGCGCCAGCCGGGTCGCGACCTCGCCCTCGTCGCGCAGGGTGGAGAGGTACCAGGGCGTGTCGCCCAGCGCCTCGCTGATCCGCCGGAACCCGAACAGCCCCGCGTCGGGGTTCGGCCCCTCCGCGAACCACTGCAGCATCGCGGGCAGCAGCGCGCGCTGGATGCTCGCGCGCCGCGAGACCCCGCTGGTCAGCGCCTCCAGGTGGCGCAGCGCCGCCTGCGGGTCGAGGTAGCCCAGCGCGGCCAGGCGCGTGACGGCCGCCTCCGGCGAGAGCCGTACGTCCTGCCCGGGGATCGCCGCGACCGCGGAGAGCAGCGGCCGGTAGAAGAGCTTCTCGTGCAGCCGCCGCACCTCGCGGCGGTGGTGGGCCCAGGTGCCGGCGAGCACCTCGATCGGCTTCTTGAAGTAGCCCATCGAGCGGCCCAGACGACGCAGCGCGTCCTCGTCCTCGGGGACGACGTGGGTACGGCGCAGCTGGTAGAGCTGGATGCGGTGCTCGAGGGTGCGCAGGAACGCGTACGCCTCGTGCAGCGCCTCGCCGTCCTCCCGGCCGACGTACCCGCCCCGGGTGAGCTCGGCGAGCGCGCTCAGCGTCGTCGGCGTACGGATCCGCTCGTCGCCGCGGCCGTGCACGAGCTGGAGCAGCTGGACGGCGAACTCGACGTCGCGCAGCCCGCCGGAGCCGAGCTTGAGCTGTCGCTCGGCCTCCCGCGCCGGGATGTGCTCGACGACCCGGCGGCGCATCGCCTGGGTGTCCTCGACGAAGCCGTCCCGCTCGGCCGCGGTCCACACCATCGGCGCCACCATCTCGACGTACGCCTGCCCGAGGGCGCGGTCGCCGGCCACCGGGCGGGCCTTGAGCAGCGCCTGGAACTCCCAGGTCTTCGCCCACCGCTCGTAGTAGCCGCGGTGGCTGGCGAGCGTGCGGGTGAGCGGACCGGACCGGCCCTCCGGGCGCAGCGCCGCGTCGACCGGCCAGATCGTGCCCTCCCCGGTCTGGTCGCCGCACACCTGCATCAGCTGGCTGGCCAGCTGCGAGGCGGCCTTGGTGGCGGCGTCGTCGGGCGCGCCCTCGACCGGCTCGTGGACGAAGACCACGTCGACGTCGGAGACGTAGTTGAGCTCGTGGCCGCCGCACTTGCCCATCGCGACCACCGCGAGCCGTACCAGTGACGACTTCTCCCCCACCCGCTGCCGGGCGACGGCGAGCGCCGCGTCGAGCGTGCCGGCCGCGAGGTCGGACAGCTCGGCCGCGGCGTCGTCGACGCCGAGGTCGTGGGCGAGGTCGCGGGCGGCGAGCCGCAGCAGCAGCCGGCGGTACTCCACCCGCAGCGCGTCGACCGCCTGCGCGTCCGGCACGGTGGCGACCGGCGCGGGGTCGGCCGGGTCAGCGCCCACGGCGCGGAGCAGGTCCTCGCGCAGGGCGTACGCCGGGGGCCGGGTCGAGCCCAGGGTCGGGTCGGTGAGCTCGGTCCAGTGCTCGGGGTGCCGGGCCAAGTGGTCGGCGAGGGCGGTGCTGGCGCCGAGCACGCACAGCAGCCGCATCGCGGTGCCCTCGTCCTCGGCCAGTTCGTCGAGGAGGCGGGCCGGGTCCTCGACCTGCTCGCAGAGCCGCACCAGGCCGGCGAGCGCCAGGTCGGGGTCGGCGGTGCGGGCCAGCAGCGCGAGCAGCTCCTCGCAGATCGGGCCCAGCTCCGCCAGCGCGGCCAGCGCGCCCTCGGGGTCCTGGAAGCCCAGGCGCACCAGCTGGGCCTTGCCGGTGGTCGCGCGGATCACCGGCCGCCCTCCCCCGCCGCCCGGCCGACGACCGCGGCGAAGGAGTCCGCGAGCGGGCGCCACGCGGCGTCCAGCTCGGCCCGCGCCTCGTCGATGGCCAGCAGCAGCGCCGCCTGGTCGATCCCGGCGGCCTCGTGCGAGCCCTCGTCGGAGGCGGCCCACGGGCGCAGCACGGCGGTGTCGACCTCGGGGTGCAGCTGCACGCCCCAGGCGCGGGGCGCGAACCGCAGCGCCTGGACCTCGCCGCCGGGAGCGGTGGCGAGCAGCACCGACCCGGGCGGCGGGACGGTGACCACGTCGTCGTTCCAGTGCACGCCCCGGGTCGCCGCGGGCGCCTGCGCCAGCGGCCCGACCAGCTCGTCGGCGGCGCCCTCGGCGGTCCAGCCGACCTCGAGCAGGCCCAGCTGCTGCCCGCGCGGGTTGGGGGCGACCGTGCCCCCGAGCGCGGCCGCGACCAGCTGGTGCCCCAGGCAGATGCCGAGCAGCGGCACGCGGTCCGCGATCGCGCGGCGGGCGAGGTCCTTGGTCGGGCCCAGCCAGGCGTGCCGGTCGTCGTCGTTCGCGCCCATCGGGCCGCCGAGCACCAGCAGCCCGTCGTACCCAGCCAGGCCGGGCAGCTCCTCCCCGGCGTACGGGTGGCGCACGTCGAGCACGCAGCCGGCCTCGGTGAGCCACCCGCCCAGCAGGGCGGGCGGGCAGTCGTCCTCGTGCTGGACCACCAGCAGCGTGCGGCTCATGCCCGACCCGATCCTCGCTCGATCCTCGCCGAACCTCAGAGCACGGGGAGCATGCGGTCGCGCTCGAAGGCGGAGACCTGGCCGCGGTACTCGTCCCACTCCGCGCGCTTGTTGCGCAGGAAGAAGTCGAAGACGTGCTCGCCGAGGCAGTCGGCGAGCAGCTCGGAGTCCTCGGCGATGCTGATCGCGTCGATGAGGTTGCGCGGCAGCGGCTCGATGCCGAGCGCGGTGCGCTCGCGCTCGGTCAGCGACCAGACGTCGTCCTCGGCCTCGCGGGGCAGCTCGTACTCCTCCTCGATGCCCTTGAGCCCGGCGGCCAGCGTCACCGCGAAGGCGAGGTAGGGGTTGCAGGCGGCGTCGATGGTGCGCAGCTCGATGCGGGTGGACTGGCCCTTGTTGGGCTTGTACATCGGCACCCGGACCATCGCCGAGCGGTTGTTGTGGCCCCAGCAGATGTACGACGGCGCCTCGCCGCCGAACATCATCCGCTTGTAGCTGTTGACCCACTGGTTGGTCACGACGCTGATCTCGCGCGCGTGCCGCAGGATGCCGGCGATGAACTGCCGGCCGGTCCGGGAGAGCTGGTACTCGGCGCCGGCCTCGTAGAAGGCGTTCTGGTCGCCCTCGAAGAGCGAGACGTGGGTGTGCATGCCCGACCCGGGGTGGGTGGTGAACGGCTTGGGCATGAACGTCGCCCAGACGCCCTGGCTCAGCGCCACCTCGCGGATGACGGTGCGGAAGGTCATCACGTTGTCGGCGGTGGACAGCGCGTCGGCGTACCGCAGGTCGATCTCCTGCTGGCCGGGGCCGCCCTCGTGGTGGCTGAACTCCACCGAGATGCCCATCGCCTCGAGCATGGTGATCGCCTCGCGGCGGAAGTCGGCGCCCATCGACTGGGCGGTGTGGTCGAAGTAGCCGCTGCGGTCGACCGGGACCGGCTCGACGCCCGCCTGCGGGACGTCCTTGAACAGGTAGAACTCGATCTCGGGGTGGGTGTAGAAGGTGAACCCCTTGTCGGCGGCCTTGCCCAGCGTGCGCTTGAGGACGTGCCGCGGGTCGGCGTACGACGGGGAGCCGTCGGGCATCACGATGTCGCAGAACATCCGCGCGGTGGACGGGCCCTCGCCCCGCCACGGCAGGATCTGGAACGTCGATGGGTCCGGCTTGGCGAGCATGTCGGCCTCGTAGACCCGGGCGAACCCCTCGATCGCGGAGCCGTCGAACCCGATCCCCTCCGCGAAGGCGCCCTCGAGCTCGGCCGGCGCGACCGCGACGGACTTCAAGAACCCGAGCACGTCGGTGAACCAGAGCCGGACGAACCGAACGTCACGCTCTTCGAGTGCCCGGAGTACGAAGTCTTCCTGCTTGCCCATGGTGGTCAGCCTAGGGGCCACCGGCCCGGGGACCGCGGCCGCTCCACCGGGCGCCCCGACTGTGAGATGCGGCACATCCGGGTGCGGACCGCGCGGGCCGGCCCGAGCACCGCCACAGTAAAGCCCCGTGACCCCCTCCCGCTTCGCGAAGAAGGCCGGCGCCGCGGTCGCCGTGACCGCCGCCGGCGCGCTCGCCGTGACCGGTCTCGCGCACGCCGGCCCGATCGGCCCCGAGGCCGACGTACCCGGCTCCCGCACCGGCGCGGCCGGGCCGGGCACGAGCGGCGCCCGCGGGGACCGGCCGGTCCCGCCGGACGGGGCGACCACGACGAGGCCGAACATCCTGATGTTCACCGTCGACGACATGACGGTCGGCGACCTGCCGCACATGCCCAAGCTGAACCGGCTCGTCGTCGACCGGGGCGTCCGGCTGAGCCAGGGCACCGCGCCCACGCCGATCTGCGTGCCGGCCCGCGCGAGCCTGCTCACCGGTCAGTACGCCCACAACCACGGGGCGGTGACGATCAGCGGCGCCGGTGGCGGGTTCGAGGCCTTCCGCGACGACGACACGCTTCCCGTCTGGCTGCGCCGGGCCGGCTACGAGACGTACTTCTCCGGCAAGTACCTCAACGGGTACGGCATGCGGGACCGCCGCTACGTCCCGCCGGGCTGGACGGGCTGGCGCGGGTCGATCGACCTGTCCACCTACGGGTTCCGCAACACCAGGTACAACGTCGACGGGAGGGTGGTCACCGAGCCCGCGCACAACTCCGACGTCCTCAACGGCTACACCACCGAGGTCATCGGCGACCGGGCCCGGTCGCGCAAGCCGTGGTTCCTGTGGACCAACTTCGTGGCGCCGCACCACGGCGGCCGCCACGAGTCCGACGACCCGCCCGGCTCGCTGGTGAAGACCACGATGCCGGCGACCCGCGACCGCAACACCTTCCGCCACCTCGGCCTGCCCCGCGACCCGGAGATGTGGACCGACGGCGGCAGCCCCTGGGCGTCCAAGAAGGCGCCGCGCCGCTTCCGCGCCGCGGTCCGCGAGGCCCACCAGCAGCGCATCGAGTCCCTGCAGTCCGTGGACGACGCGGTCGGCGCGGCCGTGGCCAAGCTCCGCAGGAGCGGCCAGCTGCGGAACACCTACATCATCTTCACCTCCGACAACGGCTACCTCGTCGGCCACCACAACCGGGTCGGCAAGCTCGTCCCCTTCGACCGCTCGGTGCGCATCCCCATGGTCGTCCGCGGCCCGGGGATCCCGCAGGGACGCACCGTCGCCACGCCGACCACGAACCCCGACCTCGCCGTCACCATCGCCGCGATCGCCGGCGCCCGGCCCGGCCGCACCGTCGACGGCGTCGACATGCTGCCGTACTGGCGCTCGCGCACCGGCTACGACCGGGTCGTCCCGATCGCGGCGTACCCGCTCCGCGGGGGGCGGACCGCCAGCTACTCCGGCATCCGGTACGGGGCGTGGACCTACGTCCGGACCAAGCGGGGCAAGGAGGTCCTCTTCGACCGGGCCAGGGACCCCGGTGAGCTGCGGAACCGCGCCCGTCAGCCGCGGTACGCCGCGACGCTGCGGATGCTGCGCGCGATGGATCGGGCCTACCGCGACTGCGCCGGGTCCAGCTGCCCGGGCACCGAGACCTTCGTCCCCCGCTGAGCGCCGCTCACGCGTCGTTGGCGCACCGGAAGCCGAGGTTGCCCGACGTGGAGTCGGGGTGCGCGGAGGACCGTGCGGCGACGCGGTAGCGGTGGCAGTAGGAGTCGTGGCACAGGTAGGAGCCGCCGCGCATCACCCGGGTCACCCCGGTCGCCGGGCCGGTCGGGTTCAGCGGAGCGGAGCGGGCGTAGGTGTCGGCGGCGTACCAGTCGGCACACCACTCCCAGGCGTTGCCGCTCATCTGGAAGAGCCCGTAGCCGTTGGGCGGGAAGGCCTTGACCGGCGCCGTGGTCGGATAGCCGTTCTCGGCGGTGTTCTCGGTCGGGAAGGTGCCGGTGAAGATGTTGACCGGCCACCTCCCCCGCGGCCTCAGCTCGTCGCCCCAGGCGAACCGGGCGCGGTCCAGCCCGCCGCGCGCCGCCTTCTCCCACTCGGCCTCGGTCGGGAGCCGCTTGCCGGCCCACGCGCAGTAGGCCAGGGCGTCGTCGTGGGAGACGTGCACGACGGGGTGGTTCTGCCGCCGGGACACGTCGGAGGCCGGGCCGTCGGGGTGCCGCCAGCTGGCGCCGCTGACCGCCAGCCACCACGGCGTCGCCTCGGGCTGCCCCACGACGTCGGTCCCGTCACCGACGTACGCCGAGTGGAACACCGCGGAGAACCCCTCCCGCTCGGCGGTGGTGACGTGACCGGTCGCCTTCACGAAGGCCGCGAAGGCCTGGTTGGTGACGGCCGTGACGTCGATGCGGAACGCGTCGAGCTCGACCGGCCGCGCGGGGCCCTCGCCGTCGCCCTCGTAGGCCTCGTCGTGGGTGTCCCCCATCCAGAACGCGCCGGCGGGCACCAGCACCTGGCCCCGGGTGGAGGGCTCGGCCCGCACGGTGCGCGGACGCGGCGCGGCGGCCGGCGCGGGCTCGTCCAGCAGCAGCTCGGGGAGCCGGGCGGCGGGGGTCGGCGCGGGGCCTGAGCAACACGAGGACACCGATCGCTCCTGGGCTGTCGACGACGGGGGCGGTCGTCACCGTACCGGCGGTATCACAGCCGCGCCGCGAAACGACGGCCGCGCAGCGCGTCCTCGACCAGCCCGACCGCACGGCGTACGCCGGAGAGCCGGGCGTCCTCGGCCGACCAGACCTGGATCGCGGCCTCGACGACGTCCGGGTCGACGACCCCGCGCAACTGCGCCCGCGCCTCGCTGAGGGCGCGGCGGGTGGTCGCCTGGCAGGCCTCGACGTGCAGGACGGCGAACCGCGCCAGCACCAGCAGGTGCCGGCGCAGCAGCGGGTAGGAGCGGTACTCCGGCGGGCAGACGTCGAGGAGCCAGCCCTCCGCCGTGCGCTCCCACTCCGGCGCGTCGGGAGGGCGCACCTGGGCGGGCCAACCGGGCCGGGCGACGGACATGCCGCCAGCCTACGCCGATGTCGAACAGGTGTTCGATGCGGGTCAAGCGGAGGTCAGGAAGCTGAGCCGCACCTCGCGGTCGTGGTTGTCGACGTTGAGGTCGACCAGGCAGATGCTCTGCCAGGTGCCGAGCGCGAGCCGTCCGCCCAGCACCGGGACCGTGGCGTACGGCGGGACGAGGGCGGGCATCACGTGCGAGCGGCCGTGTCCCGGGGTGCCGTGCCGGTGCCGCCAGCGGTCGTCGGCGGGGAGCAGGTCGCCCAGCGCGGCGATCAGGTCGTCGTCGCTGCCGGACCCGGTCTCGAGGATCGCCAGCCCCGCGGTCGCGTGCGGGACGAAGACGTGCAGCAGCCCGTCGCCCCGGGACGCAGCGAACTCCGCGCACTCGCGAGTGATGTCCAGGACGACGTCGCGGTCGCCGGTGCGGAAGCGTCTGGTCTCCGAGTCCATGCCCCGATGCTAGGCACTGCGCTCGATCCCGGCGGTCGAGCAGGGACGAAGTCCCGATGCCGAGACCCCCGGAGGTCGAGCAGGGACGAAGTCCCGATGTCGAGACCCAGCGACCTACCAAGGGCGTCGAGCAGCGCCAGTTGCCGCGGCTTCTCGGGCTGCGGGGGTCTCGACATCGCTCGTCGCTGGCGCTCCTCGCTGCTCGACCACCGGTGGTCGAGCAGGGACGAAGTCCCGGTGTCGAGACCCGGCGACCTACCAAGGGCGTCGAGCAGCGCCAGTCGCCGCGGCTTCTCGGGCTACGGGAGTCTCGACATCGCTCGTCGCTGACGCTCCTCGCTGCTCGACCACCGGGGGTCGAGCAGGGACGAGGTCCCGATGTCAGACCTCGGTCCCGCCGGTGCCGGCGGGATCCCGCGAGCCGCCCGCGCACGACGCCATCGGCTCCGGGGCGGTCACGCCGCCGGCGTACTCCTCCACGAAGAGCGCGAGCCGCGGGTCGTCGGGGCCGTCGAGCCGGAGCTGGCGGCCCCACACGGTCACCACTACCGGCGCGGGGAGGTCGTCGTACGGCGAGAGGATGCCGTTCTGCGGCAGCGCGTCCTCGAGGGTCGCCACGTCGTCGTCGTCGAGGTCCGGCCGGTAGGTGATCCAGACGGTGCCGTGCTCGAGGTCGTGGACGGCGTTCTCGTCGCGCACCGGCTCGTCGTACGTCCCGCAGTCGAGCCACACGTCGGCGTGCCGTCCGCCGGCCGGCGGCACCGTCTCGTAGGTGACGTCGTCCTCGGTGTGCTCGTTGCTCAGGTCCTCGTGGACGACGACCTCGCTGAGGTCGGCCGGCTCGTCCGCGCCGCCGACGAGGGCGAGCGGCACCAGCACCACGCCGAGGAGCACCAGCACCGCCGCCAGGACCGCCAGCACGAGCGGCAGCCGGCGGCGCGGGGCGGGCGTCGTCGCGGGAGGAGGAGGCGTCGTGGGGTAGGGCTGGTACGCCGGGGGCGGGCCCGGCGGCAGCGGAGGCTCGGTCATCAGCCCTCGAGGGCGCGTTCGAGCCGCTCGACCTTGGCGGTCAGCTGACCGTCCCAGCCCGGCCGGATGTCGGCCTTGAGCACCAGGCCGACCCGCGGCGAGACCGCCGCGACCGCGTCGACGGCGCCCTTGACCACGGCCATCACCTCGTCCCACTCGCCCTCGATGTTGGTGAACATCGCGTTGGTCTCGTGCGGCAGGCCGGACTCGCGCACGACCCGGACGGCGGCGGCCACCGCCTCGGAGACACCCCCGGTCTCGTCGCCGGCCGAGGGGCTGATGCTGAAGGCCACGATCATGGCTCCACCGTAGCCAGCCCCGCCTCCTCGAGGCCCACCACGTCCGGGACGAGGGTGCGCAGCCGCGCCAGCGCGTCGCGGGCGTGCGACTTCACGGTGCCGATGCCGATGCCGAGCGCCTCGGCGGTCTCCCGCTCGGTCAGGTCGTCGTAGTAGCGCAGCACCACCACCGCCCGCTGCCGCGGCGAGAGCTGCTGGAGCGCGGCCCGCAGCGCCTCGCGCTGGTCGAGGTCGGGGCCGGACGCCGCCTGCTCGGGCAGCACCGCCGCCGACTGCTCGCGCCAGCGCCGGGAGCGCCACCGGCTGACGTTCTCGTTGACCAGGATCCGCCGCACGTACGGCTCGGGGTCGTCGGCGATCCGCCGCCACCGCGGCACCGCCTTGACCAGCGTCACCTGCACGAGGTCCTCGGCGTCGGCGTGCTGCCCGGTCAGGAGGTACGCCGTGCGCAGCAGCGCCGAGCGCCGGGCGGTGACGAACTCCTCGAAGCCGGCCCGGTCCGGGTCAGGGCTGGACACGACGCCTCCAGAGCCGCAGTGCCACCACGCCGACGAGCAGCGCGAGTCCCACCCCGCCTGCGGCGACCA
This sequence comes from Nocardioides dongkuii, assembly GCF_014127485.1. Taxonomy (NCBI): domain Bacteria; kingdom Bacillati; phylum Actinomycetota; class Actinomycetes; order Propionibacteriales; family Nocardioidaceae; genus Nocardioides; species Nocardioides dongkuii. Next base: position 1,649,709 of record NZ_CP059903.1, on the reverse strand, counting down.
GGCGCGGGTCGAGCCGCTCCGGTGGCGACGGCGCGTCGACGAGCGGCGCCCGGAGCGCCTCCGCGGCCACGAGCGTGCCCGGGGAGACGTTCTCGGCCGGCAGTCGGACCAGCTCCCGGTGCTCCCCGGTGCGGACGTCGACGGTCTCGTACACCGCCCCGGTCGAGGCGTAGCGGAGCGTCACGACGTGCTCGTCGTCGCGCCAGCCGACGATCGCGTCGACCGGCTCGGAGCCCACCGGCGCCGGCCGCACGTCGGCGCCGGATCGGGCGGGCACCGGCGCCACCACGACCTGCTGGGGGCGGACGCTCGACTCGCCCCGGGGGTCGGCGTCGCCGAGCGTCGCGAGCCGGGTCCCCCCGGGGCTCACCGCCACCGCGCCCCCGTCGGTCCGGCCGACGAGCCGGGCCAGGCTGGTCACTTCGCCGTCCGCGGTCACGCTGCGCACCGTGCGACCCCGCTGGACGACGAGGCGGTCGCCCCACGTCGTCGCGCCGTCCAGGCTCAAGAGGGCCCGTGGGCCGTCCTCCACGGCCTCACCGGACCCGACGTCCCACCGCAGGACGTGGTGGAACCTGCTGACCGAGCTCCCCAAGTCCGGGGCGTTCTCGTGCTCCCACACCGGGACCCACAAGGTCTCGCCGCTCCACCCCAGACTCTGGGGCGTCACACCCAGCGGTGCCTCCACGTCGTGGCGCACCGTCTTCCCGGTCACGGTGTCGTAGACCGCGACGCCCGAGGCGACATCCACGTCCTCGTCCTCGCCCGGCTCGGCGTACCAGTACGCCAGGCGTCGGCCGTCCGGGCTGAGCGCCACCGTCTCGCCGTCGAGGCTGACGTCGTCCCGCCACCCGGGGAGGTCGAGGAAGGCGTACTCCCCCGAGCCCGTCACCCCGGCGAGGCCGAAGCCCGACCCGGTCCAGCCCGACCGCTCCGCCCCGACGACGGCGACCAGCGGTCCGACCGGACCGGTCCCGTCGGTGCCGGGCGTCCACCCGCTGGGGGTGTAGAGCCGCTCGGGCAGCCGCAGCGACGCCGGGCCCCCGGCCGGGTCGATCCCGGCCGGGCGCACCTGCCACCACGAGCCGGCGCCGGCGGCGAGCACCAGCAGGACGGCGACCACCAGCGCGGCGGCCGCACCCCGGCGGCGCCTGCCGTAGCGCCGCCCCCGGTCCCACAGGTTGCCCGGGTCCCGCGCCTCGCCGGGCGCCGGGGACGCGTCGTCGGCGAGCTCGGCCAGTCGGTCGTGCAGCGTGCTCATCGGGTCCTCCTCGGGTGCTCACCCAGGAACACGCGACGACCGGCCCGGAAGGAGGGGGTCAGGCCGCGCTGAAGATCGCGTACTCCCCCGCGCGGACGGCGAACCCCTCGCTCGAGGAGAGCAGCAGGCACACGACGCCCGCGGCGCCGGCGTTCAGGCACTGCACGTCTCCCGCGCGCGCGACCTCGCCGGGAGCAAGGACGTCGGGCATGTCGCCGCGGATGGTGTCGGTGTTGCAGACCGGGGTCGGGCGGCCGTTCTGGACCTCGATCCGGCCGACCTTCGTGGTCAGCGCCTCGCCGCACACCTTCGGGTCCTCCGCGCCGCCGGTCTGGCCGAGCTCACAGCCGGCGGGGAGCGCCTTGTCGTCCAGGACGCAGTAGATCTCGCCGTCCGGGGTCGCGAACCGGCGGTACGACGCGGGCTCCTGGCCGGAGGCGTCGAAGAGCGCCGTCGCGGCGTCGTACGTGCGCGGGAGCTCGTCGGGCGCCACGGGCGACGCGGACTCCACCGGCGACGGCTCCTCGGTCGCCGACGGCGTCGGCGTGGCGCTCGCCGTCGGGCTGGGGGTCACCGTCTCGGTGACGGTCACGGTCGGGGCCTGCTCCGGCGTCGCCTCCGGGTCGTCGTCGCCGCACCCGGCGAGACCTCCCAGCAGAACCATCCCGAGAACGACCTGTGCCACCCTGCTGCGCCTCATGGGCAGCAGGGTGGCACAGGTGGGAGCGGATCCGGGTCAGGCCTTCCGGAGGTTCCGCAGGACGTACTGCATGATGCCGCCGTTGCGGTAGTAGTTGGCCTCGCCGGGGGTGTCGATGCGGACGACCGCGTCGAACTCCACGTCGCCGGCCGTGACCTTGACGGTCCGCGGCGTGCGCCCCTCGTTCAGCTCGGTGATCCCGGAGATCGAGAACTCCTCCTCGCCGGTGAGACCCAGCGACTCGGCGGTCTCGCCCTCGGGGAACTGCAGCGGGATGACGCCCATGCCGATCAGGTTCGACCGGTGGATCCGCTCGTAGGACTCCGCGATCACGGCCTTCACCCCGAGCAGCGAGGTGCCCTTGGCCGCCCAGTCGCGCGACGAGCCGGAGCCGTACTCCTTGCCCGCGAGGACCACCAGCGGCGTGCCGGCCTCGAGGTAGTGCTCGGAGGCCTCGAAGACCGTGGTCACCTCGCCGCCGGCGGTGAAGTCGCGCGTCACGCCGCCCTCGGTGCCGGGGGCCAGCTGGTTGCGCAGCCGGATGTTGGCGAAGGTGCCGCGGATCATCACCTCGTGGTTGCCGCGGCGCGAGCCGTAGGAGTTGAAGTCGCGCTGGCCCACGCCGTGCTCGGCGAGGTAGCGGCCGGCCGGGGAGTCCTTCTTGATCGCGCCGGCGGGGCTGATGTGGTCGGTGGTCACCGAGTCACCCAGCTTGAGCAGCACCCGCGCGCCGTCGATGTCGGTCACCGGCTGCGGCTCGTCGGGCATGCCGTCGAAGTACGGAGGCTTCCGGACGTACGTCGAGTCCTCGTCCCAGGCGAACGTCTTGCCGTCGGGGGTGGGCAGCGAGCGCCACTGCTCGTCGCCGGCGAAGACGTCGGAGTAGCCCTCGTCGAACATCTCGGCGGTGATCGCGCTGGCGACGACCTCCTCGACCTCGGCGGCCGACGGCCAGATGTCGCGCATGAAGACGTCGTTGCCGTCCTGGTCCTGGCCCAGGGGCTCGTTGAACAGGTCGACGTCCATCGACCCAGCCAGGGCGTAGGCCACCACCAGCGGCGGGGACGCGAGGTAGTTCATCTTCACGTCGGGGTTGATCCGGCCCTCGAAGTTGCGGTTGCCCGACAGCACCGAGACGACCGCGAGGTCGTGGTCGTTGACGGCCTGGCTGACCTCGGGGATGAGCGGACCGGAGTTGCCGATGCAGGTGGTGCAGCCGTAGCCGACGAGGTTGAACCCGAGCTTGTCGAGGTACGGCGTGAGGCCGGACTTCTCGTAGTAGTCGGAGACCACCTTGGAGCCGGGGGCCAGGGTCGTCTTGACCCACGGCTTGCGCTCCAGGCCCTTCTCGACGGCCTTCTTCGCCAGCAGCGCCGCGGCGATCATCACCGAGGGGTTCGAGGTGTTGGTGCAGGACGTGATCGCCGCGATCGCGACCGCACCGTGGTCGAGCTCGAACTCGGTGCCGTCCTCGAGGGTGACCTTGGCCTTGACCGAGGGACGTCCCTCGCCCGCCGCCGCGTGGTCGTGCCAGTCGTCGGGGGCGCCGGCGCCGTTGCCGCCGCCGTGGCCGCCGCTGCCGTTGGACGCGGGCGCGTCGCTGGAGGGGAAGGACTCGGCCGAGGCCTCGTCGACCTTGGAGGCGACGCCCGCGGGCTGCTCCTGCTGCGGCACGCCCGGCTTGCGGTCCTCGCCGCCGGTCCGGCCGTCGGAGACGTAGTCGACCAGGGCGGTGCGGAACGCCTCCTTGGCGTCGGAGAGAGAGACCCGGTCCTGGGGACGCTTGGGCCCGGCGAGGCTCGGCACCACGGTGGCGAGGTCGAGCTCGAGGCGCTCGGAGAAGCGCGGCTCGGCGGCCGGGTCGTGCCAGAGGCCCTGCTCCTTGGCGTACGCCTCGACCAGCGCGAGCTGCTCGGCCGGGCGGCCGGTGAGCTCGAGGTACTTGATGGTCTCCTCGTCGATCGGGAAGACCGCGATCGTGGAGCCGAACTCGGGGCTCATGTTGCCGATGGTGGCGCGGTTGGCCAGCGGCAGCGCGGAGACGCCGGGGCCGTAGAACTCGACGAACTTGCCGACGACGCCGTGCTTGCGCAGCATCTCGGTGATCGTGAGCACCAGGTCGGTGGCGGTCGCGCCCTCGGGCAGGTCGCCGTTGAGCTTGAAGCCGACGACGCGCGGGATGAGCATGGAGACCGGCTGGCCGAGCATGGCCGCCTCGGCCTCGATGCCGCCGACGCCCCAGCCGACCACGCCGATGCCGTTGACCATCGTGGTGTGGGAGTCGGTGCCGACGCAGGTGTCGGGGTAGGCCTGCAGCTCGCCGTCGACCTCGCGGGTGAAGACGGTGCGGGCGAGGTGCTCGATGTTGACCTGGTGGACGATGCCGGTGCCCGGCGGGACGACCTTGAAGTCGTCGAAGGCGCCCTGGCCCCAGCGCAGGAACTGGTAGCGCTCGCGGTTGCGCTCGTACTCGATCTCGACGTTGCGCTCGAAGGCCTCGGGGGTGCCGAAGACGTCGGCGATCACGGAGTGGTCGATGACCATCTCGGCCGGGGCGAGCGGGTTGATCCGGGCCGGGTCGCCGCCCAGGTCGGCCATCGCCTCGCGCATGGTGGCGAGGTCGACGACGCACGGGACGCCGGTGAAGTCCTGCATGATCACGCGGGCGGGCGTGAACTGGATCTCCTTGCTCGGGTCCGCGTCGGCGTCCCAGCCGGCGATCGCCTTGATGTCCTCGGCGGTGATGTCCGCGCCGTCCTCGGTGCGCAGGAGGTTCTCCAGCAGGACCTTGAGGCTGTACGGCAGCGACGCGACGTCGAGCCCGTCACCGGTGACCGCGTCGAGGCGGAAGATCTCGTAGGACGTGCCGTCCACGTCCAGGGTGCTCTTCGCACCGAAGCTGTCCTGACTGGCCAAGGCCGTTCATCTCCTCTGTCGCTGCTGCGATGACGTCGGTGGGTCGCACTCAATCTTGCCGTACCCAACCGCCGCCGCGATATCTCTTGACGTCAAGATACACGACGTCGAGGGGGTGGACAATTGGAGTCCGGAGGGGGTGCCGGATTCCCCGGTGATCCGGGGAAACCTGATGTTCGGGGCCCATCGCGATGCCCCGGAACATCAGGTTCTCCCTGAGAAGTCCGGCAGGGCGTACGCCGATGTCGGCGCCCCCTGCTGGAGTGCGGCCATGCCTTTGACGCCGCCTGCCCTCGCCGTCCGCCTCCGTCGCCTCTGGGCCGGGGAGATCGTCACCTCGGACGAGCTGGCGACCAGCCCGCTCGGCGTCGCCTGGCACGAGTGCGACCTCGCCCTCGTCGGCACCGTGCTGACCGTCGTCGGTCCGGCCCGCTGCCGCGACGCGCTGGCGGGCCCGCTCGGCGAGCTGCTGGCACGTCGAGCGTCGGAGGTGACTCGGGCGAAGGTCACGGACGTCCGCTGGCGCACCGGCGCCCGGCCGGCGTCGGTCCGGCCCGACCGGACCTCCGACACCGACGTGTTCGGCGCCCAGGACCCCCTGCTCGACGCCTATCCCTCGATCCTGGCCGACCTCCGGGCCGCCGTCCCGGCCAACGCCGCGCCGGCCGCGCTGGCGGCCGTCGGGGCGCTGCGGCTCGTCGGGGTGTCGCGGCACCGCCTGTGGTTCGCGGCGCGCACCTCGGGCGACCGCGACGCCTTGGGCAAGGTGCCGGGGGCGAGAGCCGCCCTCTTCGTCGCCGTCCAGACCTACCAGGGCGTCAAACGGCCGCTCCACCACGTCCTCGTCGACCCGTCGTACCGGGCCAAGGGCCTCCTGCTCGGCTAGGACGCCGGCACCAGCGCGCTACGCATTCGACGTGGTGTGTCATCGGGGAACACGTCGATGGGCCTGAGCGTGAGAACGATCCTGTGCGACTGGCTCACTCCATGAACAAACTGCCCTCCGACCTGCAGCGATGCCACCTGAGAGGTCTGAGGGCGCCAGCAAGCCGCTGAGGACGTTTGCGGATCAAAGCGAGCCCATTCCGAGCCCTCGTGTCAGCGGGCACCGGCTGTCGCAGGCGACCGCAGTGTCAGATCTCGCCGCGAGCGCGGGCCTCGAGGTACTGATCCATGACTGTCACCGGGATCCGGCCGCGGTCGAAGACGACGATGTCGTGCGCGGACGCCCAGCGACGTACGTCCGCCGGGCTCGGCGGTGCGCGAGCGCGACCCGAAGTGAGCATCGAAGGACTTGCACGTGATCGCTTGTGAGGCGCGGTGTTGGCCTAATGGCCCGCGGCCAGGCCCTCGTGACCACCGGGATGCTGGGCGAGCGCCGTGTCCCGATCGAGGTCGCCGATCGCCCGGAGGTGGGCGGGATGCGCAGGCAGCGGGCTGGAGCTGTGCACGTCCAGGTCCGGGCCGACGTGGAGAACCTCTCCCGAGTCCAGCAGCCGCCAGCCGGGGTCGTCGGTCATCGGCTCACTGGCGATCACGACGCTGCGCTGGCCGGCGAGCTCCTCACTGCGCGTGCTGATCCGGTTGGTGCCGTGCTGGAGCGCGTCGAGGCCGTCTCGGCCGGAGACCTCGAGCACGTGGAGCTCGTGGGTGTCGGGGTAGCGCACCGCCCACAGGTCAGTGGGGGTGGCCAGGATGATGTTGACCGCGTACAGCGTCAGGTTCTCCGCGATCCAGCTCAGTGCAGCGGTGATGGCGGCGCCGACGTCCCCTCCGTTGCGACGCGCCTCCGCGCTGATCAGCGCGAAGACCCGCTCGGAGTCGGTCTGCCCGTGGACCAGGCTCATCGCGTCGAGGTCTCGCAGGCGGTCCTCGAGTCGGTCCAGGTCCTCCACCACACCGTTGTGGGCGAGCAGGCGTCCGTCCTGCGCGAAGGGATGGGTGTTCTCAGGCCGGACCGGGCCGGTGGTCGCGTAGCGCACGTGGGCCACGAAGGTGGTGCTGGCCAGGTCCTTGGACTCGGTGGCGAACGCACGATCGTCGTACGCGGGCAGCGGCTGCTTTTCCAGGACGGGGTGGCCGTCGACCCCGAAGACCCCCAGTCCCGTGCCGTCGGGCATCCGATGGCTCTGCTCGGCCAAGCTGTCCGGTGCGCTCAGCAGCCAGAACGTCGCTCGTCGCGGCGTGCGCCCCGCGTGCATCCCGAACAACCGGCACATGGATCCTCCTGAGGCATCAGCTCTGTGTTTCCAGTGGGCACCCGCGCGCTCGGCGGGACGTGTGGCGCGCTTCGACGGGCTCGGCTGGCTCCTGCGGAGGTGGTCAGCGTCGCACGCCCAGCGTCGGCCCGGCGTGGGCCGACGCTGGGCGTCTCGTCGCTCCGGTCGTCAGTGGTGGAAGGAGGTCCCCTCGTCGGCCCCCAGCGATTCCTTCAGGCCATGCTTCTCGAGGGTCTCGAGCGACCGCCGGTAGTCATCGAGCAGCAAGCTGGCCATGTCGCGACTGAAGTCGTGACGCACCAGGACCCGCTGGATCGCCAGGTCCTCGCGGTGCGGCGGCAGCGTGTACGCCGGCACCTGCCACCCGCGGGTGCGCAGCCGGTCAGCGAGGTCGAAGAGGTTGAACCCGTGGTCGACCCCCTCCTTGAGCTTCCAGGTGAGTCCAGGGATGCCGCCGCGACCGTCGTAGATCATCTCGAACGGGCCCATGGCCGCGATCTCGTCGGAGAGGTAGCGCGCCGTGTCGTAGCCCGCCTGGTGGATCTTGCGGTAGCCCTCCCGGCCGAGGCGGAGGAAGTTGTAGTACTGCGCGACGATCTGGCCGCCGGGGCGTGAGAAGTTCAGCGCGAACACCGCCATGTCGCCGCCGAGGTAGTTGACGTGGAAGACCAGGTCGTCCGGAAGCTCCGCGGCGTCGCGCCACACCACCCAGCCGACGCCGAGCGGGGCCAGCCCGAACTTGTGTCCCGAGGCGTTGATCGACTTCACCCGGGGCAGCCGGAAGTCCCAGAGGAGGTCCGGCTCGACGAACGGGGCGATGAAGCCCCCGCTGGCGCCGTCGACGTGCATGGGGATGTCGAGCCCGGAGTCGGCCTCGAGCTTGTCCAGCGCCGCGGCCACGTCGGCCACGGGCTCGTACTGACAGGTGAAGGTCACGCCGAGCGTGGGGACCACCCCGATGGTGTTCTCGTCGACCCGCTTCAGCACCTCCTCGGGGTTCATGATCAACCGGTCGCCCTCCATCGGGATCTCACGGTGCTCGATGTCCCAGTAGCGGGTGAACTTGTGCCAGCAGATCTGGACCGGTCCGGTGACGAGGTTGGGCCGGTCGGTCGGCTGCCCCGCGGCACGTCGGCGCTCGCGCCACTTCCACAGCAGCGCCATCCCGCCGAGCATGGCGGCCTCGCTCGAACCGGTGGTCGAGGTCCCCATCGTGTCGGCCGCATCCGGGCTGTTCCAGAGGTCGGCGAGCATGTGCACGCAGCGTGCCTCCAGCTCGGCGGTCTGCGGGTACTCGTCCTTGTCGATCATGTTCTTGTCGACCGACAGCGTCATCAGCTCGTTGATCTCGGGCTCGACCCACGTCTGGCAGAACGTCGCCAGGTTCTGACGTGAGTTCCCGTCGAGCATCAGCTCGTCGCGCACCACCTGGAACGCGTGCCGAGGAACGTGCTCGTCGGCGGGAAACTTGTACTTCGGCATCGCGGTCGACAGGTCGGTCGAGGCGAAGACGTCGTCCTCGAGAGCGTCTCGGACTGAGTTCTTGTGGTGCAACATGTGGGTCGACTCCTCATGGTCCGCGCGTGCTCGCGCGGGTCGGTGGGTCATGCATGGCTGCTGCTCGGTCGCGTCTGCGGTGGGGGGGGCCGGCTCTCGCCGACCAGGTCCTACGGCGTCGGGACCGTGTCCTCGGTGTCGAGCTCCTCGACGAGGTCCTCGAAGTCGGCGAGCTGGTCAGGGCAGTAGGTATCGATGACGGCCAGGTCGTAGTTGACGAGGCTGGGGTCCAGCACCACGCGGCGGAGGTTGTTCGCGTTGTTGCCGAACTGCGAGAGGGCCAGCTGTTGCTGGAGCTCGCCGACGTTCTCGCAGCTCACGCCACCGTCGGTGCCGTAGAGCGAGGCCGCCGTCTCGGCGTCGATCGTGGGCAGGCCGCTCGCGGCCAGGCGGTCGTTGAGCTGGCCGGCGAGAGTGCGTGCCTCGTCGCTGCCGGAGTCGGATGCGCTCCCTGCGGCGGAGCAGCCGGTGACCCCGAGCCCCACGGCGAGGACCAGGCCGGCCGCTCCCACGGAGGAGCGGAGTGCTCGTGCTTGCGTGGCGATCATCGGACTCAGGCCTCCTGACCCTGACCAGGACCCTGCGGGCCGTGGGCATCGGTGCCGTCCGGGGCAGGGTCGATCTTCCATTCCGGCTTCCGCAGCCGGTAGAGGACGAACGGCCAGACAGCGAGGAGCACGATGCCGGCGACGAGGATCAGGATGTAGATGCTCTGTGGTGTCGAGTCGGCGTTCCCCGAGGGTTCGACGAAGCCCAGGATGAAGGCCGCCAGGCTGGCCACGAACCCGATCGTCCCGACGACGGGCATCGCCGGCGACCGGAAGCCGCGCTTGACGTCGGGGCGCGTACGGCGGAGCTTCATGGCCGCCAGGAACATGATCATGTACATGATCAGGTAGAGCTGGACGGCCATGGCGGTGAGGATCCAGAAGACCGACTGCACCGACGGCAGCACCGCGAACAGGATCGACAGGACCGTGACGATGAGTCCCTGGGCGACCATGATCGGGACCTGCATGCCCCGGCTGTTGGTGCCCTGCAGGCGGGGAGGGAGGTAGCCCTCCTTGCCCACGAGGAGCAGACCCTTGCTCGGCCCGGGGATCCAGGTGACCACCGAGGCGAGGATCCCGATGACGATCAGCAACGCCATCACCGTGGTCCCCCAGGAGATCCCGAGATGGTTGAAGAACACGTCGAAGGCCTGCAGCACGCCCTGGGTCAGGTTGACGCTGGACCCCGGCACGCCGACCGAGATGGCGAGCGTCGGCAGGATGAAGACGAACAGGATCAGCACGACGGAGAGGACGATGGCCTTCGGGAACTCCTTGGCGGGCCTGCGCATCTCGGTCACGTGGACCGCGTTCATCTCCATGCCGGCGTAGGAGAGGAAGTTGCTGACGATCAGCACGATGCTCGCCAGGCCGGTGAACTTCGGGAACCACTCCGCGTCACTGACCGCGGGCAGCTGCGACTTACCTCCGTCGGCGACGAAGGCCACCGCGAAGACGATCAGGGCCGCGGCCGGGACGAGCGTCCCGATCAGGAAGCCCCACGTGCCCACCTTGGCAAACGCGTCGACGCCGAACGTGGCGATGAGGGTGGAGACCCAATACACGACCAGGATGACCAGGCCGGTGAAGAGCCCGGAGTTGGCCAGGCTCGGATCCCACACGTAGGCCAGCGCCGAGGCGAAGAAGGCCAGCTGGGCCGGGTACCACGCGACGTTCTGCATCCACTGCTGCCAGATCGCGAAGAACCCGATCTGGTCGCCGTAGGCCTCCTTGACCCAGACGAAGACCCCGCCCTTCCAGCCACTGGCCAGCTCTGCGGCCACCAGCGCCACCGGCACCATGAACAGGATCGCCGGCAGCACGTAGAGGAAGATCGACGACCAGTCGTAGGCGGCCATGGCCGGCAGCCCGCGCACACTGGCGACGGCGGTGGCGATGAGGATCGCCATCGACGTCCAACTGATAGCCGTGCGGCCCGCCCCCGAATCTGGCGGAGAAGCCGGTGGTCGTTGTTCCCGAGACGTCATGGCGTGCCTTTCGTCGAGGAGCCGAGCCGAGGCGAAACGACTGACTTCGACGCTAGGAACGATCGATGTGCCGAACAACTGCCTTTCGCCCCCAGAACGACCGGGCATGCGTCACTAGTGGAGTCCACATGAGTGGTGTACGACGACACCGCGGTGAGCCTGTCTCCCACAAGGAGGACGGCCACCGGGTGATCCTTCGAGTGATCTGCGAGAACCGACTCGAAGAAGGACCCATCGCCCGCGCACCCGTATGGGTCAGACGAACACGGTGCAGGTCCCACCGCCTGCTGCATGCGAATCGGCGAACTGCTCGCCCTTCGATGGTCCGACATCGAGCTGACGCCGCCTCCCGAACGGCCGGACGACGACGGGTGGTTCCCGTGGCTGGTGGTGGACGGCCAGATCACCTCGAAAGGCAAGCAGGTCGACTACGGCAAGACCCACGCCGCGATCCCCCCATCGCGCTCCCGGACTGGGCTGCAGTGCTGCTACGCCGACGCAAGGTTGGCCAGACACCGAACGACCTCGACGCAGTGTTCATCACGCGCAACGGCACGTGGCCCTTCCCCACCAACGTCCCGGGCCGGCTGGGGCATATCCGCCACCTCGCCGACTACGCAGACCTCGCCGCGCTCCAGGACGTTTCACCCCACGCGTTCCGCCGGCCTGTGGCCACAACGGACTCTCCAACAGAGCGAGGGAGGCGTCACAACCCGAGCCTGAGAACTCAAAGTGAGCCCGAGTGAGCCTCAAGGCCCGTTCTCGGGACCCAAGCCCGAGAGCCCAGATCGCATCAGCGCAGGTCAGGGTCTGTTTTCTCCAGCAGGGCGACGCATTCGACGTGGTGCGTCATCGGGAACAGGTCGAGTGCGCGCAGCGACCGCAGCAGGTAGCCGTGCTCGGCGAAGATCCCCACGTCACGGGCCAGCGCGGCCGGGTCGCACGCGACGTACGCGACCGCTCGGGGCCGGCGGGCCACGACCTGCTCGACGACCGGTCGGCGCGCGCCCTCGCGCGGCGGGTCGAGGACGACGAGGTCGAAGGGGTCGTCGTACGCCGTGGCCAGCACCTCGCCGACGTCCCCAGCGCGTACGTCGGCCGTCGACACGTTCAGCGCCGACAGCGCCGAGGCCTGCCGGTCCCCCTCGACCGCGACCACCCGGCCGGACTCCCCCACCGCGTCGGCGAGGAACCGCGAGAACAGCCCCACGCCGGCGTACAGGTCCAGGCAGGTCTCGCCCGGCTGCGGGCGGAGCGCGTCGAGGACGGCGCCGACCAGCGTCTGCGGGGCGCCCGGGTGCACCTGCCAGAACCCGTCGGCCGCCACCTCGAAGCGGCGCCCGTCGACCTCCTCGACGACCGTGCCGGGGGCGGGCTCGCGGGCGTCGGGGTGGGCGATCCGGCAGTCGTCGATCCGGATGACGTCGCGCGAGCGGTGCCGGCGCATGCCGATGCCGCCGTCGGCCAGGTGGACGTACTGCTGACGGGTGCGCCAGCGCAGGCCCAGCTCCACCTCGGGGACGTCGCCCGGCACGCCCTCGACCGTCACCGCGACGTCGAGGCCGGCGAGCCGGGAGAGCTGCTCGCGGACCACGTCGGCCTTCAGCTCGCGCTGCCGCCCGAGCCGCACGTGCTGGAAGTCGCAGCCGCCGCACAGGCCCGGGCCCGCGAACGGGCAGGGCGGCACCACCCGGTCCGGGGACGCCGCGAGCACCTCCACCGCGTCCGCCCGCCAGAACCGGTCGCCGTCGGTGCCCTCGGTGACCTCGAGGACGACGCGCTCCCCCGGGATCGCGTGGCGGACGAAGACGACCCGGCTCTCGGGCTCGGGCAGCCGGACCACGCAGTGCCCGCCGTGGGCGACCGGGCCGACCTCCGCCTCGAAGCGCTCGCCGACGCGGGAGCGCCCGCGCGGCTTCCGGGTCCGGGGATGGCGGTGACCCACGGCTACCGCGGGTCCTTCCGGCTGCGCTCGTCGACCTTGCCGCGCCGCAGGTCGCCCGGGCGGACCCGGAGGTCGTCGCGCAGCTCGCGCTCGCGGGCGATCTGGGAGGACCGCAGCTGGAACGGCACCGAGGTGACCATGACGCCCGGGGTGAACAGCAGCCGGCCCTTGAGCCGCAGCGCGGTCTGGTTGTGCAGCAGCTGCTCCCACCAGCGCCCGACGACGTACTCCGGGATGTAGACGGCGACCACGCCGCGCGGGTTGGCGCGACGGATCTCGGTGGCGTACTCGACGACCGGGCGCACCAGCTCACGGTACGGCGAGTGCAGGACCTTGAGGGGCACGTCCATCCGCCGCTCGTCCCACTCCTGGAGGAGCTGCTGGGTCGCCTCGTCGTCCGTGGCGACGTACACGCCCTCCAGGGAGCTGGGCCGGGTGGCCTTGGCGAACGCGAGCGCCCGCAGGGTCGGCTTGTGCAGCTTGGAGACCAGCACGATCGCGTGCACCCGGGTCGGCAGCACCTTGTCGTCCTCGTCGGCGGCGAGCTCGAGGGCGACGTGGTCGTAGTGGCGCCGGATGCCGCGCATCAGCATGTAGAAGCCGGCCATCGCCAGGATGGTGATCCACGCGCCGGCGAGGAACTTGGTGATCATCACGATCACCAGCACCACCGCGGTCATCACCAGCCCGACGGTGTTGATGGCTCGCGACCGGGTCATCTTCCGCCGCGCGGCGGGGTCCCGCTCGGTGGCCAGGTGGCGGGTCCAGTGCCGGATCATGCCGAGCTGGCTGAGGTTGAAGGAGACGAAGACGCCGACGATGTAGAGCTGGATCAGGCGGGTCGGCTCGGCGTCGAAGGCCAGGATCAGCACGATCGCCATCGCCGCGAGGAAGACGATGCCGTTGCTGTACGCCAGCCGGTCGCCGCGCGAGCCGAGCGCGCGCGGGGCGAAGCCGTCCCGGGCCAGGATCGAGCCCAGCACCGGGAACCCGTTGAACGCCGTGTTGGCCGCCAGCACCAGGATGACGCCGGTCACCGTGATCACGAAGTAGAAGCCCGGGTCGAAGCCGTCGAACACGGCCCGGGCGATCTGGGCGATCACGGCGTGCTGGTCGTAGTCGGGCGGCACCGGCTCGCCGTCGCGCGAGAGCCGGTCCAGGTCGTGCGGGTCGACCATCCGCACGCCCATCTGGCGGGCCAGGACGATGACGCTCACCATCATGGTGATCGCGATCAGGCCGAGCAGCAGCAGCGTGGTCGCGGCGTTCTTGCTCTTCGGACGCTGGAACGCCGGCACGCCGTTGGAGATCGCCTCGACTCCGGTGAGCGCCGCGCAGCCGGACGAGAACGCCCGGGCCAGCAGCAGCAGGAGCCCGAGCGTCGTCAGCGGCTGGTCGAGGCCGGCCTCCGGCTGGATGACGAGATCGGCGCTCTCGACGTCGGGCAGGTCGCCGGTGACCATCCGGAGGAACCCGTAGGCGCACATGCCGAGGATCGCGACCATGAACGCGTACGTCGGGACCGCGAAGAACCGGCCGGACTCGCGGATGCCGCGCAGGTTCATCGCCATCAGCACGACGACCGCGAGGGACGCCGCGGTGGCCTCGTGGCCCTCCAGGGCCGGGATCGCGGACGCGGCGTACTGCGCCCCCGAGGAGATCGAGACCGCCACGGTGAGCACGTAGTCGACCAGCAGCGCGCTCGCGACCGTCGTGCCCGCGCTGCGCCCGAGGTTGACCATCGCGACCTCGTAGTCGCCACCGCCGCTGGGGTAGGCGTGCACGGTCTGGCGGTAGGAGGCGATCACGACCGCCATCACCAGGGCGACGGCGAGCGCGATCTTCCAGGACCAGACGTACGCCGAGGCCCCGGCGAGCGAGAGCATGATGAAGACCTCGTCGGGTGCGTAGGCCACCGAGGAGAGCGCGTCGCTGGCGAAGACGGGCATCGCGATGCGTTTGGGCAGGAGCGTCTCACCCAGCTGGGAGCTGCGGAGCTTGCGTCCCAGCAGGATCCGCTTCGAGACGTCACCGGCACCCACGAGCGCACACGGTACGACAACGGCGAGATCCCCGGCGCCGAAGGGATACGGTTCACCCGTGCATGTCGTGATCATGGGCTGTGGCCGCGTCGGTTCGACGCTCGCCCGCAGCCTCGAGGACCGCAACCACACGGTGTCGATCATCGACAGCGAGCCCGACGCCTTCCGGCGCCTCGGCCCCGGTTTCAACGGGGACAAGGTGACCGGGATCGGCTTCGACCAGGAGGTGCTGGAGAAGGCGGGGATCAAGCGCGCCGACGCGTTCGCGGCGGTCTCCTCGGGCGACAACTCCAACATCATCGCGGCCCGCGTGGCGCGCGAGACCTTCGGCATCCAGCAGGTCGTCGCGCGGATCTACGACCCGGGCCGCGCCGAGGTCTACCAGCGGCTCGGCATCACCACCGTCGCGACGGTGAAGTGGACGGCCGACCAGGTGCTGCGCCGGCTGCTCCCCGTCGGCGCCGAGCCCGACTACCGCGACCCGTCCGGCACCGTCCGGCTCGACCAGGTGCCGATGCCGGAGCGCTGGGTCGGCCAGCGGACCGTCGTCTTCCAGGAGCAGTCGATGAGCCGGATCGCGTGGATCGACCGGCTCGGCGAGGGCATGCTCCCGTCCCGGGAGAGCGTCATCCAGGAGGGCGACCTGGTCCACCTGGTGATGCGCGAGGAGAACGCCGCGCACGCCTACCAGGTCATCGAGCGCGGACCCGAGGAGCACTGATGAGAGTCGCCATCGCCGGCGCCGGCGCTGTGGGGCGCTCGATCGCCCGCGAGCTGATCCAGAACGGCCACCAGGTGCTGCTGGTCGACAAGAGCCCCGACTCGATCAAGCCCGAGCGGGTGCCCGACGCCGAGTGGCTGCTCGCCGACTCCTGCGAGCTCTCCTCGCTCGAGGAGGCACGGCTCGACCAGTGCGACGTCGTCATCGCCGCGACCGGCGACGACAAGGTCAACCTGGTCACCTCGCTGCTCGCCAAGACCGAGTTCGGCGTCCCGCGCACGGTGGGGCGGGTCAACCACCCCAACAACGAGTGGCTGTTCACCGAGGCCTGGGGCGTCGACGTCAACGTCTCGACCCCGCGGATCATGTCCGCGCTGGTCGAGGAGGCGGTCACGGTCGGCGACCTGGTGCGGCTGTTCACCTTCCGCCAGGGCCAGGCCAACCTGGTCGAGATGACGCTGCCCGCGGACTCGCCGTACGTCGGCAAGCCGACGGGGCTGATCCCGCTGCCGGAGAACTGCGCCCTGGTCACCATCCTGCGTGACGGCCAGGTCTACGTGCCCGACCCCGAGCAGCCGGTCGAGTCCGGCGACGAGCTGCTGTTCGTCGTCCACGCCGACGGCGAGGACGACCTCGAGCGGCTGCTCGCGCCCTCCGCGCACGGGGGCTGAGGGGGTCGCTGCTGGGGAGTTACGGGATCCCCGGTTCACCGGGGATCCCGTAACTCCCCAGCCCCTGCAGTCGCTGGGAAGTTGCAGGAGACCCTGGGAAGTCCCCCTGCCCAGTACGCCGCGCCGCGGCCGCCGCGTCAGGCACGCGGCAGCGACCGGCCATCGGGCAGCGTCCGGCCGCTCAGCAGGGCGACCAGGCTGCCGGGGTCGGCGCCCTCCCGCTGCACCCCGGCCGGGTCGACGCCGAACCACGCCCCGCCCGAGACGACCAGCTGGTCGAGGACCGCGCTCACCGCTTCGGGAGGCGCGACCGGCGGCCGGCCCAGCGCGACGGTCACGTCCAGGGAGTGGACGACCGCGAGCGTCAGCGCGCCGACGGCTCCCCCGCCGGGCGGCTGCCATGCGTGCAGGTCCGGCGACCGGAGCTGGTCGAGCAGGTCGGCGGCGGGCAGCGTGGCGTCCCGGGCCGCCACGGTGTCGGACAGCACGCCGAAGTCACCGCCGGCGGCCGCCATCTCGGCGCCGTACGACTCGGGCGTGAGCCGCACCGGCATCGTCACGTGCGCGACGACGTGGCGCACCCGCCATCCCTCGCACAGCGACGCGGCGTCCCAGGCGTCCTCGTCGGCCGCCAGCAGGTCCGCGAGCCCGCCGTAGGTCACGGCCACCCAGCCCAGGGCCGCCTCGTCGTGGGGGTCTGCCATGGGGCCACCCGAGCAGGCCCCCGACGGCCGCGTCAACCGCGCGGTACGACGTGCTCGGCGCGCTCGCCCACCGGCGGCACGAGCACCCGGCCGTCGACCAGGTAGTCGACGGTGAACGCGGCGGTGCCGGGCGGCACCTCGAGCACGTAGTAGGTACCGCCCTCGTGCTCGAAGGTCGCGGCGTCGAACGGGTCACCGCCGCCGAGGGACACCCGCACCTGGTCCACGTCGGGGTGGAGGGCACCCATCCAGAGGAAGCCGTCGCCGATCACCGAGCCGCCGTCGGCGTCGTAGGTGTGCTCCGGCGGGTTCCGCGGGGCGGTCGGCGGGCACCCGTCGCGCGTCGGGCTGCCGAAGAACGCCCCGGTGGTGTTCCACTCCTGGCCGACGGTGTTGTTCTCCTCGAGGACCAGCTCGATGCCGGACGGGTGGCCCTCGCAGCGCGGCACCTGCCTGCCGTCGACGACCCAGTAGCGCTGCCCGTCCAGGCTGTCGCTGAGGATCGGGTCCGCGGGCGGGATCCGGTCGACGTGCTCGGGGCCGAACCCGACCACCGCGGCAGCGGCGAGCGGGAGGGCGGCGACCGCCGCACCGGCGGCGACCAGCGGCCCCCGGCGGCGCCGCGGACGACGGCGGGCGGCGGCCGGGACGGCCCCCGGGTCGCCCTGCACGGTGTCGGCGACAGCAGTCAGGGTGCGGCGCAGCCGCTGGTCGAGGTCGTCCTCGACGTCGTCGTGGTCGAGCGGGGTCATGGCAGGTCCTTCCGGAGTCGGGCGAGGGCGCGGCGCAGGTCCGAGCGCACGGTGCTGGCCGGCCGGTCCAGCAGCCGGCCGATCTCCACGAGCGGGAGGTCCTCGTAGAAGTGCAGGACGACGACGGCCCGCTGCGTGGTCGGCAGCCGGCGGACGAGCGCCCAGGTCTCGTCGACCTCCGGGATGGCGGTGACCGGCTCGGCGTCGGCGGGCAGGCGACGACGCCGGAACTCGCGCCGCTGCCCGTCCTTGGCGAGGTTGACGACGCTGCGGCGCAGGTACGCCGGGGGGTCGTCGATCCGGTCCCAGCGCGACTGGGCCGAGGCGAACGCGCTCTGCACGACGTCCTCGGCGGTCTCGCGCGATCCGGTCAGCAGGAAGCCCAGCCGCACCAGCGGCAGCCACTGCTCGCGGTAGGTCTCCTCGAGCAGCGGGGGGTCCGCGTCGTCCAGCCTCAGGTCGCTCACACCCCTACGTCGTCCGACGGGGGGGCCAGCGTTGCACCGATCAGCCGGCGGAGGTGCCCCGGTCGGCGTCGGACTCGATCGGCGTGGCGTCCCGCGCGAGCAGCCAGATCATCGCGCCCCAGGCGCCGATGCGGAGCGGCCAGCCCAGGCCGAGCCGCAGGATGCCGAGCAGCAGCACGGCGAGGTCGACGTCGATCACGTCGCTCCAGCCCAGCAGCCAGACCGGCCCCTGGAGCAGCACGCCGATCGCGCCCGGCAGGAGGAACAGCCAGGTGAGCCGGGTGCAGAGGTGGACGACCTGGCGGTCGCCGTGCCAGGCGGTCGGGTCGCCGGTGACGCTGCCGAGCATGAACCCGACGAACGGCCAGCCGACCAGGCAGGAGGTCGCCATCACGATCGTGTAGCCGAGGCTGATCAGGATGCCGGGCAGGAAGAACGCGAGGGCCTGGTCGGACTCGGACCCGCCGGACCCGGCCGCGATCCGCACGAACACCCAGCCGATGCCGATCGCGAAGAGGGCGTTGAAGACGTACTGGAGGGTGGTGCGCTGCACCAGCCGCGCGGCCAGCGCCAGCCCGGCCGCGACCAGGCTGACGACGAGGGCCACCTGGAGGTCCTTGGTGGTCAGCCACAGCAGCGTGAAGAGCAGGCCCGGGATCCCGGCCTCCACCATGCCGCGGCGGCCGCCGAGCGCGGTCGCCATCTGGGCCCGGACCATCGCCTCGACGGTCTCGGCGGTGACCGCCGCCGGGGTGGCCGGCCGCTCCGCGCCGCTCACGGCATCAGCTCGTAGCGCGGGTTGTAGAGCACCCGTACGCCGTCGTGGCGGCCGATCCGGCCCTGGACCTGGATCGAGCGGCCGGGTGCGATGCCGGCGATCCGGCGCCGGCCCAGCCAGACGAGGGTGAGGACGCCCGAGCCGTCGTACAGCTCCGCCTCGAGGGCCGGTACGCCGCCGCGCGGCCGCAGCGTGACCGTGCGCAGGGTGCCACGCAGCCGCACCTGCTCGCGGTCGGGCGCGCCCCCGATGGTGTTCGTGCCGGGCCCGGCGTAGGTCTTCTGGAGGTCACGCGCGTCCTGGTCGCTGCTGCTGGCCCACCGGCTGAGGCTGCGGCGCAGGCGCCCCCTGTCGGTCATCCCCGGCTCACGAGGACGGCGGACGCTCGGCCGCGGACTGCGCCTCGGCGGCGGGCTGGATGCGGCGGGCGTTCTCCGGCAGCACCACCGGCAGCGGCTCGCCGACCGGCATCGCGCCCGTGCCGCGGCGTACGGCGACGCTGCGGATCGCGTCGACCCACTCCTGGGGCAGCTCGTCCGCGAGCGCCGGGCGGCCCATCACCGAGGCGCGCAGCAGCCAGCGCTCGCCGTTGACGCCGATGACCCGGGACGGCTGGGTGGCGGTGCTCCCGTCGGGGCGGCGCACGGTCAGCTGGCAGGTCAGCTCGGGGCCGAAGACGCCCTCGCGCTCGGAGGCGACGCCGCCGCGCTGCGCCATGTCGGCGGCGATCTGGGGGCGCACCTCGGACCACAGGTCGCCGTGGCGGGGCGCGGCGAACGCGCGCAGCTCGACGGCACCGTCGGGGTTCGCGAGCAGCACCGCCTGGACGGCGCCGCTCTTCTCGTCGACCTGCAGCCGCAGCTCGAGGCCGGGCACCGGCGCGATCAGCAGCGAACCGAGGTCGACCCGGTCCACGCCGTCCTCGGGCAGCGCGTCGGCGTCGTAGGGGCCGTCCGTGGCCGCCTGCGCCGGGGCGCCGGGCTCGGTGGGGACGGCGGCCGCGGCGGTGCCGGCCGGATCGGCCTGCTCGACCGGCTGGTCGGCGTGCGGGGCGTCGGACTTGCGACGGAACTTCACGGGCTGCTGCTCCTCGGTGCGGTCTCAGGGACGGCCGAAGCCGCCGGTAGAACCGTAGCCCCCGGCGCCTCGCACCGATGCGGGGAGTTCGGTGACCTCCACGAACCGCGCCCGCTCGAACCGCTGGACGACCAGCTGCGCGATCCGGTCGCCGCGCTTGAGCTCGATCGGCTCGGCCGGGTCGTGGTTGACCAGCAGCACCTTGATCTCGCCGCGGTAGCCGGCGTCGATGGTGCCCGGGGTGTTCACGATCGACAGGCCGTGCCGGGCCGCCAGGCCGGACCGCGGGTGCACCAGCGCGACGTACCCGTCGGGCAGCGCGAGCGCGATCCCGGTCGGGACCAGCGCCCGCTCCCCCGGCTCGAGCCGCACGTCGACGGTCGTGAGCAGGTCGGCGCCGGCGTCGCCGGGATGGGCGTACGCCGGGGGCGGGAGGTCGGGGTCGAGACGGACGACCTGGACGTCGAGGGAGGGCACCCGCGGAGCGTACCGACGTCGGGTGGGACACTGGTGTCGTGTCGCAGTCCACTCCCGCGTACGACGAGCGCCTCGGCGTGCCGCTGCGCTGGTGGGTCCAGGGGTTCATGTTCACCGCCAGCCTCTGGCTCGCCGTGCTGGCCGCGCTGCCCGAGGTCGCCGCGTGGGCGGTCACCGCGGTCACCGGCGCCCTGGTGACCGCCGCCTTCCTCGCCTACGGGTCGGTGCGGATCACCGTCGCCGACGGCGTGCTGCGGGCCGGCCGCGCCCGGATCGAGGTGCGCCACCTCGGGACCGCCACGGCGCTCGACGCCGACGACACCCGCCGGACCGCGGGCCAGGAGGCCGACGCCCGCGCCTACCTGCTGCTGCGCCCCTACCTGAAGCGATCGGTGCGGGTGGAGATCACTGACCCCGCTGACCCCGCGCCATACTGGCTGCTGAGCACCCGGCACCCCGAGCGCCTCGCCGGCACCCTGGCCGCGCTGAATGAGGCCCCCACCGCTGGGTAATGTCCTGGCATGGCAAAGGACAGCTCAAAGGTCTGGACCGTGTTCTCGCTGGTGGCCGCGGTCGGTGCGGCCGCCCTCGCGAAGAAGGCGGCCGATGCGACCTGGCAGGTCACGACCGGCAAGAAGCCCCCGGAGAACCCGGCCGACCCCGACGTGGAGATCGGCGAGGCCGTGGCCTGGGCGGTGGTCAGCGGTGTGCTGGTCGGGCTCGCCCGGATGCTGGCCCAGCGCCGCGCGGCGTCGTACTACGCGCGCTCGACGGGGCACCTGCCGCCCGAGTTGCGCAAGGACGGCGAGTAGCCCCCAGCACACCGGACAGCACGCGGACATGACGAAGGCCGCGACCCCACCGGGGTCGCGGCCTTCGTGCGTCCGTGCGTTGTTCCCGCAGGTCAGGCGCAGTCGCGGCAGATCATCTTCTTGCTGTCCGCCAGCTGCGAGCGGTGGTGCACCAGGAAGCAGCTCATGCAGGTGAACTCGTCCTCCTGCTTGGGCTTCACCTCGACCGCCAGCTCCTCGTGGGACAGGTCCGCACCAGGGAGCTCAAAGGACTCAGCTGCCTCGGTCTCGTCCTCGTCGACCTTGCCGGAGTTCTTGTCGTGACGTCGCGCCTTGAGCTCTTCGATGCTCTCCTCGGACTGGTCTTCCTCGTTCTTGCGCGGTGCGTCGTAGTCCGTCGCCATAACGTCACTCACTCCCTTCGTCCGTCTTGCCCGATCCCGGCCACCCGGCGGCCAGATTGTGCACCATGTGGCCACCCGGGCGCACACCGGTCGAGCGTGCGACGCGTCAACGCCGCACGCCAGGGTCCTATTCCCCGTGCCGGTCCGCGAATCCGGCCCTCAGAACGGCCCCCCGGAACTCCTCGAACGCCGACGCCGGGGCGCACAGGAGCAGGCTCAGGCCGCCCGCCCCGGGGAGGAGCTCGGTGCGGGCTCCGGCGGCCCGGGCGATCAGTCCCCCCGCCGCGTGGTCCCAGAGGTTGACGCCCTCCTCGACGTACGCGTCCAGCGAGCCCTCGGCGACGTGGCACAGGTCCAGGGCGCACGAGCCGAGCCGGCGTACGTCGCGCACCCGCGGCAGCAGGTCGAGCAGCGCGGTGACCTGGACCCGGCGCACCTCGCGGTCGTAGGAGAACCCGGTGCCGACCAGCATCTTGTCGAGCGGCACGTCCGGGTTGGCCGCGATCCGCTCGCCGTCGCGGGTCGCGACCAGGACCCCGTCGGCCCGGCGGACGGCGAGGTACGTCGTGCCGGTCGCCGCATTGAGGACGACCCCCGTCACCACCTCGCCGTCGACCTCGGCCGCCACGGACACGGCGTACTGCGGGAGCCCGTAGAGGAAGTTCACGGTGCCGTCGATGGGGTCGATGATCCAGCGGACCCCGGAGGTGCCGGCCTCGTCGTCGCCCTCCTCCCCCAGGAACGCGTCGTCGGGACGCCGCTCGCGGATCGTCCGCCGGATCAGCTCCTCGCTGGCGCGGTCCGCCTCGGTCACCACGTCGACGTCGCTGGACTTGGTCGCCGCGACCGTGACGCCGCGGGTACGCCGGTCGCGCACCAGCTCGGCGGCCGCGCGGGCGGCGTGCAGCGCGAGGCCGGCGAGCTCCTCGGCGTCGGGCCGGCCGTCCGCGGTGCTCATCCGCCGCACAGGGCGGGGCGGTCGGCGCGCGGGTTGGGGCAGCACCCGACCGGGCACGCGTCCCACATCGGGCCGATCCTCCCGAGGGACGCCCGGGCCACCGGCTCGCCGCGCTCGACGGCGGCGCGCTCGAGGAGCAGGTCGCGCACCGCGACGACGAACCGCGGGTCGGTGCCGGCGGTCGCGGAGCGCCGGGCCGGCAGCCCGAGCTCCGCGGCGGTCTCCATCGCCTCGGTGTCGAGGTCGTAGACCACCTCCATGTGGTCGGAGACGAACCCGACCGGCACCATCACGACGGCGGGGACCCCGGCCGCGTGCAGGTCGGCGAGGTGGTCGTTGACGTCCGGCTCGAGCCACGGGACGTGCGGGGCGCCGGAGCGCGAGCAGTAGACCAGTGCGTGGGGGTGCCGGCGCCCGGTCTCCTCGGCGACCCGGCCGGCGACCACCTCGGCGACGTCGAGGTGCTGCGCGACGTACGCGCCGCCCTCGGGCCCGGAGGTGTCGGCCATCGCGGTCGGGATGGAGTGGGTGACGAACGCGAGGTGCGCGCCGTCGCGGACCTCCTCGGGGAGGTCGGCCAGGGCCGCCAGCACGCCGTCGACGACGGGCTCCACGAAGCCGGGGTGGTTGAAGTAGTGCCGCAGCTTGTCCAGCCGGGGCGCCGCGTCCGGGCCGCCCGGCACGGCCGCGACGGCGTCGTAGAGGTTCTCGCGGTACTGCCGGCAGCTGGACCACGAGGAGTAGGCGCTGGTCACGAAGCACGCCGCGCGGGTAATCCCGTCCGCGGTCATCTGCGCGATCGTCTCGGTCAGGTAGGGGTCCCAGTTGCGGTTGCCCCAGTAGACCGGGAGGTCGATGCCGGCCTCCGCGAGGTCCGCCCGCAGCGCGGCGAGGAAGTCGCGGTTCTGGTCGTTGATCGGCGACCGGCCGCCGAAGAGGTGGTAGTGCTTGCCGACCTCCTCGAGCCGCTCGCGGGGGATCCCGCGGCCGCGCGTGACGTTCTCGAGGAACGGCACGACGTCCTCGGGGGCCTCGGGGCCACCGAAGGAGACCAGCAGCAGGGCGTCGTACGGCGAAGCGTCGGGGACCATGTCGCCACTGTAGGGAGGGGTGTGAATTGGGTGCCGGGCCCTCCCGGGCTCTACCTTTCCGGTGCCATGTCCGTGCTCACCTCCTACCGCCGGGTGCTCGCCCATCCCGGGGCGGCCCGGTTCAGCGTGACCGGGCTCTTCGCGCGGCTGCCGATCTCGATGGTGGGTCTCGGCATCGTCCTGCTGGTCGAGGCGTCCACGGGCTCCTACGGCACGGCCGGCGCGGTCTCCGCGGCGTACATGGTCTCCAACGCGGTGCTCGCGATCGTCCAGGGACGGCTCCTGGACCGCCTGGGCCAGGGCCCGGTGCTGGCCGCCTGCACCGCGGTGTTCGGCGTCGCGCTCGCGCTGCTGGTCACCTCCGTGCAGGCCGACTGGCCGATCCTCTCGACGTACGCCCTGGCGGCGGCCGCCGGCGGCACGCTCCCCCAGGTCGGCTCCGCCGTGCGCGCCCGCTGGTCCCACGTGCTGTCGGTGCCCGACGAGCTGCAGACGGCGTTCGCGCTCGAGGCGGTCGTCGACGAGGCCGTCTTCATCCTGGGGCCGATCCTGGTCACGCTGCTGGCGACCGCCGTGCACCCGGTCGCCGGGCTCGGCGTCGCCCTGGTCGCCGGCGTGCTCGGGGGTCTCGGGTTCGCCGCCCAGCGGTCCACGCAGCCGCCCGTGCACCGGCACGACGGGGAGTCCGGTCCGCGTCCGGGCCTGCCGTGGCGCACCATCGTCCCGCTCGCGGTGGTGTCGGCCGCGCTCGGCACGCTGTTCGGCGGCGCCGAGGTCGCCACCGTGGCGTTCGCCGAGGAGCAGGGCCACCAGGCCTGGGCGGGGGGCCTGCTCGCGCTCTGGGCGTGCGGCAGCCTGGTGGCCGGCGTCGTCGTCGGCGCCATCGCCTGGCGGCGCGGACCGACGGTCCGGGTGCGCTGGGGCGCCCTCGCGATGGCGTGCGCGATGGTGCCGCTGCCGTTCATCGGCACGCTGCCGGTGATGGGGCTGACGCTCCTGGTCGCCGGTCTCGCGATCGCCCCCACCCTGGTCGCCACCATGTCGCTCACCGAGCGGACCGCGCCCCGCGGCCGGCTCACCGAGGCGATGTCGATCATGCAGACCGGGCTGGTCGCGGGCGTCGCCCCGGGCGCCACCTTCGCCGGCATGGTGGTCGACGCCGAGGGCGCGTCGGCGGCGTACCTCGTCTCGCTCGGCGCCGGCGTGGTCGCCGCGCTGGCCGCGCAGCTGCTCCCCCGCCGCGACTAGGGTCGCCGGCGTGGAGTGGAGCAACTGGTCGGGCCTCGCGAGCGCCCGTCCCGCCCGGACCGTCGTCCCGAGCTCGACCGAGCAGGTCGTGGCCGAGGTGCAGCGCGCCCGGGAGGACGGCACGACCGTGAAGATGGTCGGCACCGGCCACAGCTTCACCGCCATCTCCGCGCCGGAGCACACGATGCTGCGCCCCCAGGGGCTGAGCGGAGTGGTCGGGGTCGACCGCGCCGCGATGACCGTCACCGCGCTGGCCGGCACCCGCCTGGCCGACCTCAACACGGCGCTGGAGCGGCTCGGCCTGTCGCTGCACAACATGGGCGACATCGCCGAGCAGACCCTCGCGGGCGCGGTCTCGACGGGCACGCACGGCAGCGGCGGCGTCGCGGCCGGGCTCGCGGCGCAGCTGGCCGGGCTCGAGCTCGTCACCGGCACCGGCGAGGTGCTGCGGGCGAGCGAGACCGAGAACCCCGACGTCTTCGCCGTCGCCCGGGTCGGCCTCGGCGCGCTGGGCGTGCTCACCACCCTGACCTTCCGGGTCGAGCCGCTGTTCGTGCTCGAGGCGCACGAGCAGCCGATGTCCTGGGACGCGGCGCTGGCCTCCTTCGACGAGATGGTCGCGACCAGCCACCACGTCGACATGTACTGGTTCCCGCACACCGACCGGATGTCGGTGAAGCGCAACGACCGGCTCGACGTCCCGCTCGCCGAGGCCGAGCCGCTCTCCCGCGCCCGGGCCTGGTTCGACGACGACTTCCTGCAGAACACCGCGTTCGGCGCGGTCACCGCCGTGCTGAACCGGGTGCCGTCGGCCATCCCCCGGGTCAACCGCCTGAACGCCCGGCTGCTCGGGTCCCGGACCTACAGCGACGTCCCGCACCGGGTCTTCACCGCCCGGCGCGACGTGGTCTTCCGCGAGATGGAGTACGCCGTCCCGCGCGCGGCCGGCCTGCCCGCGCTGCGCGAGGCGCGCGCCGCCCTGGACGCCAGCGGGCTGCGGGTCAGCTTCCCCGTCGAGATCCGCACCGCCCCCGCCGACGACGTCGCGCTGTCGACGGCGTCCGGGCGCGACTCGTGCTACCTGGCGTTCCACACCCACCGCGACGCCGACCACCGGGCGTACTTCGACCTGCTCGAGCCGATCCTCCGCGCGCACGAGGGTCGGCCGCACTGGGGCAAGCTGCACACCCGCAGCGCGGCCGACCTCGCCCCGGCGTACCCCCGCTTCGGGGAATTCCTCGCGGTCCGCGACCGGCTGGACCCCGACCGGGTGTTCGCCAACGACTACCTGCGCCGGGTCCTCGGGGACTGACCCTCATCGGTCTCGTAGCGAGCGCCTGGCCCCGCTCGTTGGTCGAGTAGCGAGCGCCAGCGAGCGTATCGAGACCTGGTCAGGGTCTCGACACGTCGGTCGCTAGCTCTTGGTGTTGTAGAGCCGCAGCGCGATCGGCGCGAACACGGCGGTGATCGCCGCGGAGAGCACCAGCACGACCAGGATGTCTCCGCTGTCGGGGACGTCGTCCATCAGCCCGCGCGCCGCCTCGCAGAGCAGCGTGACCGGGTTGATGTCGACGAAGACCTGCAGCCAGCCGGGCATGGTGTCCGGCGGGGCGAAGACCGAGCTGATGAAGGTCAGCGGGAAGAGCACCATCATCGAGGTGCCCATCACGGCGTTGGGACTGCGGACCTTGAGGCCCACGATCAGCCACAGCCAGCTCAGCGAGAAGCAGAAGACCAGCAGCAGGAGCACGGCCAGCAGCACGCCGACGATCCCGCCCGGCGCGCGGTAGCCGATCAGCACGCCGACGACGAGCACCATGAACGACGCGAGGCCGTAGCGCAGCGTGTCGCCGAGCAGCGCGCCGACGAGCAGCGACGCCCGCCACACCGGCAGCGACCGGAACCGGTCGAAGACGCCCTTGTCGATGTCGGTGTTGATGGTCAGCCCGGTGTACATCGTGATGAAGACGACCGTCTGGGTGAGGATGCCGGGCAGGGCGTACTGGAGGTAGTCCTGGGTCGAGCCCGAGATCGCCCCGCCGAAGACGAACGTGAACATCAGCGTGAACAGGATCGGGAACATCGTCACGTCGAAGAGCTGCTCGGGGACGTGCTTGATCTTCAGCAGCGCCCGCCACCCGAAGGTGACCGAGGAGCTCACCGCGCCGGCGCGCGGCGGACGCTCGGCGGACCCGAGGGCCGCGATCACGCTGGCGTCGAGCGCCGGCGCCGCAGCGCGGGGTGTCGTGTCGGTGCTCATGCCGGGACCTCCTGGGCCTGGTCGTCGTGCTGGCGGGGCGCGGACTCCTCGGCCGGCTTGCCGGTGAGCGCGAGGAAGACCTCGTCGAGGCTGGGCTGGCCCAGGCTGTACTCGCTGATCCGCAGGCCGTGCTCGCCCACCCGGTGCAGCGCGGCGGCCACGATCGTCGGGTTCTCGACCCGCAGGCTGAGCGCGGCGACGTCGGACTCCAGGACCGGCTCGGTGCCGAGCGACTCCGCGAGCAGCCGGGCGACCTCGGCACGGTCGGCCGGGCGGAGCACCCGGACGTGCACGGCGCCGGAGCCGACCGACGCCTTCAGCTCGCCGCTGGTGCCCTCGGCGATCACCCGGCCGTGGTCGATGACCGCGATCCGGTCGGCGAGCTGGTCGGCCTCCTCGAGGTACTGCGTGGTCAGGAGGATGGTGGTGCCGGCGCCGACGAGACCGCGCACGATCTCCCACACCTGGTTGCGGCTGCGCGGGTCCAGGCCAGTGGTGGGCTCGTCGAGGAACATCAGGTCGGGGCGCACCACGATCGAGCCGGCGATGTCGAGGCGCCGGCGCATGCCGCCGGAGTAGGCCTTGACCTGCTTGCGCGCCGAGGCGGCCAGGTCGAAGGCCTCGAGCAGCTCGGTCGCCCGGCTCCTCGCCGCGGACCGCGGGTAGCCGTACAGCCGCGCGAGGAGCGTGAGGTTCTCCAGGCCGGTGAGGTCCTCGTCGAGCGAGGCGAACTGACCGGTCATCGCGACCCGCGCCCGCACGTCGGCCGCCTCCCGCACCACGTCGTGGCCGAGCACCGTGGCCGTGCCGCCGTCGGGCACCAGCAGGGTCGCCAGCATCTTGATGACGGTGGTCTTGCCGGCCCCGTTGGGCCCCAGCACGCCGTACACCCCGCCGGCGCGGATCGCCAGGTCGACGCCGTCGACGGCGCGGTTGTCGCCGAAGACCTTCACCAGGCCGTGGGTCTCGATCGCCAGGTCGTGCCGGTCGTCGCTCATGCCCCCCATGCTGGCACCGCCCGCCGACAGTTCGCACCACAGTTCTTGCGCATCTGGTCCATGCGGGGGCAGACCACCACCGATCCCCGGAATCATCGGGCTCCGCGCCCGCCGCCCGGGGGACCTCAGACGCTGGCCGGACCCCGGGGCATCGGCGCCTGCCAGTCGCGCCACACCGCGAGCAGCCGCCAGACCAGGCAGACCGCGGCGCCGGCGACGGCGACCAGGGAGCCGGGCAGGTCGGCGCGGGTGCCGACCACCGCGACGGCCGCGCCGGCGAGCGCGGGCGTCGCGTACAGCTCGCCGCGGAAGACCACCGGCACCCGCCCCGCGAGCAGGTCGCGGGCGATGCCGCCCCCGATGCCGGTGACCATGCCCATCAACGCCGCGGGCAGCGGGCCGAGCCCGTAGTCGAGCGCCTTGAGCGCGCCGGCGACGCAGAAGAGGCTGAGGCCGAAGGCGTCGAAGATGTTGATGGTGGGCTCCATCCGGCCCAGGGCGGGGTGGAAGACGAACGCGACCAGCCCGGCGGCGACCGGCACCAGGAGGTAGCGCCAGTCCGCGAGCGCGGCCGGCGGCACGGCACCGATCAGCACGTCGCGCAGGAAGCCGCCGCCGAGGCCCGTCGTACCGCCCAGCACGACGAGGCCGAAGACGTCGTACCCCTTGCGGACCCCGACCAGCGCGCCGGAGATGGCGAAGACGAAGATGCCGAGGAGGTCCAGGACGACGAGGGTCGTGCTGGGCTCCCTGAACGGGTCGGTCGGCACGCTCCGAGGTTACCGACCCACGCTCACCCGCTGGCGTAGGCTCGGCCCACCGAAGACGGCGTCGACCGACGTCGGCAGGACCCAGGCAGGAGCAGACCCAGCAATGGCGCACCTCACCCTCGCGGGAGTCAGCGAGGACGGGAAGCGCCTGCTGCTGGTCGACGAGACCGGGGTCCGTCACACCGTCGACATCGATGCCCGGCTCCGGGCGGCCCTCCGGGGCGACACCGCACGACTCGGCCAGTTGGAGATACAGATGGACAGCACCCTTCGTCCCCGTGACATCCAGGCCCGGATCCGTGCCGGGGAGTCGCCCGAGTCGGTGGCCCAGGCGGCCACGACAACGGTCGAGAAGATCATGCCGTTCGCCGGCCCGGTCCTCGCCGAGCGCCAGCACGTCGCCGACCGCGCGCAGCGCTCGTCGGTACGCCGGCGGTCCGGTGGCGACGCCGCCGGCGCCCGCACCCTCGGTGACGCGGTCGCGGCCCGGCTCCGGCCGGCGCACGTCGACCCCTCCTCGGTCGAGTGGGACGCCTGGCGCCTCGAGCCCGGCCGCTGGGCCCTGATCGGGACCTTCGAGACCCCGACCCGCGCCGGCACCGGCCACTTCACCTTCGACCTCCCCGGCAACTACGTCGTCCTCGACGACGAGGACGCCCGCTGGCTGGTCGGCGACCTCGCCGACGCGCCGCCGGAGGCCCCGGCCGAGCCGCACGACGACCTCGAGCGCGCCCGTCGCAGGCGCCAGACCGGCGGGACGCCGGCCGACGAGCTGCCGCTCGGCGACGACGCCATCGAGCTGGTGACGGGCGAGGCGCCCGCCGCGCCGGTGGAGGCGTTCCTCGAGGAGCGGCCGGGCCTCGACGAGAGCGACCTGGCGGCGGAGGCCGCCGACGCCGCCGCGCTGGACACCGACCCCCGTGCGACCACGGAGCCCGCCACGGAGCCCGCCACGGAGCCCGCCACGGAGCCGGAGGCGGAGCCCGAGCCCGCTCCCGAGCCCGCGACGGCCGAGGCCGCCCGCGCCGACGCCGACGAACCGCCGTCGCGCCGCTCGGTCCGCAAGCGCGGCGGACGCGCGTCGGTGCCGAGCTGGGACGAGATCATGTTCGGCGGCGGCAAGCAGGAGTGATCAGGCCGGGGTAGGTCCGGTCTCGACCGGCCGGGACGGGTCGGCGACCCACTCGCTCCAGCTGCCGGGGTAGAGCGCCGCGCGGATGCCGGCGACCTCCAGCCCCAGGACGTCGTGGGTGGCGGTCACGCCGGACCCGCAGTAGACGGCGGTCTCCTGCTCGCCGGTGACCCCCTCCGCGGCGTACAGCGCCCGCAGCTGGTCGGGGCTGCGGAACCGGCCGTCCGCGCCCAGGTTGGTCGTCGTCGGCACGTTGACCGCCCCCGGGACGTGGCCGGCCACCGGGTCGACCGGCTCGGTCTCCCCGCGGAAGCGCTCCGGCGCCCGCGCGTCCACCAGGACCGGGACGTCGAGCACCTGCTCGGGGCCCACCACGGGCAGCACGCCCGGTCCCGGGCGGAAGTCGCCCTCCCCGGTCGAGTCGGTCGGCGCGGCGGGCTCGCCGGTCTCGACCGCTCCCCCGTCGGCCACCCACGCCGGCCACCCGCCGTCCAGCACGCGTACGTCGGGATGCCCGTGGTGGCGCAGCAGCCACCAGGCCCGTCCCGCGGCGCGGCCGCCCCAGGCGTCGTACACCACGACCGGGCGGTCGGCCCGGACGCCGGCCCCGCGCATCGCGGCGCCGAACGCCTCGGGGTCCGGCAGCGGGTGCCGCCCGCGCTCCCCCGGCTCGCCGGCCAGGTCGGTCTCGAGGTCGACGTACGCCGCGCCGGGCACGTGCCCCGCGGCGTACGACGCCCGGCCGGGCGGTCCGCCCATCTCGTAGCGCACGTCCAGGACGGTGACCGAGCCGAGCCGGTCGCGCAGCTCCGCGGTCGAGACGAGGGGTCGGTTCATGGGGCCCATCCTGCCCCCGGCCGCCGGACCCGGCGTGGGAGGATCCCCGGGTGGCGGAACTGCACTTCTTCACGGGCACCATGGACTCCGGCAAGAGCACCCTGGCGCTCCAGACCAACCACAACCACGCCGCCCGCGGCCGCGTGGGGCGGATCTTCGTGACCCAGGACCGCGCGGGGACCGCCGTGCTCTCCAGCCGCCTCGGGCTGACCCACGAGGCGCTGGAGGTCGACGGGACCTTCGACTTCTGGCAGTACGTCGTGCGCACGCTGACCCAGGGCGGGCGGATCGACTACCTGATCTGCGACGAGGCGCAGTTCTACACCCGCGACCAGGTCGACCAGCTCGCCAAGGTCGTCGACGAGCTGCAGATCGACGTCTTCGCCTTCGGCATCCTCACCGACTTCCGCACCGCCCTCTTCGAGGGCAGCCAGCGGCTGGTCGAGATCGCCGACCGGATGAACGTGCTCCAGGTCGAGGCGCTGTGCTGGTGCGGCAAGCGGGCCACCCACAACGCCCGCACCGAGGACGGCGTGATGGTCGTCGAGGGCGAGGTCATCGTCGTCGGCGACGTCGAGGCGGACGGCGGACCGCCCGCCGAGGTGGCCTACGAGGTCCTCTGCCGCCAGCACCACCGCCGGCGGCTCACCGCCGCGCGCGCCAAGGCCGTCTCCCTGGCCCCCGAGCCGCTGCCGTTCGGCTGACCGCGGCGTCGCTCCGCGCGGCAGACCCGGCAGGCTCGATGGGCTCGGACGAGGCGGGAGCCTCCGCAGGCTCGGCCGGCAGCACCACCGTCGCCGGAGCGACATGAGGCTCCATGCCCGCCGCGATACGCCGGCGGATCTCGGCGCAGGCGGCGCGCGGGTCGGGGAACGGCACCCCGGCCAGCTGGTTCGGGGAGAAGCGCCACCACTGCAGCTCCAGGAGCTCGGCGATCAGGTCGTCGTCGAAGCGAGGCCTCAGGACCCGCGCGGGGACCCCGCCCACGAGCGTGTACGGGGCCACGTCGCGGGTCACGACCGCTCCGGCCGCGACGACCGCGCCGTCGCCGATCGTCACGCCCCGCATGATCGTCACGCCGGCGCCGATCCACACGTCGTTGCCGATCCGGGCCGGGCCGCGCACGAAGGAGCCCTGGGACGCGTCGGCGGGAGCCACCGCCTGCGCCGACTCAGCCGAGGGGTGCCAGGCGAACTTCGCGTGGTCGTACTGGAAGGCCGACGTGCTCAGCCAGTCGACCGGGTGGTCGGCCTCCCCGATCCGCACGTCGCGCGCGATCGAGCAGTAGCGTCCGATCGAGGAA
This sequence comes from Nocardioides dongkuii, assembly GCF_014127485.1. Lineage (NCBI taxonomy): Bacteria > Bacillati > Actinomycetota > Actinomycetes > Propionibacteriales > Nocardioidaceae > Nocardioides > Nocardioides dongkuii. The sequence goes on along the minus strand of NZ_CP059903.1, from coordinate 1,617,592 downwards.
CAGGAGTCGATCAGCCCTCCGACGAGATAGGTCCAGGCGCCGATCCGCAGCGGTCCGGCGCTGACCGTCTCCCCCATGAACCAGACCGGCGGCTCGACCTCCACCCGGGAGACGCGCTTGTGACGCAGCTGCCGTCGGCCGCGGATCTGCCGGGACTCGCCGCTCATGGGCGTGATGCTCGCACAGGAGCGCTGAGGCTCAGTCCACCAGCACCGGGATGAGCATCTCGTCGGGCGTCAGCGACCCGTGCAGGCCGACGAGCGTGGTCTCGTAGCCGAAGTCGACGCTGGAGAAGACGCCGTGGTCGCCGCGGCTCGCGACGAGCACGTCGCCGAGGCGCGGCAGCACCGAGGGCCGCACGGCGCCGAACCAGCCGCGGGCGATCGCGGCGTCGCGCGTCATCACCTCGGCGCGCTCGCCCAGCACCTGGGCCCAGGTGGCGGCGACGTCGTCGACGGCGCCGCGCTGGCAGTACAGGTGGCGGAACCGGGCCTCGCCGCCGAGCAGCATCACCCCGTCGCGCAGCTCGAGCTGCTCGTCGACATCGACGCGGTGCTCCGGCGGGGAGTCGACCATGCCGTGGTCGGCGACCACGACGAGCCGGGTCTCGGGCGGCAGCGCCTCGCGCAGCTGCTCGGCCTCGGCGTCGATGATCGCGAGCTGCTGGAGCCACTGGCTGGAGGAGACGCCGTAGCGGTGCCCGGTCCAGTCGAGGTCGCCCTCGTAGAGGTAGGTGAGGGATGGCCGCCCCGCCGAGGCGGCCAGCGCCGCCGCGATCCGCTCGCCGACCCGGTCGGCGTCGACGTACTCGCCGCCGCGGTGCGCCGCGACGGTGAGCCCGCTGCCGCGGAACTCCCGCTTGTTCACCACGGTCACCGAGACCCCGGCCTGCTGCAGGCGCGCGAACGCCGTGGGGTGCGGCTGCCACTCCAGCGGGTCGACGTCCTTGCTCCAGAAGAGCGCGTTGAGCAGCTTCTCGGTGCCGGGGATCCGCGAGGTGAAGCCGACCAGGCCGTGCGCCCCCGGGACCAGGCCGGTGCCGAGCGAGGTCAGGCTGGTCGCGGTCGTCGACGGCACGCCGGCGGTGCCGGGCACCGAACCCTCCAGCAGCCCGGAGAGGTACGGCGCGGCGTGCGCGTAGCGGCGCAGCAGGTTGGCCCCCAGGCCGTCGACGAGGAACACGACGTACGACGGGCCGGGCGGGAGCGTCAGGTCGGTGGGCGGCTCCGGGTCCAGGGGTACGCCGAGGGCCGCCGCGACCGCGGGGACCACGTCGCCGAGCGACCGCGCGCCGTACGCCGGCTGCAGGAAGTCGTCCACCGGCGGGACGTCAGCCCGCGTGGGTGCGGGAGGAGAGCGACTCGGCGAAGGCGAGCAGCCCGGTGACCGCGTCGGCGCCGTCGGCCGCCGCCGAGACGCGCAGCGAGAAGTCGTCGGAGGCGAGCACGCCGGTGTAGCCGTGGTCGGCGTCGCACTCGGGGTCGCTGCAGCCCGCGGGCTCGAGGTCGACGCGGCTCACGCCGCCCCAGCCGATCGTCATGACCGCCTCGGCGGGCGAGGACGGTCCGGACGTCGGGTTGGCGATCATCCGGGTGACGACCACGGACTTCACCGCGTCCAGCCGGACCGCCTCGGTCGAGGTCGAGGTGTAGGGCTCGGGCAGCAGGTCGTCGCCGGCGTGCTCGTCGGTGTGCGCGAGGATCAGCCGGGTCGGGGTCAGCACCACGACGCTGAGGTGGCGGCGCACCTCGTCGCGCTCGAAGGTCGGTTCGTGGTGGACGTAGTAGGAGACAACCTGCTCCCCTGCGACTGCCGCCTCGACGCCGTCGGCGACCACCTCGGGGTAGTAACCAGAGCGGTCGATGGCCTCCCGGAGCTCCCGGGTGCGGTCTCGGTCGTCGGTCCTGCTGCGCATGGCGTCAGTCTGTCACGGCCCTCCGACCGTCCCGGGGGCGGTGACGTCGGACTCAGCTGGGCAGGGTGTCGCCCGGCAGCGACGGGAGCCGGCGCACGAACCAGTCCGAGCGCGGGTCGGCCACCGGCTCGATGCGCGCACCGGCGGTGAGCACGGTCGCCCCGTGCGCGCCGGCGAGCACGAGCGAGAGCTCCAGGCTGCGGATCTGCGGCAGGTCGTTCTGCAGCTGTGCGACGCGGCGGATCAGCCGCTCGACCTCTTCGACGTCGACGACCTCGCTGCCGCGGTAGCCGAAGAGCATCGGCGAGGACTTGATCTCGCGGACCATCGACGCCGCGTCGCGGGCGGCCAGCGGCGGGATCCGGTAGGACTTGTCGGCGAGCAGCTCGATGAGCGGGCCGGAGATCCCGAACGACACCACCGGCCCGAACAACGGGTCCTCGATGCTGCGGATGGAGATCGGGACGCCGGGCCGGGCGTTCTTCTGCACGACGAAGCCGGCCCGCTCGGGGTCGCCGATCACGTCGCGCAGGGTGCTCCACGCGTGCCGCATGGCGACGGCGTCCTCGATGTTGCGCCACACGTGCGCGAGGTCCGGGCGCTCGCGGACGTGGTCGACGGTGGCCTTGAGCACGACGTCCCACCCGAGCGCCTCGCCCGCCGCCACCGCCTCGTCCGCCGTCGAGACGGGGTGCGCGCGCCACAGCTCCACGCCGTACGCGCGCAGCAGCTCCTCGAGCCGGTCGTCGTCGAGGTCGGTGCCCTCGGGGTGCGCCGAGAGGGTCTCGTTCACGATCCGCTTCGCGGTGCGCTGGTCGACCTCGCCCGGGTCGTCGACCCCGCCGTCAGGGGTGCGCAGCCACACCGCGTAGTCGACGACGTGCGCGAGCGCGCGGACGGCGGCCTCCACCGCGGGGTACGACGGCACCGAGCCGCGGCCCGCCGTGGAGCCCGCGACGTCGGGGACGCGCAGCAGCTCGGGCACACCCTCGGCGCCGAGGAAGGAGGAGACCAGCGGCTTGTCGGACTGCTCGCCGACCGCGGCCAGCACGTTGGCGACGTCCTCGCCGGAGACGTTGAGGGGTGGGATGTAGACCGCGACCACGGCGTCGACCTCGGGGTCGTCGATCGCGGCGTCCAGCGCGTCCTCGAAGTCCTCGGCGCTGGGCTCGGCGCTCAGCGCGACGGACTTGTTGACCACCAGCCCGACCGCGGCGGCGGCGTCGGCGGCCAGCAGGCCGAGCGCGTCGGAGTTGCCGACGATCGCGACCCGGCGTCCCCGCGGCAGCGGCTGGTGGGCGAGCAGCTGGGCGACGTCGAACATCTCCTCCAGCGACTCGACCTGGATCACGCCGGCCTGGCGGAACATCGCGTCGACGGCCTGCGGCGGCGCCGCGATCCGGCGTACGGCGTGGCCCATCGGCACGCCCTGGGTGGTGCGGCCGGAGCGGACCGCGATGATCGGCTTGCGCAGCGAGACCCGGCGGGCGATCCGGGAGAACTTGCGCGGGTTTCCGATCGACTCCAGGTAGAGCAGCACGACCTCGGTGGCGTCGTCCTCCTCCCAGTACTGCAGCAGGTCGTTGCCGGAGACGTCGGCGCGGTTGCCGGCGCTGACGAACGTGGAGAGGCCCAGGCCGCGGTTCTGCACCTTCTCCAGGATCGCGGAGCCGAGCGCGCCGGACTGGGAGAAGAACCCGGCGCGGCCGCGGGGCGGCATCACCGAGGACAGCGAGGCGTTGATCGAGACGTTCGGGTCGGTGTTGATGACGCCGAGCGCGTTGGGCCCGATCAGCCGCAGGCCGTAGGAGCGGGAGAGCCCGACGAGCCGCCGCTGGCGCTGGCGGCCCTCCTCGCCGGTCTCGGCGAAGCCGGAGGAGATCACGACCAGGCCGTGCACACCCTTGGCGGCGCAGTCCAGGACGACGTCCTGCACGGCGTCGGCGGGCACCGCCACGATCGCGACGTCGACCTGGTCGGGGATGTCGTTGACCGACTTGTACGCCGGCAGCCCGGACACCGCGGCGGCGCTGGGGTTCACGGCGTACACCCGGCCGGTGAAGTCGCCGGTCACCAGGTTGCGCACCAGCGCCTGGCCGATGGTGTCCTGGCGCCGGCTCGCGCCGATCACCGCGACCGAGCGCGGGTTGAAGAACTTGTGGATCGAGGCGGCCTCGGCCTGGTGCTCGCGGTTGAGCATCACCCCGATCGCGGTCTCGGTGGGGTCGATCGGGAACTCCAGCATGAGCACGCCGTCCTCGTACTCGCTGGCGACGCGGTAGCCGGCCTCGCGGAAGATCTGGATCATCCGCACGTTGTCGGGCAGCACCTCGGCCACGAACTTCTCGACGCCGCGCTCCCGTCCGGCCTGGGCGAGGTGCTCGAGCAGGATCTGCGCGATCCCGCGGCCCTGGTGCTGGTCCTCGACGAGGAACGCGACCTCCGCCTCGCCCGGGCGCACCACGTCGTACCGCCCGACCGCGATCATCCGGCCCTGCAGGACCAGCACGAACGCCACCCGGTCGACGTGGTCGACCTGGGTGAAGCGCGCGACGTCGCGGTCCGAGAGCCGGGGCATCGGCGAGAAGAACCGGTAGTACTTCGACTCGTCGGAGACCCGCGCGTAGAAGTCGACCAGGAGCTCGGCGTCGGCGGGCCCGATGGGCCGGATGTGGGCGGTCCGGCCGTCGCGCAGAAGGACATCGGCCTCCCAGTGCGCGGGGGCAGCGGGCACGTCCTGCTGGGTCACGACGGGGAATCTACCGGTCCCGCGGAGGGTCCGGACCCGGCGACCGGCGTGGCCCCGGCAGAACCGTCGGTGCTACCCGCGAGAATGGCGCCATGGCACGGCGGACCACGACCCCAGATCTCCCCGATGACTTCGAGGAGCACATCCTCGACACCGACATCAAGCAGGAGATGGAGTCCTCGTTCCTCGAGTACGCCTACTCGGTCATCTACTCCCGGGCACTGCCCGACGCGCGCGACGGCCTCAAGCCCGTCCAACGGCGGATCCTGTACACGATGAACGACATGGGACTGCGCCCCGACCGCGGCCACGTCAAGAGCGCCCGCGTCGTCGGCGAGGTCATGGGCCGGCTGCACCCCCACGGCGACGGCGCGATCTACGACGCGATGGTGCGCCTGGCCCAGTCGTGGTCGATGCGGGTCCCGTTCATCGACGGCCACGGAAACTTCGGTAGCCCCGACGACTCCCCGGCGGCCATGCGGTACTGCCTGACCGGCGACACCCGGGTGCGCCTGCCCGACGGGGGCTCGGTGCGCATCGACGACCTCGTCGGGCTGTCGGCGGACGGTGAGGCGGACGTCGACTTCGAGGTCCTCGACAAGGACGGCAAGGCGGTCCGCGTCAGCCGGGTCTTCCACTCCGGCGTCCACCCCGTGAAACGACTCGTCACCACGAGCGGGCACGCCGTCCGCGGGAGCCACAACCACCCGGTGCTGTGCCTGGTGCCGGTCGCCGGTGTCCCGGTCTTCCAGTGGCTCCGGCTCGACGAGATCACCCCGGGCACGGTCGTCTGCCTCGCCCGCAACGCGTGGACCACGGCGATCCCCATGGCCCAGGAGATGATGCTCGGCACCCTGCTCGGAGGCTGGGTCTCCGAGGGCTTCACCTCCGAGGGCCGGGCTGGGTTCAACAACACCGACCAGGAGTACTTCCAGTACGTCCTCGACGCCTACGACGCGCTCGTCGGTGGCCGGCGCTACGTCTACGAGCGCACGCTGAAGCGCTCCGGCCGCACCATCCACGAGCTCGACGTCCACAACCTCGACCACCTGCGCGAGAGCCCCCTCGCCCCGATGATCGGCGCCAAGGCGCGCGAGAAGCGGGTGCCCGAGATCGTCTGGCAGGGCGGTCCGGGCCTGAAGCGGGCATTCCTCATGGCGCTCTTCGAGGGCGACGGCGGTGTCCACAGCGTCGGGTCCAACTCCATCACCATCCAGTACTCCACCTACAGCGAGCAGCTCGCCGACGACCTCCAGGAGATGCTGCTGGAGTTCGGCATCCACAGTGCCCGGTGCCACTACCGCAAGGGCGAGCACCGGCTGGTGATCTCCGGTCTCCACCAGATGCACGCCTTCGCCGAGCGGGTCGGCTTCCTCACCGAGAAGCAGCAGAAGCTCCAGTCGCTGCTCCGCGGCCAGCCCCGCTACCGGCACCGTCTCTCGGGCGACCGCGCGCCGTACGTCGCCGACTACGTCCGCTCGACGATGGGACCGGGCCGAGGCACGGGGAAGTCCTGGCTGCTGAAGCACAACTTCGACCGGATGGAGCGCTGGCAGGCAGATCGGAGCCTGCTCGTCACCAAGTTCAAGGACCCCGAGACGCTCGCCGTGGTCTCCGAGGTCATGGACTCCGGCTACCGGTTCGTCGAGGTCGCCGCGGTCGAGGACCAGGCGCCGGAGCCGGTGTACTCCGTGAAGGTGGACACCGAGGACCACTCGTTCCTGGCCGGCGGGTTCGTCAACCACAACACCGAGGCCCGGATGGCCCCCGCGGCGGTGTCGATGACGGCCTCGATCGACGAGGACACCGTCGACTTCAAGCCCAACTACGACAGTCGCGAGTACGAGCCCACCGTGCTGCCGGCGGCGATCCCCAACCTCGTCGTCAACGGCACGACCGGCATCGCGGTCGGCATGGCCACCAACATGGCCCCGCACAACCTCGTCGAGGTCGTCCAGGCGCTGCGTCACCTGATCAAGCACCCGAAGGCGACCATCGACGACCTGATGCGGTTCGTCCCGGGCCCCGACCTGCCCACCGGCGGCAAGATCGTCGGGCTCGACGGCATCCGCGACGCCTACGAGACCGGCCGCGGGTCCTTCCGGATGCGCGCCACGGTGCGGATCGAGCCGGTCGGGCGCCGCAAGGGCATCGTCGTCACGGAGCTCCCGTACGGCGTCGGCACCGAGAAGGTGATCGAGCGGATCAAGACCCTCGTGCAGGGCAAGAAGCTGCAGGGCATCGCCGACATGAAGGACCTCACCGACCGCGCGCACGGGCTGCGCCTGGTGATCGAGGTCAAGAACGGCTTCCACCCCGAGGCGATCCTCGAGCAGCTCTACCGGCAGACGCCGATGGAGGACTCCTTCGGCATCAACAACGTCGCGCTCGTCGACGGCCAGCCGCGCACGCTCGGGCTCAAGGAGCTGCTGCGGGTCTTCCTCGACCACCGCTTCGAGGTCGTACGCCGGCGCTCGGCGTTCCGGCGCGCCAAGAAGGCCGACCGGCTGCACCTCGTCGACGGCCTGCTGGTCGCCCTGCTCGACATCGACGAGGTCATCGAGCTGATCCGCACCAGCGACGACGCCGGCGCCGCCCGCGGGCGGCTGATGTCGGTCTTCGACCTCTCGACCCTGCAGGCCGACTACATCCTCGAGATGCAGCTGCGCCGGCTCACCCGGTTCAGCAAGATCGAGCTGGAGAAGGAGCAGGACGCGCTGCGTCGCGAGATCGAGGAGCTCGACGCGATCCTCAACGACGAGGCGCTGCGCTGGCGGGTCGTCTCCGACGAGCTGGCCGAGGTCGCGAAGACCTACGGCACCCCCCGGCGCACCGTCCTGCTCGAGTCGGCCGGCACCTCGGTCACCGCCGCCGCCGTGCCGCTGGAGGTCGCCGACGACCCCTGCTACGCCTTCCTGTCCTCCAGCGGGCTGCTCGCCCGCTCGGGCACCGACGAGCCGGTGGGCTCCGGCGGCGGGCGCACCAACCACGACGTGGTCGTCTCGGTGGTCGCCACGACCGCCCGGAGCGAGATCGGCGTGCTCACCTCGCGGGGACGCCTGGTCAAGCTCGGGGTCCTCGACCTGCCCGTCATCCCGGCCTCCGCCAACGACCCCAACCTGCAGGGCGGGCTCCCCGTCAGCGAGGTGCTCTCCCTCGAGACCGGGGAGCGTGCGCTGGCGCTCTGCACGCTGGCGACCGACGGTCCCGGGCTCGCGCTCGGCACCGCTCAGGGCATCGTCAAGCGGGTCAACCCCGAGGTGCTCGGGCGCGACGAGTGGGAGGTCGTCCGGCTCGCCGACGGCGACGAGGTCGTCGGGGCCGTCGAGCTCGCCACCGGGTCGGAGACGCTCTGCTTCATCACCTCCGACGCCCAGCTGCTGCACTTCGGCGCCGACGCGGTCCGACCGCAGGGACGCACCGGCGGCGGCATCGCCGGCGTGCGCCTGGCCGCCTCGCAGCGGGCGGTGTTCTTCGGGGCCTTCGACCCGACCGACGCGGTCGTGGTCACGGCGTCCGGGTCCTCGACCGCCCTGCCCGGCACCGAGCCCGGCCTGGTCAAGGTGGCGCCGTTCACGGAGTACCCCGCCAAGGGCCGGGCCACCGGCGGCGTCCGGTGCCACCGGTTCCTCAAGGGCGAGGACACCCTGGTGCTGGCCTGGGCGGGTCCGGGACCCGCCCGGGCGGCCGCCGCCAGCGGCGCCCCGGTCGAGCTGCCGGAGCCCACCGGGCGGCGCGACGGCTCCGGCACCCCCGCCAGCCAGCCGATCGCCGCCTGCGCCGGCCCGGTCGCGGTGCGTCTCCCGGGCGTGCGAGGCTGACCGCCATGACCCGCGCCCTGCCTCCCGGCCTGTCCCGACGCCTGCGCCGCGGCGCCTCCGTGGCGGCCGCCGGCGTGGCCGTCCTGACCCTCGCCGGCTGCAGCGACGACGACGGCTCCGTGGCGGAGGGCGCCTCCCCCGAGGAGGTGCTGACGCTCGCCAAGGAGACCCTCGACGAGACCACCGGCGTGCAGATCACCCTCGAGGCCGACGACCTGTCCTCCGACGTCGCCGCCGGCATCCGCAAGGCCACCGGCGTCGGCGTGCACCCGCCCGCCTTCGAGGGTGAGTTCGACCTCAGCGTCAACGGCATCCCGGCCACCGCCGAGGTGATCGCGGTCGGCGGCACCGTCTACGCCCGCAACTCGCTGCTGATCCCCGACTGGACCGCGATCGACCCGGGCCAGTACGGCGCGCCCGACCCCGGCGAGCTGATGAGCGACGACGCCGGGTTCTCCACCCTGCTCACCGACACCACCGAGGTCGAGGAGCGCGGCGAGGTCCGCGGCGGCGAGGCCAACGACGAGATCTACACCCAGTACACCGGCACGGTCCCGGGCGAGACGGTCGCCAACATCGTCCCGTCCGCCTCGGGCGACTTCGCCGCGTCGTACACCATCAGCGAGGACGGTGAGCTGCGCGAGGCCCAGCTCACCGGCGTCTTCTACAAGAACGACGGCGAGATGACCTACACGATCAGGTTCTCCGAGTACGGCACCGAGCAGGACATCACCGCCCCGTGACCGCGGCGTCCGCCGCCCGCTCGCCGCGGGTCCTCCTCGGCGTCGCGGCCGGTGCGGTGGCGTTCGCGGCCGCCGACACCTACGTCGTCGTCCTCGCGCTGCCGGACCTGATGGCCAGCGTCGGCGTCCCGATCGACCAGCTCCAGCGGGCCGCGCCGATCATCTCCGGGTTCCTGCTCGGGTACGTCGCGATGCTGCCGCTCATCGGCCGGATCGCCGACCTGCGCGGGCGGGTGCCGGTGCTGGTGGCGGCGCTGGTCGTCTTCGCGCTCGGCTCGCTGGTCACCGCGCTCGCCTACGACATGCCCAGCATGGTCGCCGGCCGGTTCCTGCAGGGCGTCGGCGGCGGCGGCCTGGTGCCGGCGACCCTCGCCCTGGTCGCCGACCTCTACCCGCGCGAGCGCCGCGGGGTGCCCCTCGGCGTGGTCTCCGCGGTCCAGGAGATCGGCAGCGTCCTGGGTCCGCTCTTCGGCGCGGTGGTCCTCGCCTTCGCCGACTGGCGCGCCATCTTCGCGATCAACCTGGCGGTCGGGCTGGTGCTCGCGGTCGCCGTGCAGGCCCTGACCCGCCGCGACACCGCTCCCCGGGCCGGTCCGGCGCGGCTGCCCGACCCGCTCGGGCTGCTGCTGCTCGCCGTGGGGCTGGTGGCGGGCGCCCTGGTCTTCGTCCGGCCTCCCGACCTGATGGCCAGCATCACCTGGGGCGGTCTGCTCACGCCGCTCGCCGGCACCGGCCGGTGGCTGACGCCGCTGGGCCTGACCACGGTCGCGGCGTTCGTGCTGCTCGGCGTCCGGTGCGCGACCGCCGCCCGGCCGCTCGTCGACCTGCGCTCGTGGGTGCGCAGCACGCGCGAGGCCGACGTCGTCGGCGCCGTGCTCCTCGCCGCCACGCTCGGCGGCGTGATCCTCGCCTTCGCGACCGCCGACCCCGAGGTGCAGGTCTTCTCCGAGCAGGGCGTCTGGTACCTCCTCGGCGCCGCGCTGGCCGGCGTCGCCTTCGTCGTCCACCTGCGCCGCGCCGAGGCGCCGCTGGTGCCGCGGGGCGCGCTGCGCGCCGTCCCCGCCTGGGGCGCGGTGCTGGTCAGCTTCTTCGTCGGCGCCGCGCTGATCGCCGCGCTCGTGGCGGTCCCCCTCTTCGCCCGCACCACCACCTACCGCGACAGCCAGCTGATGGCCGCGCTGGTGCTGGTCCGCTTCCTCGTCGCGCTCCCGGTCGGCGCGGTCGTCGGCGGCTACCTCACCCGGCGGTTCTCGGCCGGCGCGGTCACCGCGGTGGGCATGGCGCTCGCGGCGGCCGGCTTCGCGCTGATGTCGCAGTGGCCCTCGGACGCGCTGGAGGGCTGGTTCGCCAACGTCGCCCTCGTCCTGGGCGGCCTGGGGTTCGGCCTGGCGCTCGCGCCGGTCAACGCCGCCGTGCTGGCCAGCACCTCCGACGACGTCCACGGGCTGGCCAGCGCGCTGGTCGTCGTGGCCCGGATGGTCGGCATGCTCGTCGGCATCTCCGCCCTGACCGCGATCGGCCTGAGCCGCTACTACGCCGCCCAGGACGGGCTGCGCACGATCGCCGAGGTGTGCGGGGTCGATGCCGACAAGGTGTGCCCGGCGTACCGCACCCAGCAGCTCGACGCGGCGATCACCCAGGAGCAGACCGTGTTCGCGGGGGCCGCCGTCTCGGCGGTCGTCGCCGCGGTCCTGGCGCTGCTGCTGTTCCGCGGCGCGGCGACCCGGGCCCTCTCGGCAGGCGACCTGCTGCGCTCGGCGGGCTGATCCTCCGCTAACGTCCGGACGTGCCCTCCAGCGACTTCGACGACCTGCTCGCCGCCAACCGCGCCTTCGCCGACTCCTTCACCCTCGGGGGGTTCGACGGCATCGCCCACGCGGGCGTCGCCATCGTCACCTGCATGGACTCCCGGATCGACCCCCTGGGCATCCTGGGGCTGAGCCCCGGTGACGCCAAGATCTTCCGCAACCCGGGCGGCCGGGTCACCCCGCAGGCGCTCGAGGCGCTCGTCCTCGGCGTGCACCTGCTCAACGTCGACCGGGTCCTCGTGGTCCCCCACACCCGCTGCGCCGTCGCCAGCAACACCGAGGCCGAGCTGCGCGCCGCCGTCGAGGCCTCGGCGGGGGGTGACGCCTCCTGGCAGCCCTTCAGCGTGGTCGAGGACCAGCTGGCCGCCCTCGAGGAGGACGTCGCCAAGGTCCGGTCACACCCGCTCGTCCCCGAGACCGTCCGGGTCGGCGGTTTCGTGTACGACGTCGACACCGGGCTGCTCGAGCAGCACATCTGACCGACCCCGCCCCGGCGGTCAGGCGTCGAGCGTCTCGACGTCGACCTCGTAGGCGCCCTGCACGATGAACTCCTTGCGCGGCGCGACGTCGGAGCCCATCAGCAGCTCGAAGACCTTCCCGGCGGCCTCCGCGTCGTCGACGGTGATCCGGCGCAGGGTACGACGGCGCGGGTCCATCGTGGTCTCGGCCAGCTGGTCGGCGTCCATCTCGCCGAGGCCCTTGTAGCGCTGCACCGGGTCCTTCCAGCGCACGTTCTTCTTCTTCAGCTCCGCCAGCTTCCGCTGCAGCTCGTCGTCGGAGTAGGTGTAGATGTACTTGTCCATGCCCTTCTTCGGGTTGGACAGCTCGATGCGGTGCAGCGGCGGCACCGCGGTGTAGACGCGGCCCTCGGCGACGAGCTCGGGCATGTACTTGAAGAACAGCGTCGCCAGCAGGCACCGGATGTGCGCGCCGTCGGAGTCGGCGTCGGCCATGAAGATGATCCGGCCGTACCGCCGCGCCTCGAGGTCGAAGGTGCGTCCCGAGCCGGCGCCCACGACCTGGATGATCGAGGCGCACTCGGCGTTCTTGAGCATGTCGCCGACGGAGGCCTTCTGGACGTTGAGGATCTTGCCGCGGATGGGCAGCAGCGCCTGGAACTCCGAGTTGCGCGCGAGCTTCGCGGTGCCGAGCGCCGAGTCGCCCTCGACGATGAACAGCTCGGTGCGGTCGTTGTCGTTGGCGCGGCAGTCGGCGAGCTTGGAGGGCAGCGCCGAGGACTCCAGGGCGTTCTTGCGCCGCTGGGTCTCCTTGTGGGTGCGGGCCGCGATGCGCGTCTTCGACGCCCCGACGACCTTCTCCATCACCAGCTTGGCCTGGACCTTCTCGTGGCGCTTGGCGGAGGTCAGGAACTTCTTCAGCTCCGTCGAGACCACCTTGCGCACCACCGAGCGCGCGGCCGGCGTCCCGAGGATCTCCTTGGTCTGGCCCTCGAACTGCGGCTCGGCGAGGCGCACCGTGACCACCCCGGTCAGCCCCTCGAGGACGTCGTCCTTGATCACGTCGGCGTCGTTGACCTTGAGCGCCTTGGCGGAGCGCATCACGTCGTTGAACGTCTTGGTGACCGCCTGCTCGAAGCCGCTCAGGTGGGTGCCGCCCTTGGGGGTCGCGATCACGTTGACGAACGAGCGCAGCTCGGTGTCGTAGCCGGTGCCCCAGCGCACGGCGACGTCGACGTGCAGCTCCCGCTCCACCTCCTGCGGGGTCATGTGCCCCTTGTCGTCGAGCAGCGGGACGGTCTCGGTGAAGGTGTCCATGCCCTGCAGCCGGAGGACGTCGGTGACCGGCTCGTCGTGGGCGAGGAACTCGGCGAACTCCGCGATGCCACCGTCGTGGCGGAACTTCTCCTCCACCAGCTCAGGGCCCCGCTGGTCGCGGATGACCAGCTCGAGGCCCGGGACGATGAACGACGTCTGCCGGGCGCGGGTGACCAGCTCGTCGTAGACGAACGCGGCCTCCTTGGTGAAGATCTGCCGGTCCGGCCAGAACCGGATGCGCGTGCCGCTGCGGCCCTTCGCGACCCGGCCGCCCTTGCGGCTCAGCCCGGAACGGGCCTCGAACGGGGCCTCGGGGCCCTCCCCCTCGAAGACACCCGGCGTGCCGCGGCGGAACGACATGCCCTGCACCGCCGGCGAGCGCTCGACGTCGACGTCCAGGCGGGTGGAGAGCGCGTTGACCACGGACAGGCCGACGCCGTGCAGGCCGCCGGTGGCGACGTACGAGCCGCCGCCGAACTTGCCGCCGGCGTGCAGCTTGGTCGCCACCACCTCGACACCCGGGAGCCCGGTCTTGGGCTCCTTGTCGGTCGGGATGCCGCGTCCGTCGTCGTGGACCTCCGCGGAGCCGTCGGGGTGCAGCGTCACCTCGACCCGCTTCGCCGCCCCCGCGAGCGCCTCGTCGACGCCGTTGTCGATGATCTCCCACAGGCAGTGCATCAGGCCGCGGGTGTCGGTCGAGCCGATGTACATGCCCGGGCGCTTGCGCACCGCCTCCAACCCCTCCAGGACCAGGAGGTGCGCGGCGTTGTAGGTGTTGTCGGCGATCGGGGGGCTCCTCGGAGGGCAGCGGGAAACACGGGGGGTCGAACTGCTCCGAATCTACCCGCGACACGCCGATGAGGAGTGCAGGCACGCCTGCTCCGGCCCGGAGCGTGGCGGGTCTACGGTGACGGCGTGCGAGTCACGTCACGATGTGGACAAGATCGGGCAGCTGCCCGGGAAACTGCTTCGGTACGGTCCTCCACCGCGTCACACTGCACCACAGGCAGCACGTCCACGTCCCAGGGTGACTTCCCGCCCCGGCCATCGTTGTCCGGGGCATGGAATCCCGACGGGCGGGGACTGAGAGACCAAGACGGGACTCACGTGTCGGGCACCACGCAACTCCGGGAATCTTGTGTCCCGGCGGTACGTTGAGCAAGACACGATGATCAGAAATGAGGCCGATGTGACCACTGCAGTAGCCACCAGCGCGCCGCTGACCGCAGCGGACCGCTGCGACCGATGCGGCGCCCAGGCCTACCTCCGTGTGGAGCTCCAGACGGGCGGAGAGCTCCTGTTCTGCGCCCACCACGCACGTGAGCACGGCGACAAGCTCAAGGAGATCGCGGCCCACGTGGTCGACGAGACCCACAAGCTCGGCTCCTCCCCCGTGATCGCCGCGGACGACGATCGCTGAGGCGTCCCGAACACCACGACTTCGCACGGCCCCGGACGAGAGTCCGGGGCCGTCGTCGTCCCCGGGGGCTCCGGGTGTGACAGGGTGACGCCGTGAGCGTCGGGGAGGTCCTGGTCGCCCTCGTCATCGCCGTCGGGCTCGCCGGGATCCTGGTGCCGGTCCTGCCCGGCCCCGTCCTGGTCCTGGCCGCCGTCCTCGTCTGGGCGGCCGACGTCGGCGGGACGACCGCCTGGCTGGTCGCCGCGGTCGCCACCACGTTCCTCGCCCTCGGCGCCGTCGTGAAGTACGTCGTCCCCGGCCGCCGCCTCCAGAGCGCGGGCATCCCCGGCTCGACCCAGTGGGTGGGCGCGGGCCTGGCCGTCGTCGGCTTCTTCGTGGTGCCCGTGGTCGGCCTGTTCCTCGGGTTCGTGCTCGGGGTCTACCTGGCCGAGCACCGGCGGGTCGGCGCAGCGGCTGCCTGGCCCTCGACGCGGCGCGCCCTGGGCGCGGTGGGGCTCAGCATCCTCATCGAGCTCGCCGCCGGCCTCCTCGCCGCGCTCACCTGGGTCGTGGGCGTGGCCCTGACGTGAGCGAGGCGCGGCCGGGTGCGCCTAGGACGTCGCGACGACCGTCGGCTGGTAGCCCTGCCCCGGGTCGACCTCGACGCTGAGCCGCTCGGTGTCGGGCACCCAGTAGCCCACGAAGAACGTGACCGTCTCCCCCGCGGGCACCCGCTCCTCCGGCCTCGCGACCACCCCCTGGTCGTAGTCGAAGATCTGCTCGGCCGGGACGAAGCCGCTGCCCAGCCGCACGTGCAGCTGACTGGGGTTCCAGGGCTCCTCGGCGCCGTTGCGCACCGTCACCCGCAGGCGCACCGGCAGGCCCGGGCGCGGCTCGATCCACGACGAGGGCGTGAACCGCTGCGGTGGCCCGACCTGCATCCTCAACCCGCTCTCATAACGAAAGAACTCGCCGAATCCGGGCGACTGAATTCGCTTTTCCGCTCCCATTGTTTCGGTCGGGTTAACCGATTGTCCAGCTGCCCCCGGGGTGCCGTTAACGGCACGGGCCCCCGCCTCCCCCGGCGCACCGAAGTCGGCCTCGTCCCCGGAGCCCACGACGCCACACCCGCTCAACACAAGGGGAAACGCGACCGCAGCAGCGGCCCACCTCACGAGTCTCATGGCGTCGACGCTAGGTGATCGGTGAGCCGGGAAAAGCGGTTCCGGCGATTATCCCCAGCCCCGGACGCGCAGGTACTCGGTATTAGGTATACGAGCCGGAATCGTATTCCTCGTCGGCGGATTCCACGCCTACGGTCGTGGCAACGCAGACGCCGGGGGTCGCCGGGCGCTGCGCTTCTCACGGTCTCGGCGGGCGCGATCGCGCCGTCGGGCCTCCACGCCACACCAGGGGGTTCCATCATCGTGCCCGACTTCGCCGACTTCACCCTGCCCGCCTTCGACCTGGCCGAGTGGCGGGCGGCCTTCCCGCTCGCCGTCGCCGGCATCATCGTCTGGTCCCTGTGGATCTACCGGTGCGTGCTGTCCGCCCGGGCCCGGCCGATCGAGAACGACTTCACGACGACCACCTCCGTCGTCGTCCCCAGCTACCACGAGGACCCCGACATCCTGATGCGGTGCGTGGCCAACTGGCGCGCGCAGAGCCCGACCGAGATCATCATCGTCCTCGACGTCGCCGACACCGAGGCGTTCGCCCGCCTCGAGGCGATCGGCGACCCGAGCATCCGGCCCGTGCTGTTCCAGCACGCCGGCAAGCGGTCCGCCCTCGGCGTCGGCATCCGGATGGCGACCTCCGAGGTCCTGGTGCTGGTGGACTCCGACACCCAGTGGGAGCCCGGGCTGCTGCTCGCCGTGCAGCGCCCGTTCCTCGACCCCGAGGTGGGCGGGGTGAGCACGCAGCAGAACGTCTACGAGGCGCGCAGCAGCGTGTGGCGGCGGATCGCCAACTGGATGGTCAACCTGCGCTACCACAACTACGTGCCCGCGATGGGCCGCGCCGGGGCGGTCGCCTGCGTCTCGGGCCGGACCGCGGCGTACCGCCGCTCGGCCGTGCTGCCGGTGCTCGAGAACCTCGAGAACGAGTTCTTCCTCGGCCGCCGCTGCATCGCCGGCGACGACGGCCGGCTGACCTGGCTGGTCCTGGCCTCGGGCTTCACCACCGTGCACCAGTCCTCGGCCAAGGCGCTCTCGATGTTCCCGGACTCCTTCCGCGCCTTCGTCAAGCAGCGGGTGCGCTGGAGCCGCAACTCCTACCGCTGCTACCTCACCGCCGTCTACAAGGGCTGGCTGTGGCGGACGCCGTTCGTCACCAAGGTCACCGTCCTGCAGATCCTGTTCACGCCGGTCACCATGGGCGTCACCATCGGCTACCTGGTGTTCAGCCGGCTCGAGCTCACCACCCACGGTGCGCTGCTGGCGGGGGCCTGGCTGCTCGCCGGCCGCGGGATCCGTGGGTTCTCCCACCTCTACCGGAACCCGCAGGACATCGTGCTGCTCCCGCTGCTGACCCTGGTCGTCATCCTGGTGGCACTGCCGATCAAGCTCTACGCGTTCCTCACGATGAACAAGCAGGGCTGGCTGACCCGCTCGGAGACGACCGTCGGCGGCGAGGGCCAGGACCAGGCCTCCCTGGAGCGCCGGCGCGCCCGGAGCACGCCGTCCCCGGCCGCCGAGCCGACCATGTCGGCGGCGGGAGCGACCCGATGACGCGGCGGACCACGGCCGGCCGGCTGGGTGTCGGGGCCGCCCTCACCGCCCTCCTCGTCGGGGCGACGGCCCCGGCCGCGTCCTCCGACGCCGAGATCGAGGCCGGCGCGGACGCGGCGAGCGCGGGCCACCCCTACCCCGGCGACCCCGAGACGGAGGCCGCCCTGGTCGCCGGCGAGGACGACCGGCTCACCGAGGTGCGGACGGTCAGCTCGCTGGCCAGCTGGAGCGACACCCCCACGAAGAGCCCGTACCGGCTGGCGACCGGGTCCGCCTACACGTTGGTGCTGACCGCCCGGTCCCAGCCGTACACGGTCGCCGACCTGCTGCTGCTCGCCCCGCAGACCTTCGTACGCCGGCCCGACGGCTCCTACCTCCTCAGCGAGCACCTCGTCGTGGAGTCCGGGGCGACCCTGAACCTCGCCAGCCCCGGCGGCCTGCGCCTGCACCTGGCCAGCGACTCCGAGGGCTTCGTCTCGATCGTCAGCTACGGCGGCCGCCTCAACATCGCCGGCGCGGACGGCTCCCCGGCGGTGATCTCGAGCTTCGACCGCGACACCGAGCGCCGCGACTCCCTCACCGACGACGGACGGGCCTACCTGCGGGTGATCGGCGGCCAGGTCTCCGTCTCGCACGCCCGGCTCGAGGGGCTGGGGTTCTGGAGCGGCCGCACGGGCGGGCTCTCCCTCACCGGCACCGACCGCCCCGACAGCGGCTCGCTCCACGACCTGGCCGACTCGCTCAAGGTCGGCCCGGTCACCGACAAGGGGCCGGAGGTCGACGGCAACAAGAACTCCGCGCTCGGCGACGTCCTCCCGGCGGGCGACCTGCCGGTGCCGACGGTCGACGTCGACCACCCGCAGTACAGCTACGTCTCGGCCGCGGTCGCGGACACGACGGTGACCGACAGCGCGTTCGGCCTCTTCGTCTCCGGCGCCAACGGGCTCGACGTGCGCGACAGCGCCTTCGACGACAACATCGTCTCCGGGCTGGTGCTGCACCGCTACGTGATGAACGCCGTGGTCGAGACGACCAGCGCGTCCCGCAACGGCCTCGACGGCCTCCAGCTGGCGCGGGCGACGACCGGGATCGTGCTCTCGGAGATCGTCGCCGACGAGAACGAGCGCAACGGGGTCACGATCTCCGGCCTGCCGCTGGCCACCGGGCCGAGCGCGACCGGGACCAATGTCGGCAGCTACGGCAACAACTCGATCGCCAACAGCCAGCTGCGGCGCAACGGCCGGTACGGCGCGGAGGTGATCGGCGGGCAGAACGTCAGCGTGCTGGCCAACGACGTCGCCGACAACGCGGTCGGCGTGGTCGTCCGCGGTGACGCGACCGAGATCAGCGTGGTCGGCAACCAGGTCAGCGGCTCGCACGACCAGGGGATCGCGCTGCGCGACGGCGTGGACGGGGCGGTCGTCACCGGCAACGTGGTCAGCGGAGGCGAGACCAGCGTCTACGTCCGTGACTCCAGCGCCGAGATCGACCAGAACACCCTGGAGGGCGCCTCCATGCACGCGGCGAGCTTCGTGGGCGAGGTCGGCAGCTCGTCGCTGCGCCACAACATGATCAGCGGCCGCGGCCCGAGCGCCGTCGAGATCGGCCGGGCGCACGACCTGGACACCGACGCCTGGATCAACGACAGCGACGGCTGGGACGACACCACGCCGTTCCTCGTGACCCTGAAGCGGTTCGCACAGCCGCTGACGGTGCTGTGGAGCCTGCTCGGGGGTCTGCTCCTCTTCACGGCCCTGCGCGGCGCGCGCAGCCGCCGGGCGCGCCGGCACCCGTACCTGGACAAGGCCCCTGCCTGGGACCCGACCCCGGTGCAGGTCGGCGGCGTCGGCGTCGTCGGCGGCGGCGTCGGCGAGAGGAGCCGGCCATGAGGCTCCCCGAGTCCCCCCGCGCGCGGCTGCTCGCCGCCGCCGGGGGCGGCGTGGTCCTGGGCATGCTGGCGATGCTCGGCATCGTCGCCGTCTGGCCGGAGGACGAGGCCGGGGCGCCGGGGGCCCGGGACGTGGTGGCCACGCCGAGCGTGCCGCCCGCTCCGGCCATCCCGGAGATCCCCGAGGTCCCCCAGCCCTCGGAGTCCTCGCTGGTGACGGAGTCGGAGACCTCCACCCCCGACGACGAGGGCGAGGAGGACGAGGGCGACGACGAGGACGACGACGAGGGCGAGCAGCCCGACTCCGCCCCGCTCCTGCCGGACGCCGCCCCGGCCGGCGAGGGGCCGCTCCCGGACAGCAGCCCCGTCCGGTGCCCCGCCCCGACCACCACCGTCACCTCGGCGGAGGACCTGGAGCAGGCCCTGGCCGAGGCGGCCCCCGGGGACAGCATCGAGCTGGGCGACGGGACCTACTCCGGCAGCTTCGCGACCACCGCCTCGGGCACCGAGGCGGCGCCGATCTTCCTGTGCGGCACCGCGGCGGCGGTGATCGACGGCGGCGACATCGAGGGCGACTACGCGCTCCACCTGGACGGCGCGAGCCACTGGCGGCTGGTCGGCTTCACGGTGTCGGGCGGCCAGAAGGGCGTCGTGGCCGACGGGACCGAGTGGTCGGTGATCCAGGGACTCACGGTCTCCGGCACCGGCGACGAGGCCATCCACCTGCGCAGCCACAGCACCGACAACGTGGTGCGCGACAACACGATCAGCGACACCGGCCGGCGCCGCGACACCTACGGCGAGGGCGTCTACCTGGGCTCCGCCGTCAGCAACTGGTGCACCTACACCGACTGCGAGGCCGACCGCAGCGACCGCAACGTCGTGATCGCCAACACGATCGAGGCCACGACCGCCGAGGCGGTCGACGTCAAGGAGGGCACCACCGGGGGCGCCGTCCTCGACAACACCTTCGACGGGTCCGCGCTGTCCGGGGCCGACTCCTGGGTCGACCTGAAGGGCAACAACTACCTGGTCCGGGGCAACACCGGGACGCAGGCGACCGAGGACGGCTTCCAGACCCACCAGATCCTCGACGGCTGGGGCGACTTCAACGTCTTCACCGAGAACCACGCCGACGTGCAGGGACCGGGCGCCGCGATCTCGTCCTGGCCGCCCGAGTCGAACGTCGTGCGCTGCGACAACACCTTCACCGACGCCGGCGAGGGCCTCAGCAACATCACGTGCTCATGACCACCGACCAGAGGGGCTCCACCATGTCCAGCACACCCAGCACGTCCAGCACCCCCCGCCTCACCGTCCTCGGCACCGGCTACCTCGGCGCGACGCACGCCATCTGCATGGCCGTGCTCGGGTACGACGTCCTCGGCGTCGACACCGACCGGGCCAAGGTCGCGGCGCTCAACGACGGCCGGGTGCCGTTCTTCGAGCCCGGGCTCCCCGCGCTGCTCCGCAAGGCCCTGGACTCGGGCCGGCTCTCGTTCACCACCGACCTGTCCGCGGCCGGCGAGTTCGGCGACGTCCACTTCATCTGCGTCGGCACCCCGCAGCAGGCCGGCTCGCACGCGGCCGACCTGCGCTACGTCGAGGGCGTGACCCGCGACCTCGCGCCGTACCTGCGCCGCCGGTGCCTGGTGGTCGGCAAGTCCACCGTGCCGGTCGGGACGGCCGCGCGCCTCACCCGCCTCCTGCAGGACAACGCCCCCGCCGGCACCGAGGTCGAGCTGGCCTGGAACCCGGAGTTCCTCCGCGAGGGGTACGCCGTGGAGGACACCATGCGCCCGGACCGGCTGGTGTTCGGCATCGGGTCCGCGTGGGCCGAGCAGACCCTGCGCGCGGCGTTCGCCCCGGTGATCCGCAACGGGGTCCCGGTGGTGATCACCGACATCCCGACCGCCGAGCTGGTCAAGGTCGCCGCGAACTCCTTCCTGGCCACCAAGATCTCCTACATCAACGCGATGGCCGAGGTCTGCGAGGCCACCGGCGCCGACGTCCAGGACCTCGCCAGCGCGCTCTCCTACGACACCCGCATCGGCGGTCGGTTCCTGCACCCCGGCCTCGGCTTCGGGGGCGGCTGCCTGCCCAAGGACATCCGGGCCTTCGTGCACCGCGCCGAGGAGGTCGGGGTCGGCAGGTCCGTGGCGTTCCTGCGCCAGGTGGACGCGATCAACCAGCGCCGCCGGGCCCGCACCGTCGACCTGGTGCGCGAGCAGGCCGGCGGCTCGCTGGAGGGCGTCCGGGTCTGCTGCCTCGGAGCCGCCTTCAAGCCCGACTCCGACGACGTGCGCGACGCCCCGGCCCTCGACGTGGCCAGGATGCTCCAGGAGGAGGGCGCGATCGTGTCGGTCTACGACCCCGAGGCCATGGACAACGCCCGCCGGGTCCAGCCGACCCTGCACTACGCGGAGGGCGTCTTCGACGCGGCGGCGGACGCGCAGGTCGTCGTGCTGCTCACCGAGTGGGACCAGTTCCGCTCGCTGGACCCCCGGCGGCTGGCCGAGGTCGTGGCGACCCGCTCGATCGTCGACGGCCGGCACGCGCTCGACCCGGCCGAGTGGACGGCCGCCGCCTGGACCTACCGCGCCCTGGGGCGGGCGGGCTGAGCGGCGCACCCCTCGACGGCCGAGGGCGTCCCGGGCCACACTGGCGGCTCGGAACGGGACCGCGACCGGGTGGAGGCGCGATGAGGACGTGGGCCGGGCTGACGGTGCTGGCGGGGGTGCTCGTGCTGGGCGGCACGGTCTCCTGCTCCGGCGACACCGGACCGGCCGCGCCCGGCTCCGCGCCGGAGGCGTCGCCCTCCGGCCCGTCCCCGGGGACCGAGCCGGCCGCCCCCGCGGCGGACCCCCGGTGCGAGCCGGGGCCCGGACGAACCGTCGAGGAGCTGCCGGACCTGACCGTGCGCGCCGTCGAGCTGCCCGCGGTGACCGATCCCGAGACCGGCACGGAGCTCGCGCCGGCCGCCGAGGTGCCGGCCCAGGTGGTCGACGCCGGCTGCGTGATCCGGTACGACGCACCCGGAGGCTGCCTCGGTGCGGTCGAGGTCACGGCCGCCACCATCCCACCGACCGTGATCCCCTCGACCCGGGTCGAGGACCGGGAGTACGCCGCCGTGCCCGTGCCGGGCGACACCCGTCCCGGCGCCCGCGCCGAGCAGGTGTGCCGGGTCCGGCGCGACGGCGACGTCATGGCCACGACCCGCGACGGCGTGGTCCGGGAGGGATTCTCGCGCGACGGGGCCGCCCGGCCGGGTGACGACCTGGTGCCCACCGTCCGGATCCCACCGGTGCGGCTGCCCGACGTGGACGTGGACCCCGAGCGCCTGGAGCGCACCGAGATCGGCGGCGGCGTCGGGCGGATGGAGGGGAACGGCACCACCTCCTGGGTCGCCCCGGCGGCGGTGCTGTTCGACACCGACGAGGCCACCCTGCGCCCCGAGGCGGTCGCGGCGCTGCGCACGATCCTGGCCCAGGTCCGGGCCGCCTCCCGCGGGGGCACGCTGCTGGTGGAGGGGCACACCGACGACCGCGGCGACGCGGCGTACGGGCAGCGGCTCTCGGAGCGGCGCGCCCGCGCGGTCGCGGCGTGGCTGGTCGGGGAGGGCGTCGACCGGCAGCGCCTGCGCACCCGCGGGTGGGGCGAGCGGCGCCCGGCGTACCCCAACGACAGCGACGCGCACCGGCAGGGAAACCGGAGAGTGGTGCTGACCCTGCGACCGTGACCAGGAACGCCGCAGACCGCCTCCCGCCCGGCACACCGGGGAGAGGCGGTCGCGCGGGTCAGTCCAGGTAGTCGCGCAGGACCTGCGAGCGCGACGGGTGGCGCAGCTTCGACATCGTCTTGGACTCGATCTGGCGGATCCGCTCGCGGGTCACGCCGTAGACCTTGCCGATCTCGTCGAGGGTCTTCGGCTGGCCGTCGGTGAGGCCGAACCGCATGCTGACCACGCCGGCCTCGCGCTCGGAGAGCGTGTCGAGGACCGCGTGCAGCTGCTCCTGGAGCAGCGTGAACGAGACCGCGTCGGCCGGGACGATCGCCTCGGAGTCCTCGATCAGGTCGCCGAACTCGGAGTCGCCGTCCTCACCGAGCGGGGTGTGCAGCGAGATGGGCTCGCGGCCGTACTTCTGGACCTCGATGACCTTCTCGGGGGTCATGTCGAGCTCCTTGGCGAGCTCCTCCGGGGTGGGCTCGCGCCCGAGGTCCTGGAGCATCTGCCGCTGCACGCGGGCGAGCTTGTTGATGACCTCGACCATGTGCACCGGGATCCGGATGGTGCGGGCCTGGTCGGCCATCGCGCGGGTGATCGCCTGCCGGATCCACCAGGTGGCGTACGTCGAGAACTTGTAGCCCTTGGTGTAGTCGAACTTCTCGACCGCACGGATCAGGCCGAGGTTGCCCTCCTGGATCAGGTCGAGGAAGAGCATGCCGCGACCGGTGTAGCGCTTGGCCAGCGACACCACCAGGCGCAGGTTGGCCTCGAGGAGGTGGTTCTTGGCGCGGCGGCCGTCCTCGGAGATCCACTCGAGCTCCTCGCGGAGCTTCTCGCTGATCTTGCCGCCCTTGGCGAGCTTCTCCTCGGAGAAGAGGCCGGCCTCGATCCGCTTGGCGAGCTCGACCTCCATCTCCGCGTTGAGCAGCGGGACCTTGCCGATCTGCTTGAGGTAGTCCTTGACCGGGTCGGCGGTCGCGCCGGCGACCATGACCTGCTGCTCGGGCTCGTCGGTCTCGTCGGCCGCGGAGACCACGAAGGTCGCCGACTTCTCGTCCTCGACGATCGTCGGGTCGGTGGCGACGTCCTTCTCGAACTGCTCGTCGGGCACGTCCGGCAGGATCTTCTTGCCGTCGGCGCCGAGGACCGCCTCGACGGGGAGCGCGGGCACGACGGCGTCCGTCGCAGCGGCCTTCTTCGCCGGGGCCTTCTTCGCCGCCGACTTCTTGGCGGCGGCCTTCTTCGCCGGGGCGGCCGACCCGTCCGCGTCGACGGCCGTCTTCGCGGCGGCCTTCTTGGCGGTGCTCGCGGACGTCTTCGCGCGGGCGGGCGCTCCGGCCGCGACGGCGCGGCCGGCACCCACGCCGACGTCGACGGAGATGCCGAGGTCGCTCAGGTGACCGAGCAGGGCCTTGAGGTGCTTGGGCTCGACCGCCGCGTCCTCACTGGCCTGTCGTACATCCTCGGGCGAGATGCTTCCGGACGGCTTCCCTCGGTCGATGAGGGCCACGACGGCCGGGTGGGCGAGCACCTCAGCAGGGATCTTGCGCGTGGTCGAGGACACGAATACCTCTCGTAGCAGTACGTCTGGATGTCTCGTGGGCGCAGCCAGGCCCGGTCACGTCAAGAGCCGCATGACTTATTCTGCCACGGGGGTCGTGACCGGGACCTACCGCCCCGGGCCCGGAGCCGTGGATCACCCGGCCGGCGCAGCGCCCTTGGCCGCCGCCTTGGCCGCCGCCTTCTGCTGCTTCTTGTGGTCCCGCACCTTCTGCAGGCTGGTCGGGTCCACGACGTCCGCGACCGAGCGGTACCCCTCCACAGCGTAGTCACCGACGGCCGCTTCCCAACCCTCCGGACGCACCCCGAGCTGCTTGGCGAGCAGGGCGACGAAGATCTGCGCCTTCTGCTTGCCGAAGCCCGGCAGCGCCATCACCCGGCGCAGCAGGTCGCGACCCGAGGACGCCTCGGTCCAGAGGCGCTCGGCGTGGCCGTCGTACTCCTGCTCGACCAGGCGGGCGAGGTCCTGCAGCCGCGCCGCCATCGAGCCCGGGAACCGGTGCACGGCGGGCGGTTCGGCGCACAGCGCCGCGAACTCCTCCGGGTCCGCGGCGGCGATCCGCGCCGGCTCGAGCGTGCCGAAGCGGTCGAGCACCTTCGCGGGACCCCGGAACGCGTGCTCCATGGGGTACTGCTGGTCGAGCATCATCCCGACGAGCAGCGCGAACGGGTCCTCGCTCAGCACCCGGTCGGCGGCGTCGTCGCCGGTGATGTGGAGGGCCGGTCGGGTCGCCATCGGCTCAGTCCGCCTTGACCGCCAGCACCGGGCAGTGGGCGTCGAGCAGGATCCGCTGCGCGTTGCTGCCGAGGATGAGCTTGCCGACCGGCGAGCGGCGCCGCAGCCCGATCACGATCAGCTCGGCGTCGTTGGCCTCGGCGATGGAGATCAGGTCCTCGGCCGGCTCGAAGCCCCGGACGAGCTGCCGCAGGTCGTGGTCGACGCCGGAGTCGGCGAGGCGCTGCTTGACCGACTCCATCTCGGCGTCGGCACGGCGTGCGGCCACGGAGTCGAACTCCGAGCCCCCGCGGTGGGAGTTGACGACGACGAGCTTGGCGCCGCGCAGGCGGGTCTCCTCGATCGCCTTCGCCAGAGCGGCCTCGCCCTCCGGCTTCGGCACGTAGCCGACCACGACGGTCCCCATCGACATCCATCCTCTCCTCGGCGGCCCCGGAGGCCGCTCGGCTGCACGCTACCGAAATCCGGTCCCCTCCGGGAGCCTGTGGACACGCGGTGGGCCCCGACCCCGGGACGGGGCAGGCTGGGCGGATGGACAGCGGCCTGGTCGAGCCGGTCGACCCCCGTCGGGCGGCCCTGCTGCGCCGGGCGGTCCGGGACCACGCGCTCGCCGAGCCCCGCCGGGTCTTCCCGGCCCGTCTGCACGTCGGCACGCCCGGCGGCGGACAGCGGGTGCTGTCGCTCGACGAGCCGACCGACCACGCGCTGCGCACCGACGTGGTGGCCGCGATGCTCCGCCGCGCCGCGTCGGAGGCGGCCCCCGGGGACGTGGTCGTCTGGCTGACCCGCCCCGGCGCGCTCGACCTGCAGGACGTCGACGCGCGGTGGCTGGCGGCGTCCCTCGCGGCGTGCGGGGAGGCCGGGCGTCCGCTGACCATGGTCGTGGTCAACCGGCACGGCTGGCGCGACCCGCGCACCGGGACCGCGCGCCACTGGAAGCGGCTGCGCCGGCGGTAGCCGGCTCAGTCCCAGGCGTGCACCGGCTCGTTGGTGTGCATCCGCTCGCGGTACTCCAGCAGGGTGGCGCGCAGGGCGTCGTACCGATGCTCGCCGGACCGGTCCGCCATCCGCCGCGCGAACCACTCCGCGCCGTTCGTCCCGGTCAGGCAGCGCTGCTCGATGATGCCGAGCAGCCGGTCGGACTCCTCCCCCGGCACCCCCCAGGCGTCGAGGCCGTGGCGCGCCAGCGGGAGCAGCCGGCGCAGCACCAGCTCGGTCGCGCCGACCTGACCCACCCCCGGCCAGTAGAGCTGGGCGTCGATGCCCTCCCGGGCGGCGACGTGGAAGTTCTCCTCGGCGGCGGAGAAGGACATCTGGGACCACAGCGGGCGGGGGCTCTCGGCCAGCGCCCGCACCAACCCGAAGTAGAAGGCGGCGTTGGCGATGGTGTCGGCGACGGTCGGACCCGCGGCGAGCACGCGGTTCTCGACCCGCAGGTGCGGGACGCCGTCGTTGATGTCGTAGACCGGCCGGTTCCAGCGGTAGATGGTGCCGTTGTGGAGCCGCAGCTCGGCGAGGTTCGGGGTGCCGCCCGCCTCGAGCACGCCGAGCGGGTCCTCGTCGTCGGAGATCGGCAGCAGCGCCGGGAAGTAGCGGACGTTCTCCTCGAACAGGTCGAAGACCGAGGTCACCCAGCGCTCGCCGAACCACACGCGCGGGCGCACCCCCTGCGACTTCAGCTCCTCGCTGCGGGTGTCGGTCGCCTGCTCGAACAGCGGGATCCGGGTCTCGCGCCACAGCTCCTTGCCCAGCAGGTACGGCGAGTTGGCGCCGACGGCCAGCTGGACCGCCGAGATCGCCTGGGAGGCGTTCCAGTACGCCGCGAACTGGTCGGGCGAGGTCTGCACGTGCAGCTGGGTGCTGGTGCACGCCGCCTCCGGCACGATCGAGTCCGCCGTCGTCGCGAGCCGCTCCCGGTCGCCGGCGATCGAGATCGCGATGTCCTCGCCGCGCGCGTCGAGGATCTGCTCGCTCAGCAGCCGGTAGCGCGGGTTGCCGCTGAGGCTGTGGGTGCTCATGTGGCCGTCGGCGAGCGTGGGCAGGATCCCGATCATCACCAGGTGGGCGCCGACGTCGGCGGAGCTGGCCTCCGCGTCGTTGAGGCTGCGCCGCAGGTTCTCCTCGAAGATGGCGAGCCCGCCCTCGCGCAGCCGGGCGGGCGGGACGTTGATCTCGATGTTGAACTGCCCGAGCTCGGTCTGGAAGTCGGGGTCGGCGATCGCGCCCAGCGCCTCGGCGTTCTTCAGCGCCGGGTCGCCGAGCTCGTCGACGAGGTTCAGCTCGACCTCGAGCCCGGTCATCGGGTCGTCGGTGTCGAAGCGGGCCTCGCGCAGCATCCGGGCGAACACGTCCAGGCAGCGCCGGACCTTCTCCCGGTGCCGGGTGCGGTCGGCCCGCGTGAACTCCTGTGCCTCGACCTCTTCGCCCATGGTGGTGGTGTACCCCGTCCCGGCGGAGTACTCGCCTCCGGGGTCCGGTCAGGCTCCGCGGCTCTCGAAGGTGGTCGGCGGGACCGCCTGCTCGAGGGCCACCGCGACCAGCCGGGCGAGGGTGTTGCCCGGCTCGAGCGCGCGGCACCGGTCGACCGCGCACCAGGCGAGCGCACCGTGGCCCGAGACCCACGCGGCCAGCGCCAGCACCGCCGCGGCGCCGGCGCGCACCTCCGCCGGCGCGCGGCGCACGGCGTCGGTCCACAGCCGCACGTGCACCTCGGCGTCCGCGCGCCGCAGCGCCGCGCACGCCGCGGTGCGCACGTCCGGGTCGTCGAGGCCGAGCAGCACCGACGCGAGGACGTCGTCGGGGAGCCGCCCGGACGCCAGGTGCCGGGCGACGGCGCCCTCGGCGTCCGCCGGGCCGGCCGGGACGCTGCGGGGCAGCAGCCCGGCCACGGCGGCGACCTCGGCGGGATCGGGGTCCAGCAGTGCCTCGAGCTCGGCCCGCGAGCCGAGCAGGGCGCGCCCCTCGAGGACCGCCTGGGCCGTGAACGGGTGCGAGGAGACGTCGTAGGGCACCGCCGGCCCGGTGTCGCCGTCGGGCAGCAGCACGCGCCAGCACCGGGCGTCGGCGCGCAGCACCTGGACCACCTGCACCCCCGAGGCGAGGAACCGCCGGCGCAGGGTGCGGGCCACCCGGTCGGCGCCGGGCACGCGCGACCCCTCGGCGTACACCACGACCACCACGGCGTGGACGGCGTGCCGCAGCGCCGGCTCGAGGAGCGCGCGCACGACGTGCGGCACCTCGGCACGGGTGCGCGGCAGGTCCAGGCGCGCGTGGAACGGGTCCGGCCCCCCGAAGGTCATCAGCACCACCGAGTCGTGCGGCCGGAAGCCGAGCACGAGCGGCACGGCGGCCAGCAGGTCCTCGGGGGTGCGGGCGGTGAGGCGGGTCGCGGAGGTCGTCATGCCCAGGACGCTCCCCCGGACCTCCGACCGGCGGGCCGGTCCCGCCGGGGGCTGTGGACGACGGCGTCCCGGGTGCGGGCTGTGGACGGTCGGCGGCGCGTCGGCGACCCGCGGGGACGCGGGATAGGTTGCGCCCGTGCGTGCCCACGCCTCCGTGCTCCACCTCGACCTCGACGCGTTCTTCGCCTCGGTCGAGCAGCGCGACAAACCGTCGCTGCGCGGGAAGCCGGTGGTGGTCGGCGGGGTCGGCGGTCGCGGGGTGGTGGCGACGGCGTCGTACGAGGCGCGCCGGTACGGCGTCCGCTCGGCGATGTCGACGCGGGAGGCGCGCTCGCGCTGCCCGCACGCGGCGTTCCTCGGCGGCCGGTTCCACGCCTACCGGGAGGCGAGCACCGCGGTGATGACGCTGCTGCGGTCGGTGAGCCCGCTGGTCGAGCCGCTCTCGCTCGACGAGGCGTTCGTGGACCTCGCCCGCGCCGACCTGCCCGACCTCGAGGTGCCCACGGT
Organism: Nocardioides dongkuii; assembly: GCF_014127485.1. Taxonomy (NCBI): domain Bacteria; kingdom Bacillati; phylum Actinomycetota; class Actinomycetes; order Propionibacteriales; family Nocardioidaceae; genus Nocardioides; species Nocardioides dongkuii. Next base: position 1,588,834 of record NZ_CP059903.1, on the reverse strand, counting down.
GACGGCGTACGCCGAGGGCCTGCGCGCGCGGGTCACGGAGGTCACCGACGGCCTGACCGCGTCGGTCGGCATCGGGACCTCGAAGTTCATCGCCAAGATCGCCAGCGACCTCGACAAGCCGGACGGGCTCGTGGTGGTGCCCCCCGGCACCGAGCAGGAGCTGCTCCGGCCGATGCACGTGAGCGTCATCCCCGGGGTCGGCCCGGCCACCGCGGAGCGGCTGCGCCGGGCGGGCATCCACACGGTGGCCGACCTGGAGGCGGTCAGCCTCGAGGAGCTGGTGCGCCTGGTGGGCAAGGCGCAGGGCAGCGGCCTGCACCAGCTGGCACGGGCCCTCGACGACCGGCCGGTGGTCGCCGAGCGGGAGGCGAAGTCGGTGAGCGCGGAGGGCACCTACGACACCGACCTCACCGACCGGCGGTTGATGGAGGGGCTGCTCTCCCGCCAGGCCGGCGAGGTCGCCGCGCGGCTGCGCAAGAGCGGGCTGTCGGGGCGCACCGTCACCATCAAGGTGCGCCTGCACGACTTCACCACGTTGAGCCGCTCCTCGACGCTCGGCTCCCCCACCGACTCCTCCGCCACCGTCGCCCGGGTGGCCCGCTCGCTGCTCGCCGACCTCGACACCTCCGGCGGCGTGCGGCTGCTGGGCGTCGGCGTCTCCGGCCTCGCCGACTGGGTCCAGGAGGACCTCTTCGGCGAGACCACCGAGGAGGAGCCGGAGCTGCCCGAGGTCGAGGTTCCCCACCACTCGCGGCGCACCTGGGCGCCCGGCATGGACATCGTGCACACCGAGCTGGGGCGCGGCTGGGTGTGGGGGTCGGGACGCGGCGTGGTCACCGTCCGGTTCGAGACCCGGCAGACCCCCGCGGGCCCGGTGCGCTCCTACGCCGAGGACGACCCCGCGCTCAGCCCGTGGCTGCCGGAGCCCCCGGAGAGCCCGGCGATCCCGGAGACCCCGGAGACCCCGCCGGCACCGTGAGCCGCACGGACTCCCCCGGCCGCAGCTGGGCGCACTGCCACAGGTCGCGCGGGTCCACGACCGCGACCACGGGGTAGCCCCCGGTGGGCGGGTGGTCGGCGAGGAAGACCACCGGCCGGCCGTCGGGCGGCACCTGCACCGCGCCGAGCACCATCCCCTCGCTGGCCAGCTCGCCCTCCCGGACGCGCGCCAGCGGCGGCCCGTCGAGGCGCAGCCCGATCCGGTTCGACTCCGCCAGCACCGTGTACGCCGTGCGCCCGAGCCGGTCGAGCACGTCCGGCGCGAACCAGTCGGCCCGCGGACCGGGCCAGACCCGCAGCGGGCCGGGTGCCGGCGGCCGCGGGGTGTCCACCGGGGACGGCGGGCGGAACGGCGTCCCGACCGGCAGCTCGACCCCGTCCTCGACGCGCGGCGGGCCGACCCCGGCGAGGGTGTCGGTGGAGCGCGAGCCGAGCACCGGGGCGACGTCGATCCCGCCGGCGACGGCGAGGTAGCTGCGGACGCCCGTCCTCGGCGTACCCACCCGCAGCAGGGCGCCGCTCGGCACCCACTCGGGACGCCCGTGCCCGCGCCGCGCGCCGTCGACCTCCAGCGGGGCCGGCGCCCCGGTGAGCGCGACCCAGCACCCGTCGGACGCGACCACGGCCAGCCCGCCGAGGGTGGTCTCGAGCACGGCGGCGTCCGGTCCGTTGCCGACCAGCCGGTTGGCCAGGGCGGCGGCGGGCGCGTCCAGGGCGCCGGCGCGGGCGACGCCCAGGTGCGCGAGCCCGACGCGGCCGCGGTCCTGCACGGTGGTGAGCGGCCCGGAGCTGCGGACGAGCAGCGTGGTCATGCCGGCACGAACCGGACGCGCGTCCCGGGCGCGAGCAGCGCCGGGCTGGGCCGCTCGGCGTCCCAGAGCCTCAGGTCGGTGCGCCCGAGCAGCCGCCAGCCGCCCGGCGAGGCGGTCGGGTAGACCCCGCACCAGGTGCCCGCCAGCGCGACGGCGCCGGCGGGCACCGCGGTCCGGGGCGAGTCCAGCCGGGACACCGCGAGCCGCTCCGGGAGGCCCGCGAGGTAGGCGAACCCGGGCGCGAAGCCGCAGAACGCGGACACGAACTCGATCGCCGAGTGCCGGGCGACCACGTCGTCCTCGCTGGTCCCCCACGCGTCGGCCAGCCAGCCCAGGTCGGGCCCGTCGTAGCGGACCGGCACCTCGACCAGGTCGCCCGCCGGGACCGGGGCGCCGGGGCGCCAGCCGGCGAGCGCGGCCGCGGCGGCGGCGGGGTCCTCGACGCCGTCGAGGAGGACGGTGCGCGCGGCCGGCACGACCTCGTCGGCGCCCACCCCCACCGCGCGGGCGTGGGCGGCCAGCGCCAGCGCCTCCGCGGGCCCGGCGACCTCGACGAGCAGGGCACGGGGGCCCACCGGACGGATCTGCATGCGCCCAGTCTCGCGCGGGGACCGGGAAATGGCTGAGGGCCTCGTGACGGTATGAGCGTCACGAGGCCCTCGTGGTGAGGCAGAGGGTGACGTCCACCTCGATCCGACGACCCCTCGGACCCCGCCGCCCCCGTCACCGGGCCGACGCCGCGAGTCGCCTCGCGGTGCGGATCCTCGTTCCCGTCCGATCCCCGGTCCGTCGCGGCCTCTCGGCTCTGTCGTCCCGATGAGGACATGTCTACGCGGCCGGTGACCCGGACCACAAGACGTTCCCGCGGTCCCACAGGCGGATCCACAGAAGTCGGTCGGCGCTCCACAGGAAACCGCCCGTGTTCCACAGGAGCGGTCCAGACCTGTGCACGAGCCTGTGCAGAACCGAGGGCGGCTCAGAGCCCGCGCAGCTCGTAGCCCGCCGCCTCCAGCGCCCGGCGTACGGCGTGGGCGTGCGCGACCGCCCCGGGGCTGTCGCCGTGCACGCACACCGAGGCCACCGCCGCCGCGAGCCGGACCGCCTGGGCGGCGACCGCGTCGGCGCCCTCGACCAGGGCGCCCTCCCGGCCGCGCGGCAGCAGCCGCCCGTCCGGGCCGTAGCCGCGGTCCGGGAACCCCTCGAGCAGCACCACGCGGCCGGCCGCGGCGGCCGCGTCGAGCAGCACTCCCGGCATGCCGAGCACGGGCAGGTCGCCGGACCCGGCGAGGACGGCGTCCGCCTGCTCCGCGTCGTCGAGCACCCGGTGGTAGAGCGCGCCGTGCGGCTTGAGGTAGCGCACCGTGGTCCCGGCCGCCGCCGCGATCTCCGTCAGCGTGCCGACCTGGTCGGCGACCTGTTCGCGGAGCACCCCGTGCGCCACGTCGTGGGCGACCCGCCCGAAGCCCTCCCGGTCGGCGTAGGAGACCTGGGCGCCCACGGAGACGCCGCGGGCCGCGGCCTCCGCGCACACCGCGCGCATGATCGCCGGCGAGCCCGCGTGGTAGCCGCACGCCACGTTGGCGCTGGTGACCACCGTCAGCAGCGCGGCGTCGTCGGTGACCTCCTCCCCCAGGTCGGCGTTGAGGTCCAGGGTCCGGCGCATGCGGACGACCGTAGCGAGCCGGATAGGTTCGGGGCATGCAGCCGCCCGTCGCCGACCGACGCCCCACCACCACCGAGATCCACGGCCGCACCCGCGTCGACGACTACGAGTGGCTCCGGGCCAAGGAGGAGCCGGAGGTCACGGCGTACCTCGAGGCCGAGAACGCCTACACCGAGGAGCGCACCGCCCACCTCGCCGACCTGCGCACGACGATCTTCGAGGAGATCAAGGCGCGCACGCTCGAGACCGACCTGTCGGTGCCGACCCGCAACCGCGGCCACTGGTACTACTCGCGCTCCTTCGAGGGCCGGGAGTACGGCGCGAGCTGCCGGGTGCCGATCAGCGGACCCGACGACTGGACGCCGCCCCGCCCCGAGGCCGACTGCGCCCCCGACCAGCCTGCGCTGCCCGGCGAGGAGGTGCTGCTGGACCTCAACGTGCTGGCGGAGGGCCACGACTTCTTCTCCCTCGGCGGGTCCGCGATCACCCTCGACGACACCGTGCTGGCGTACGCCGTCGACGTCGTCGGCGACGAGCGCTACACGGTGCGGTTCAAGGACCTGCACACCGGCGAGCTGCTCCCCGACGAGCTGACCGGGGTGCTCGGCGGCGTGGTGTGGCACCCGAACGGCCAGGACTGCTTCTACTCGACCGTCGACGACTCCTGGCGGCCCGACAAGGTGTGGCGGCACCGCCTCGGCAGCACCCAGGCCGACGACGAGCTGGTGCTGCACGAGCCCGACGGCCGGTTCTGGACCGGCATCGGCCGCAGCCGCAGCAACCGGTTCCTGATGACCGCGACCGGCTCGAAGACCACCACCGAGTACCGCTACCTCGACACCGAGGCCCCGGACGCCGGGTGGGTGCTGTTCGCCCCGCGGCGCGAGGACCTCGAGTACAGCCTCGAGCACGCCGTCCTCGCCGGCGAGGACCGCTTCCTGGTCCACCACAACGGCACCGGGGCGGACTTCGAGATCGGCGTCGCCCCGGTCGCGCCGACGTCCCCCGAGGAGTGGCGGGCGCTGGTCCCGCACCGATCCGACGTACGCCTGGAGGGGGTCGACGCGTTCGCCGGCCACCTCGTCGTCCACCAGCGCAGCGAGGGCCTGACCCAGCTGCGGATCATCGAGCTGGACGCGCAGGCGGGGCACGAGCACGGGCTGGGCGAGGACTACCTCGTCGAGTTCGACCACCCGGTCTACACCGTCGGCGCCGGCGGCAACCCGGTCTTCGACCAGCCGACCGTCCGGCTGGGCTACACGACGATGGCGGTGCCCTCCTCGGTCTACGACTACGACGTCCGCACCCGGGAGCTGGCGCTGCTGCGCCGCGCCCCGGTGCTCGGCGGCTACGACCCCGCCGACTACGAGGAGCACCGGCTCTGGGCGACCGCGGACGACGGCGAGCGGGTGCCGATCTCGATCGTGTGCCGCCGCGGGTCCCGCGAGGGCGTCGGCGGCGGGACCCAGCCGGTGCCGGCCCTGCTCTACGGCTACGGCGCCTACGAGATGTCCACCGACCCGTACTTCTCCGTCGCCCGGCTCTCCGTGCTCGACCGCGGGGCGGCGTTCGCGATCGCGCACGTGCGCGGCGGGGGCGAGATGGGCCGCCGCTGGTACGACGAGGGCAAGCTCTTCCACAAGCAGAACTCGTTCAGCGACTTCGCGGCGTGCGCCCGCCACCTCGTCGCGACCGGGTGGACCACGCCGGACACCCTGGTCGCCGAGGGCGGCAGCGCCGGCGGCCTGCTCGTCGGGGCGGTCGCCAACCAGGCACCCGAGCTGTTCGGCGGCATCGTCGCGGCCGTGCCGTTCGTGGACGCGCTGACCACGATGCTCGACGCCACGCTGCCGCTGACGGTGACCGAGTACGACGAGTGGGGCAACCCGGAGGCCGACCCGGAGGTCTACGACTACATGGCCTCCTACGCGCCGTACGACAACGTGGTCGCCCAGGACTACCCGCCGATCCTCGCCGAGACCTCGCTCCACGACACCCGGGTGCTCTACGTGGAGCCCGCCAAGTGGGTGGCCCGGCTGCGGGCCGTCGGCGACGGGGCGCCCGAGGTGCTGCTGCGCACGGAGATGTCGGCCGGCCACGGCGGCGTCTCCGGGCGCTACCAGTCCTGGCACGACCGAGCGTTCACCCTCGCCTGGATCCTCGACCGGATGGCTCTCGCCGACGCCTGAGCCGGCCCTGAGAAGTCCCTGAGAGTTCCGGGGCTGCGCAACTCCCGGCGACCCTCGGGCGTCGTTCCCTGTGAAGGCACGCGGGTTTGCCGGAGGAATCCTCCGGTCACCGGCAGCGTTAGGAGAGTGGATCGGCAGCGCGCCGAGGCCACGAGAGCAGGGAGGCCGCCCCATGGCAACACGAACCGCACCAGCGGGGGCACGCGAGATCGAGGGCCGCGACAGCGTCGGGCTCTACCTCGACGAGATCGCGCGCAACGCCCTCCTCGACGCGGCCTCCGAGGTCGAGCTCTCCAAGACCATCGAGGCCGGCCTGATGGCCGAGCACCTGCTCGCCGAGGGCCGGGTCGGACGCCGCAAGGGCGGCGCCCCGATGAGCGCCACCCGCGAGGAGCTCGAGTGGATCGCGGAGGAGGGCCGCAAGGCCGTCGACACCTTCATCACCGCGAACCTCCGCCTCGTCGTCTCGATCGCGCGCAAGTACGGCCGGGCGCAGATGCCGATGCTCGACCTGATCCAGGAGGGCAACACCGGCCTGATCCGCGCGGTCGAGAAGTTCGACTACACCAAGGGCTACAAGTTCTCGACGTACGCCACCTGGTGGGTGCGCCAGGCGATCACCCGCGGCATCGCCCAGCAGGCCCGGGTGGTCCGGCTGCCCGTGCACGTCGTCGAGGAGCTCAACCAGGTCGGCGGCGCCCGCCGTACCCTCGAGCGCCAGCTCGGCCGGGACCCCGACCCGCAGGAGATCGCCGCCGAGCTCGGCATGGAGGTTGACCGCGTGCTCGACCTGATGGCGTGGGGCCGCGAGCACGTCAGCCTCGACTCCCCCGTCGACGAGGACGGCGACACCTCGCTCGGCGACCTGATGGCGCAGGAGACCTCCCCCGGTCCCGACCTGACCGTCCTGGACACCGAGTCGCGCGACCGGCTCAACAGCCTGGTCGGCCACCTCGACGACCGCGCCGCCGACATCATCCGGTCCCGGTACGGGCTCGTCGACGGTCGCCAGCACAAGCTCGCCGACATCGGCGCCAAGCACGGCATCTCCGCCGAGCGGGTGCGCCAGCTCGAGCGCGAGGCGCTGCAGAAGCTGCGCCGGATCGCCGACCCGGACCTCGCGGCCTGACGACCGCCCCCGTCCGACCACCCCGTTCGACCGACCGAGAGCCCTCGCCCGCAGGCGGGGGCTCTCGTCGTTTCCTACGATGCGCACGTGCAGATCGCGCCCGACCCGCTAACCTCGCCGGAGGTGGCCGCCTTCCTGCAGGCGCACCTGGACCAGATGCGGGCCACCTCCCCGCCGGGGAGCGTGCACGCGCTGGACCTGGACGGGCTGCGAGCCCCGGGCACCCGCTTCTGGTCGGCGTACGACGGCGGCGAGCTCGTGGGGTGCGCGGCCCTCGCGCTCGTGGACCCCGAGCGCGAGCCGGGGCACGGCGAGCTGAAGTCGATGCGGACCGCCCCGCACCGGGTGCGCGAGGGGATCGCCGGGAGGCTGCTGGTCCACGTGCTCGCGGAGGCCCGCGCCGCGGGGCTCACGCGGGTCAGCCTGGAGACCGGGTCCCAGGACTTCTTCGCTCCGGCCCGTGCGCTCTACGCGCGCCACGGCTTCGTGGCGTGCCCGCCGTTCGGTGACTACCGCCCGGACCCGCACAGCACCTTCCTCACCCGGCCCCTCTGAGCGTCCCGTCCTCCAGGTGCCCCGCGAGCCAGCCGAAGGCGTCCAGGGTGTGCGTGTTCCAGAACGCGCGGGTGTGCCCGCCGGGGGCGAAGGTGGCGACCTCGGGCGGCGTGGGCAGCGCCGCGGCCAGGGCCCGTGCGCTGTCGACGAACTGGTCCTCCTCGCCGCACCAGATCCCGACCGGCACCCGGACTCCGTCGAGCCCGCCGAGGACCGGGTCGTCGTCTCCGAGCGCCGGGCTGAACAGCGCCAGCGCCCGCACCCACCCCGGGTCCTCCACGACCAGGCGGAGTCCGCCGTACGCGCCCCGGGACCAGCCCCAGAGGGCCTGGGGCGAGCCGAAGCCGCGCTCGCCCAGCCAGGCCGGCAGCTCCTCGCGGAACAGGGCCGGCGGGTCCGAGCCGGCCGTCGCGGTCCACCCGGTCGGGCCGTCGTCGGTGCCGACCAGGACGAACGGCGCCGCCCCGGCCTCCACGGCGGCGCTGACGAAGCGGCCCAGGCCGAAGCCCGGGAGCTCGGCCGCCGAGGCGCTCGCCCCGTGCAGCACGACCACGACCGGCAGGCCGGCCCCGTCGCCGTACCCGGCCGGGACGGCGGTGACCACGTCGATGTCGCCGCCCATCGCCGTCGAGCGCAGCGACCAGGTCCGGACCTCGCCCTCGGGGGCGTCCGGCACCCACGGCTCCGGCACCAGTCCCAGCCGCGCCCGCACGGCGTACGGCGTGGCCCGCCAGCCGACCGCGCCGGCCGCCGTGGCGCCGGCCATGCCGGCGGAGGTCAGCAGCAGCCCACGGCGCGTCAGCACGCGTGGAGGATCCCTCTCCCCCGGGCGGTCCGGCCGCGCCGCGCCGCCGGCGTACCCGAAATTCAGGAGGCGGTGAGCTCGGCGTGCACCGCCAGGACCCGGTCGCGCAGGTCCTCCAGGGTCCCGGTGTTGTCCAGGACGTACGTCGCGATCGCGAGCCGCTGCTCGCGGGTGGCCTGGGCCGCCACGCGCGCCTCGGCGTCCGCGCGGTCCATGCCGCGGTCGCGGACCATCCGCTCGACCTGCGTCTCGACCGGCACGTCGACGACGAGGACGGCGTCGAAGGTGTCCGCGCGGCCCGACTCAGCCAGCAGCGGGATGTCGTGGACGACGAGGGCGCCCTCGGGCGCGGACGCCTCCAGCGCGGCGTACCGCTCGAAGACCAGCGGGTGCACGATCGCCTCCAGCGCGCGCCGGCGCCCCTCGTCGGCGAAGACCACCTTGCCCAGGGCGGCCCGGTCCAGGTCGCCCTCGGGGGTGAGCAGCTCCTCGCCGAACTCCGCGACCACGGCCGCGAGGCCGGGGGTGCCGCGCTCGACGACCTCGCGCGCCAGCTTGTCGCCGTCGATGACGACCGCGCCGAGCTCCTCGAGGATCGCCGAGACCGTGCTCTTGCCCGAGGCGATGCCGCCGGTGAGTCCCACTCGCGTCACCCGGGGAGTATCGCAGGCGGGCCGCGCCGCCGCCGCGGCACCGAGCCTCAGCCGGGACCGCCGCCCACGGTGCCGATGAGCACGTGGGTCACGCAGAGGACGCCTTCCTCGGCCGTCGACTCGATCCGGATCTCGTCGTCCGTGTCGCTCAGGACCATCGCACGTGGCGAGTTCAGACCCGGCCGGATCGCGAACGGGAGGGCGTGCTCGCCCAGCTCCACGACGACGCCGCCTTCCATCGAGCTGAACGCGTTGACCTGCACCATCCACGAGGACTGGTAGAGGGAGGCCGTCATCGGGACCACCAGACGCTCGCCCGGACCGAGGGCGTACCCGCAGTCGGGGACCGGTCCCGGCTTCGAGCGGATCGCCGGGAGGATGGTCGCCTCCCTGAGTCGGCCATCGGCGTCGACGGTGAACAGCCGGTCGGCGGGGCCGTCGAAGCGCACCCGGTCGCCGAGCGGCTCCAGCATCCGCGAGAGCCGGGCGTACTCGCCGAAGAATGGGGCGAAGAGCACCGGGTCGGGGGCGTACGCGTCGACGATCGTCACCGGGCCCCGCTGCTCGACCTCTGCCGTCACGTTCTCCAGCCACGCCTGAGCGGGCGAGACACCGATCCGGTGCACGCCGACGAGGTTCGCCACCGCCAGGGAGACCATGACCGCGCCGACGATCCCCACCGCCAGAGCGCGCGGCGGCCGACGCGACAGCAGACGGGCGCGCCAATGCTCCCGGTCCGCGACCGGACGGACGGCCTCCGGCGTCATCCAGAGCGCGACCGCCAGGCAGAGCACCGCGAAGATGTCCGCTGCGTAGCGCTCGTAGCCGAGCTTGGTCAGGCCGAGGACCTCCAGGCGGCCGCTGAGCGCGAGCAGGCCCCAGGAGATCGACCCGAAGAGGGCCACCATCCCCAGCGGCACCCACGCCGAGCGACGCAGGATCGACGCGAGCGCCAGGCCCAGCACGACCACCGCGCAGGTCAGGACGACCTGCCACCCGGCGGGATGCGCCTGCAGCTCTGCCTCGGTCGGCAGCGTGCCCCACGGCCCGCCGAGCAGACCGGGACTGAGCAGGTGACCGCCCAGCTCCCCGAAGGAGCCTGCCACGGCGCCGGCCGGCTGCAGCTTGAACTCGACGGGGAAGGGCCCCGTCGAGTCGCGCCGTGTCGCCACCAGGTAGATCGCCGCGTAACCGGTGGCGACGCCGCCCAGCAGGCAACCCTCGCGGATCAGACCGCGCCACCGGCCGGGTCGGCGGGGCGCGAGGTAGATGATCACGGCCGCGATGGGGATCGCCACCAGGAGGGCCTTCTCCCACATCGCCAGGCCGGCGACGTAGACGAGCAGGAGACCGATCCGGTCCGCGCGGCGACCGTGCCGCGCGAGCCGGGCAGCGAAGTAGACGCACCCCGCGAGCGTCGCCTGAAGCGGGATCGTCTGCAGCGCGGCCGCCCACCAGATCGTGCCCTGGAGGTGGAGGGGCGTGAGCGCGATCAGGGCGAGCGGGACCAGGGTGCGCAGGCGCTCCCCGCACAGCTCGCGTAGCGCCACCGCCCAGACGGCGGTCGCGGCGGTCGCGGCGAGCGCCGTCAGGATCACCACCGCGATGTGTGACAGCGGCGCGACCCGGGTGGTGACCCACACCACGAGAAACTCGCCGGGCATCAGGTGGCCGTTGTAGTTCTGGAACAGGAAGTCGACGAAGCCCATCGAGCGGGCCTCTTGCATGTAGACCCAGTCGTCGTACATCCACGACCAGCGGGAGACCGACCACAGGCGCAGCGCCAGCACCACGGTCAGGATGGCGACCACCGCGACGCGGAACGGGATCGATCTCGAACCGGCCCGGGGAAGGGTCGCGGGTGCTCCCTCGGCAGTCGTCACGATGGGCGTCACGGTCGGCGGCACGCCGGCCAGTATGGGCGGGGAGCCCGCGGCCGTTCGCTAGTCAGGGTAAGTGGCGGGAATCCGGCGACCGCTCGTTCCTGCCAGGGGGCGGGCGTGCGAGGCCTCCGGCGACCTCAGACCCGGACCCACACCGTGCGGGTCCGCCACGGTCCCGGCGTCCGGTCGTTGAGCGCCCGCACGGAGACCCGGTACTCCCGACGGGGCACGAGCCGCCGCCCGACCAGCCCGGGCGTCGTGGTCCGCCGCCGCGGACGGACCCCCGGGTGGGCCGCGACGGACGGACCCCCGGGTGGCGGCCGCCGGGCCGCCACGGCATGCTCGGGCCGTGGACCCGCTGCCCCTCCTGGACCGGCACAGCACGGCCGTCGCCGCCGACTCCGGTCGTCCACGAGGTGGCCCGGCGCTACGCCGGGCGGCTGGCGCGCACCGACCACGTGCTCCTCGGTCGGCTGCTCGGCACGGACCCGCCGTCGGGGTTCGCGCTCGACGAGGCGGTCCGCGACGGCGAGGTCGCCCTCGTGGGCCGGCACCGGTTCTCGCAGTACCGCCTCGTGTTCGCCATCGCCGACCAGGCCGGTGGACCCGGCAGCACGCTCTCGGTGCTGTCGTACGCCGCGTTCCC